>JBQGCL010000256.1:0-5085 GCA_052038485.1 Thermoleophilaceae bacterium | reverse complement strand
GCGAGCTCGTTCGGATCGGGGAAGCGGCGCACGCTCGAGGGCAGGTAGGTGTAGGCGTCGGGGTCGCCCGCGAGCCGGCCGAGCGCCGGAACGGCCCTGTCGAACCAGAAGCGGAAGAACCAAGACAGCGGCGGCTTCTGGGGAGTGGTGATCTCGAGGATCACCACCCGCCCGCCCGGGCGGGTGACGCGCGTCAGCTCGCGCAGGCCGCGGTCGAGGTCGGCGAAGTTACGCGCCCCGAAGCCGACCGTCACCGCGTCGAACGACGCGTCCGGGTAGTCCAGCTCGAGCGCGTTGCCCTGCACGAACTCGACAGCGGGCGCCTTTTCGCGGGCGAGCTCCAGCATGCGCTCCGAGAAGTCGAGCCCGACGACCTGGGCGCCGCGCCGCTGGAGCTCGATCGCGAGGTCGCCCGTGCCGGTGGCGACGTCGAGCGCGCGCGAGCCGGGGCCGACCCGGGCCAGGTCCGCCGCGCGCCGGCGCCAGCGGTGGTGCATGCCCGCCGTCATCACCGAGTTCATGCGGTCGTAGACGCGGGCGATGCGGTCGAACATCGCGCGCACCTGCGTCTCGGGCTGGGTTCCGGTGGCGGGGGCGCCCCCGCCGGCCACTAGTTCTCGCCCTTGAGCGACGAGACGTACTCGACGAGCTTGTCGAACTGCTCCGGATGCTCGTCGCGCAGCGCGGTGAACGCGGGCATCGGCGGCGTCGGGTTGATCAGCGTGCGCGCGATCGCGTCCTTGCCGAGCCGGGCGCCGATCTCGGTCAGGTCGGGCCCGAGCGTATTGCCGTTCTCGCCGATCTTGTGGCACCCGAGGCAGCCCGCCGAGGCGGTGATCTGCTTGCCCTCCTCGTACTGCGGCGCGGTGGCGAGCTCGATCTCGGTGGGAGCGCCGGCCAGCGCGCCCAGCACGGTCAGGTAGGCCATCGCCGCGATCGTGGCGATGCCGGCCACCGTGGCGATCGGACGCCGCAGCGGGTTGCGCTCGGGGTTGCGGTCGAAGAACGGCAGCGTCAGCAGCAGGACCAGGCAGAGCGTGGGGATGCCGATGGTCGCGATGAAGACGAGCGCGGGCGGCTTGACCACGCGCAGCAGCTCGAACAGGAAGAAGAAGTACCACTCCGGCCGCGGCGTGTAGGTCGTGGTCGTCGGGTCGGCCTTGGGCCCCAGCTCGGCGCCGAACAGGATCGACATGAGCACGATCACGCCGACGGTGATCGCAGCCATCATGCTGTCCTTCATCACGGCGTAGGGGAAGAACGGCTTGCCCTGGCCCTTCAGGATCGAGTACTCGCGCAGGTACTGCTCGCGCTCCCTGGGGTTCACCTCGCCCTAGACCTCCTCGGTCAAGAGGTCCTTCTTCTCGGCTTTCAGCCACGGCGGAGCCGTGGTGCCGAGCTTGGTGACCAGGTAGATGTGAGCGCCGATCAGGGCCGCGATCAGCCCCGGGATGAGCAGCATGTGCAACGCGTAGAAGCGGCTGATCGTGGTGGGCCCAAACTCCGCGCCCGCGCGCAGGAAATCGGCGAGGTACGGACCCACGATCGGCCCGGAGGCGTTGATGTTGACCGCCACGACCGTGGCCCAGAAGGAGCGCTGGTCGAACGGAAGCAGGTAGCCGGTGAGGCCCATCATCAGCGTCAGCACCAGCAGCAGCACGCCGATCACCCAGTTCAGCTCGCGCGGGTACTTGTACGCGCCGAAGAAGAACGTCCTGCCCATGTGCAGGAAGATCAGGATGATCATCACCGACGAGCCCCACTTGTGCATGCCGCGCACGAACTCGCCGAGGAAGACGTCGTTGGTGATGTGCGCGGCCGACTCGTAGGCGCGCGTGGAGTCCGGCTCGTAGTACATCGCCAGGAACACGCCGGTGATCGCCTGCGACAGGAACGCGAACATCGTGGCCGAGCCGAGCGTGTAGAACCAGTTCGTGCCCTTCGGGACCTTGCGGTAGAGGAAGCCGCGCAGGAACGGGGTGGCGCCGGTGCGCTCGTCGAGCCAGCCGACCGCCGTGGCGGTGCCCTCGACCAGATGGTCCTTCGCCGTCGGCTTCGGGGGCGGGGCGCCGTTGCGGCCGTTCTTGCCGTCGCGATCCTGGCCGGGGCGCTTCGGCGCGGGGCGCAAGAGCTTCATGTGGTCGGCCTCCCCGGGTACAGGTACTGCCAGAGCCCGTCGAGGTGGTTGGAGGGGTCACGCGGGTGCGGGAACCGGTGCAGGTCGGAGTTGAGCGAGAAGCGCTTGCCGACCTCGACGCGCCCGCTGGTCACGCGCGTGTAGAAGCGGTCGAGCGGACGCACCGGCGGACCGCCCTCGACCTGGCCCTGGAAGCCGTAGACGCCGCCGTGACACGGGCAGACGAACTTCTGCGACGCCTGGATGTAGCGCACCGGGCAGCCGAGGTGGGCGCAGCGCGTGGAGATCGCGACGTAGGGCAGCGGGTCCTCGCCCTCGACGACCTTGTCCTTCTGCTCGTTGAAGGCGCGCACGTAGATCGTCGTCTTGCCGGCGTCGCCGACCTGCGGCACCAGGCTGATCACCTTCGGCACGTATGTCTCGTCGTTGAAGTCGTCCTCTGGGCCGACGTCCATCCAGCGCTCCGGCACGGTCTCCTCGAACAGCGGGCCGAGCGCAAAGCCAAGCGCGGGCAGCGCGATCGCGGCTACGGCGACGCCGCCCGCAAGCTGCACGCCGCCCTCCATGAGGCGGCGGCGGGTGACGGTTTCGCCCTCGAAGGCACCGGCAAAGCCGCGACCCTCGGTGTAGCGGGACTTCTTGTCGAACTTGGGGGGATCAGCCACGGGTGTGAAGGTGATTCTGAGGCGCAGGGAAGACTAGTGCCAACTTGGTGCCGAGCAGCACGATTGGCAGCCCGCTGCGCCGGGGGCGGGAGCCTATCGCGCGCCGGGCCGGAGAGCGCGTGCCGAGGCGTCCCAGAGCGCCTCCGCCACGTCCCCACGGCCCTCGGCGTGGGCCTGCGCGGAGCGCGATATCAGGTCGGACAGCTCTGCGACCGCCGGCAGGTCGCCACTTTCGGCGAGCCGGGCCAGCCCGAGCGCGTAGAGGGCGTCGCCGGCCAGCAGCCGCAGGTCGGGGTCCATCCCCTCGAACAGGCGCGGCTCGCCGTAGTGCAGCAGGTAGCCCTCGTAGACGGCCTCGAGCACGAACAGCCGGTCGCCGAGCGCGGCTTCGAAGCGCTCCGGGCCGGGGCGCTCGACGGCGTACGGCACCAGCGAGGGCCCCGCCGCGCTCGCGATCTCGGCGAGCACGGTCACGCAAAGGCCTCGCGGGCGGCCTCGATCGTCTGCTCCACGTGCGCGGCGGTGTGCGCGAGCGACGGGAACCAGGCCTCGAACTGCGAGGGCGGCAGATAGACGCCGCTGTCGAGCATCGCGCGGCAGAAGGCGGCGTACCGCTCGGTGTCGCAGCGCTTTGCGTCCTCGTAGTCACGAACCGGCTCCTCGCTGAAGAAGACGGTGAGCAGGCCGGTGGTGTGACAGACCTGGACCGGGACGTCGCCGGCCGCCTCGCGCAGGCCGTCCGCGAGCGCGGCGGCCAGCCGGTCGAGGCGCGCGTAGGCCTCGCCGTCGAGCAGCTTCAGCGTGGCCAGCCCCGCGGCGGTCGCGAGCGGGTTCCCCGACAGCGTGCCGGCCTGGTAGACGTCGCCCGCCGGGGCGACCCGCTCCATCAGGTCGCGCCGCCCGGCGTACGCGGCCGCCGGCAGCCCGCCGCCGATCACCTTGCCGAGGATGCTCAGGTCGGGCGTGACGTCCTCACGCTCCTGGGCGCCGCCGCGTCCGACCCGGAAGCCGCTGATCACCTCGTCGAAGACCAGCAGCGCGCCGGTCTCGGTCGCGCGCTCGCGCAGGGCCTCGAGGAAGCCGTCGCGCGGGAGCACCAGACCCATGTTGGCCGGGTACGGCTCACACACGATCGCGGCGAACTCGCCCTCGGGCAGCGTCCCCCAGGGGACCTCGACCGTGTCGGCGGCCTGCGCCGCGGTCACCCCCGGCGACGCCGGGATGCCTTGCGTCGCGAGCCCCGAGCCGGCCTCGGCCAGCAGGCCGTCCACGTGGCCGTGGTACGCGCCGGCGAACTTGGCGATCTTGTCGCGGCCGGTGGCGGCGCGCGCCAGCCGCAGCGCGCTCATCGAGGCCTCCGTGCCGCTCGACACCAGCCGCACCATCTCCGCGCTCGGCACCCGGTCGACGACCTCGGCGGCCAATTCGGTCTCGGCCTCGGTCGGTGCCCCGAAGCTGGTGCCGGCCGCGGCCGCGGCGGTCACCGCGGCGACGACGTCCGGGTGGGCGTGGCCGGCGATCAGCGGCCCCCACGACATCACCCAGTCGACGTAGCGGTTGCCGTCGACGTCGATCAGCTCGGCGCCCTCGCCGCGCGCGACGAAGACCGGATCGCGACCGACCGAGCGCATCGCGCGGACCGGCGAGTTGACACCGCCGGGCATCAGGTCGACCGCGCGCGCGTAGGCGGCGGCCGAGCGCTCGCTCAGGCGTACTGCGCTTCCCACTCCGCGTGCGCGCCGGTGAAGTAGAGCATGCGGATCTTCTTGAACTCGGTCGAGGAGTAGAGCGTGCGGCGCTCGTCGATGCCGGTGTCGGCGGCGATCGAGGCGAGGATCGCGTCGCACTCCTCCTTCGAGCGGCCGTGGGCCATCGTGAAGACCGAGTAGGGCCAGTCCGCGTAGGTCGGGCGCTGGTAGCAGTGCGAGATGCCGCGGAACGACGCCATCCGCGGGCCCAGCTCGAGGATGCGCTCCTCCGGCACCTTCCAGACACCCATGCCGTTGGCGGAGAAGCCGGCGCGGCGGTGGTAGAGGATCGCGGCCACGCGGCGCAGCGCGCGGCGTTCGCGCATCGACTCGAGGTGTTCGAGCACCTTGGCCACCGGCATGCCGAGCTTCGCCGCGGCGGCCTCGTAGGGCTCGGCGACCGGGTCCATCGGGCCCTGGGTGGCCCTGATCACCTCGATGTCGAGGTCGGACAGCTCGATCGCCTCGGGCTCCTTGTGGTCGACCGCCTCGGCAACGGTGGCCAGCGCGTCGGTGCCCTTCTCCATCTCCAGGT
>JBQGCL010000255.1:0-2638 GCA_052038485.1 Thermoleophilaceae bacterium | reverse complement strand
CCTCGGGCGATCCGATCGCGCCTCACCCACCGATTCGATCTCCTCGTCGACGGCGGCGCCGACGCCGCGGCGCGCCAACAAACGCTGCGGGCGGCGATCGACTGGAGCTTCGAGCTGCTCACCAGCGAACAGCGCACGTTGTTCGCCCGGCTCGGGGTGTTCGCCGGCACCTTCGACCTCGACGCCGCACTGGAAGTGGCGGGCGCGGGGCTGCCGAACGCGCTGGAACTGTTGGCGTCCCTCGTCAAGCAGTCGATGGTCACCCGTGCCGGCTCCGACCGCTACCGCCTGCTCGACACGCTGCGGGCCTACGCCCTGGACGTGCTCGCCGAACTGGACGCCGACGACACCAGAGGGCGCCACGCGACCTACTTCACCGAGCACGCGGAGCGTGGAGAGATCGCCATCCGCGGCCCTGAACAACTGGAGTGGCTCGACCGGTTCCGCCGCGACATCAACAACTTCCGGGCGGCGCTCGAGTGGTCCATGCTCACCGGCGACGTCGGCCGGGCCGCACGCCAGGCCGGCGCGCTGGCCTGGTTCTGGACGCTGAACGGCATGCTCACCGAGGCCATCGACAACCTCGAACGACTCGTGGGCGTCGAGGACGTCCCGGCAGCGACCCGCGCCAAGTGCGTGTGGGGCTACGCGTTGCTCGCCGCCTCGCTGGGGCGGCTGGAGACCGCACGGGATGCCGGCTATCTCGCCGCCGAGCTGGGCCGAGGCTGCGGCGACCCGGCGGGAACCGCGTACGGGCTCAACGCCGCGGCTGTCGCCGAGTGGGCGCTCGGCCACCATGCCCGCTCGCTGCACGCGCATGCGGACGCGATCGAGCTCCTCGCCAAGGTCGAGGACCAGTGGGGACTCGCCGTCTGCAAGGTCCTGCAGGCGCGCACCCTGTTCGATCAGCACGACCCGGACGCCCCGCAGGTGGCCAAGGAGGGCGTCGAGCACGCCAGGCGGGCGGGCGATCTCCACGTCCTGGGCATCGCGCTGACCCAGATCGCCCAGCTCACGATCACCGACGGCGACCCCTCTTCAGCGGTCTCCCCCGCGGTGGAAGCGCTCGACCTCCAGGAGCAGATCGGCTACACGGAGGGCACGGTGTCCGCCCTGCACGTACTCGGCCAGGCACAACGCCTGGCCGGCGACGTCGACGAGGCCCGCGGCCTTCACCGCCGCGCGCTTGCACTCGCCTCGCGCATCGGCCACGCGGCTGCCATGTGCGAAGCCATGGAGGACCTCGCGCGAGCCGAGGCACCGGAGCAGCCCGCGTTCGCCCGCACGCTGTTGCGCGCGGCACGCGCGGAGCGGGAAGCCCGCGGCCTCCCGCTCCGGCAACGCGACGCCGAGGACCTCATGGCGCTCGAGCGCGCCTTGCCGTCGACCGACGACGCAGCCGGCCAAGATCGGGCGTTCACCTCTCTCGTGGCGGAGCTCACGACATGACGGACAGGTCGATCCTTATCCACGCTCCCGCCCAGGTGGTCTACGACCTGGTCGCCGACCCCATGCGCATGGCGGAATGGAGCCCGGAGTGCACACGTTGCCGATGGATCAGCGGCGCGACCCGACCCGCGGTCGGCGCCCGCTTCCGCGGCACGAGCCGCAACGGCCGTCGCCGCTGGACGACCACGTCGACGATCGCCGAGATGCGCCCCTGTGAGCTCTTCGCCTGGGACGTCACCTACTTCCGACAGCCGGTCGCCCAGTGGGAATATCGGATCGAGCCGCAGTCCGACGGCGTGCAGCTCGCCGAATCGGTCGAGGATCGCCGGGGCCCGATCCTCCGGGCCGTCTCACCGCTCATCACCGGCTCGCCGGACCGGGCGAAGCGCAACGCCGACACCATGGAAACCACGCTGCAGGCCGTCAAGGCCGCCGCTGAAGCCGCAAAGTAGCCACGCCCACGCCCGTAACAGGGCGGTGCAAGGCCGCTGGAAGGTCTCCGCGGTTCCCTGAGGTCAACCGACTGTCAGGGAGGGACCATGACCGCGACGCAACCGACAACCCACGCCGACCGTCGGGGCACGATCAGGATCGCCTGGGACTCCGAGCGCGACCGCGCACGCGCCGCGAGAGCCCGCGGCGACGCGACCGAGGAATGGCGGCACCTCGAGCGGGCGCACATCCTCAGTCAGCCGATGGCGTGGCCGCACCTCGTGACGCACGCGGCGATGCTCGCCGCAGCCTGGCGCCGCCGCGACCGCCGCGAACTCGCCGGTCAGTCGCTCCGCCTGCTTCTCGCCGTGCCGGGCTCGGTCAGCGGCCTCTACCCCGCCGGCAACACGGGCGGCGCAGACGTCAGCGCCTTCCAGCCCATGCCCATCCCCGACGACCTCCGCTCCCTGCTGGCCCTGGAGGACCCCCGATGACCACCCCGCACGCCACCCAACAGCTCTTCTCCACCGACCCCACCGGCCTGCTCACCGCGGGTGCCAGCGAGATCGTCGAGCTCGCCGACGGCGACACCTACGAACTGCGCATCGCCCCCGTCGCCAACCGGATCGGCGACCACCGCGTCCGGATGATCGCCTACAACGGCAGCGTCCCCGGGCCGACCCTGCGGGTGCGCCAAGGCTCCGAGATCGACGTGCGCGTCCGCAACGGCGGCGACCACGAGACGACCGTCCACTGG
>JBQGCL010000254.1:0-5810 GCA_052038485.1 Thermoleophilaceae bacterium | reverse complement strand
CCGCTGTGCGATCGCGCCCACGTTGCCGATCACGATCGTCGCCGTCGCCAGCGCCGCGAGCGCGGGTCCCCAGTCGAGCTGCGAGAGCCCGAGCGCGTGGTCGAACAGCCGCAGCATCACCCCGAACGCCGCGGCCTTGGTCGCAACCGCCATGAACGTCGTGATCGGCGTGGGGGCGCCCTGGTACACGTCGGGCGTCCACTGATGGAAGGGCGCAACCGACGCCTTGAAGGCGAGGCCCGTCGCGAGCAGCCCGACGCCGGTCAGCAGCAGCGGGTCGGTCAGCGAGATCGTGTCGCCCGCGAGCGCGTCGGCGATCGAGTCGAACTGCATCGCGCCCGTCGCGCCGTAGATCAGCGCCAGCCCGTAGAGCAGCGTCGCCGATCCGACCGAGCCGATCACCAGGTACTTCAGCCCCGCCTCGAGCGACGTGCGCCGGCGCAGCTCGGTCGCGCACAGCACGTAGAGCGGGATCGAGAGCAGCTCGAGCCCGACGAACAGCGTGATCAGGTCGGATGACTGCGCCAGCAGCACCATGCCGGTGACCGAGCCGAGCAGCATCGAGTGGTACTCGCCGTGGCCGGCCTCCCGGGCCGCCGTCGCGCGCCACGACAGCGCCACGCAGACGAGCGCCGCCACGTACACGAGCATCGCGATCCCGAGCGCCAGCGTGTCGACCGTCAGCGAGCCCTCGATGATCGGCTTGCGCACGCCCGGCTCCCAGATCCAGATCGTCAGGCCGATCGCGGTGAGCAGCGAGACCTTGGTCAGCGCGGGCACGAGCAGCGTCTGGACCGTGCGGCCGCGGAACAGCCCGACCATCAGCACGACGATCGAGCCGCCGAGCGTCGCGAGCAGGGGCGACAGCTCCTTGTAGTCGATGACCGGCGCCTGGACCTCGGCGAGCGGGAGCGTCATCGGGCCGCCACCTGGTCGGCGCCGCTCGCCTCGGCGATCGCCGCGGTCGTCGCGGCCTCGGTCCGGTGCACGACGAAGTTCGGGTAGACGCCGAGCGCAACGATCACGGCGACCAGCGGCACCACGGCGGCGAGGTGCAGCCCGTCGATCTCACGCGACTCGACCGCCTCGCCCGGCCGGTTGTGCATGGTGCGCTGGAAGACGCGGATCATGTAAACCGACGCGAGCACCACGCCGACGCTCGCGACCAGCCCGTAGACGAGCTTGTCCTCGAAGGTCCCGAACAGGACGAGGATCTCGCCGACGAAGTTGGCCGAGCCCGGCATCGCGAGCGTCGCGAAGGCGACGATCAGGAACAGCGTCGCGAGCACGGGCGCCCGGAACGCCATCCCGCCCAGCTCGCGCAGCGACTCGCTGCCGCCCGCGCGATCGGCGATCACCCCGATGATCAGGAACAGCGGGACGACCACCAGGCCGTGGTTGAGCATCTGGAGCAGCGCGCCCTGGGCGCCCTTGTCCTCGAGGGCGAAGATGCCCAGCACGATGAAGCCCATCTGGGCGATCGACGAGTAGGCGACCACCAGACGCACGTTGTCCTGCGAGAACGCGAGGATCGACCCGTACAGGATCGAGAAGACCGCGATCACGATGAACAGCTCCTGCCAGTACTGCGCGCCCTCGGGCATGATCGGCAGCACGATCCGCAGGAAGCCGTAGACGCCGACCTTCGAGAGCACACCGCCGAGCAGCGCGATCGTCACGATCGGCGACGAGCGGTAGGTCTCCGGCACCCAGCCGTGCAGCGGGAACAGCGGCGCCTTGACGAAGAAGGCGAGCGCGAACAGCAGCACGATCCAATGCTGCGTGCCCTCCGAGACCGAGCGCTCCTGGAGCTGGGCCAGCGAGAACGAGATCTCGCCGCCGTCGGGCGTGGACAGCACCCCCAGCGCGACCGCGGCCGCCAGCATCAGCAGCGAGCCGGCCAGCGTGTAGATCACGAACTTGGTCGTCGCGCGCACGCGGTCGCCGCTGCCCCAGGCGCCGATCATGAAGTAGAACGGCACCAGCATCAGGTCGAAGAAGACGATGAACAGCGCCAGGTCCTGGGCCAGGAACGCGCCCAGCACCGCGGTCTCGCCGAGCGCCAGCCAGAAGAAGAACTGCTTGGGCCGGTCGGGCTCGCGGAAGGCCGCCACCAGCGTCACCGGCACCCACGCGATCGCCGTCAGCGCGACCATGAACAGGTTGAGACCGTCGACTCCGAGCTGGTAGCGGACGCCGAGCTCGGGGATCCACTTGTCGTCGGTGACGTACTGGAGACCGCCGCCCGGGTCGAAGTCGGCCAGCAGCACGATCACGTAGGCCAGCACCGCGACCGTCCCGGCCAGCACCGCCCAGCGCGCCATCCCTCGCGGCAGCAGCGCGCCGAGCACACCGGTGGCGAGCGGGAGGAACAGGATGATCGACAGGTGGATGGTCATGAGCTGGCCAGCAGGAAGTAGAGGGCGAGCAGGGCCATGCCGAGCAGCAGCAGCAGCGCGTAGGCGCGCAGATAGCCGGTCTGGATGGCGCGCGCGAAGCCGGTTCCGATCCGCACGATTCCGGTGGCACCGCCGACGATGAAGTCCTGCACGAAGCGGGTCTCGACGACCGCGCGGCCGAACGCGCCGGCGGTGGCGACCGGCCGGACGAAGATCGCCTCGAACAGCTCGTCGAAGTACCACTTGTTGACGAGGAAGGCGTGCACGTGCGAGAAGCGGTCGCGCAGCTGGAGCGTGATGCCGCGGCGGCGCACGTAGGCGATGTAGGCCGCCGTGATGCCCCCGAGCGAGATCAGGCCGCCGAGCAGCAGGCCGGTCCACTCGGCGCTGTCGCTGGGCGCGGTCTCGTGGAACTGCGAGTCCGCGAAGGTCGGCTCGAGGAACTTCCCGATCATGTCGTCCACGCCGGGCACCTGGACCAGGCCGGCGAACAGCGCCAGCACGGCGAGCGGGCCCATCGCGGCCTTCATCGGCCACTCGCGCTCGGCGATGTGGTGCTCCTCGGCAGGGAAGCCGACGTCGGTGTCCTCGGCCTCGCCGCTCGCCGGGTTGGCGGGCGGGTGGTGGGCGAGGTGGCCCTGCTCGAGCTCGCGCGCCTCCTCGACGGGCGGGCCCCAGAACACGCGGAACACCATCCGGAACGCGTAGAAGGCGGTCAGCGCGGCGCCGATGTAGCCGGCGATCGCGAGGGCGAGGTACCAGCCGCCGCGCTCGATCGTGAACGCGAGGATCTCGTCCTTCGAGAAGAAGCCGGACGTGAACGGGAACGCGGCGAGCGCGAGCGCACCGCACAGGAACGCCACGAACGTGAACGGCATCGCCTTGCGGAAGCCGCCCATGCGGTCCATGTCCTGGATCCCGCCCATCGCGCTGATCACCGACCCGGCGCCCATGAACAGCAGCGCCTTGAAGAAGGCGTGCGTCATCAGGTGGAACATCCCGGCGGCGTAGGCGAACACCGAGACGCCCAGCACCATGTAGCCGATCTGGCTGATCGTGCTGTAGGCGATCGTCCGTTTCAGGTCCGTGACCGCCAGCGCCACGGTCGCCGCGAACACGAGCGTGGCGGTCCCGATGATCGCGCTGATGTCGGCAGCCGTCGGGGCCTGCTCGAAGAGCGGGTGCATGCGCGCGATCAGGTAGACGCCGGCGGTGACCATCGTCGCGGCGTGGATCAGCGCCGAGACCGGGGTGGGACCCTCCATGGCGTCCGGGAGCCAGGTGTGCAGCGGCAGCTGGGCGGACTTGGCGAACGCGCCGACCAGGATCAGCAGGCAGGCGGCCACCAGCGTGCCGTCGTTGTGGCCGAAGGCCGAGTCGACGTTGCCGAACACGCCGGCGTAGTCGAGCGAGCCGGTCTTGTCGAGCACGAGGAAGGCTGCGATCACCAGCCCGACGTCGCCGATCACGTTGATCACGAATGCCTTGATGCCGGCCGCCGTGGCGGTCTGGCGCCGGTACCAGAACGAGATCAGCAGGTAGGAGGCCGCGCCGACGAACGCCCAGCCGACGATCAGCAGGACGAAGTTCGCCGCCAGGACCAGCAGCAGCATCGAGAAGACGAAGTAGTTCAGGTAGGCGAAGTAGCGCGTGTAGCCGCGATCGCCGCCCATGTAGGCCACCGAGTAGACGTGGATCAGGAACGAGACTCCGCTGACCACGAGGCACATGAACACCGACAGCGGGTCGACGAGGATCGCGAAGTCGACCTTGAAGTCGCCCGTGGAGGCGTAGGTCCAGGCCGAGTCCACGAGCGAGCGCGCGTCCTCGGGCCGGTCCTGGAGCTGGATCAGCGCGCCGATCGCGGACAGGAAGGCGCCCAGGATCGCGCCGCTGGCGATCCAGCCGGCCACCCGTCCCGGCAGCCCGCGCAGCCAGCCGACCGAGTTCGCCACCAAGCCGGCGAGCGGAAACGCGAGGATCAGCCACCCGTATGAGGTGGCGCTCACCCGCGCAGCTCCGACATCTCGTCGACGTCGATCGGCAGCCGGTTGCGGTACATCGCGACGATGATTCCGAGGCCGATCACGACCTCACAGGCGGCGATCACCATCACGATCAGCGCGAAGACCTGACCGGCCTGGCCGCCGTGCATCCGCGAGAACGCGACGAGCGCGAGGTTGCCGGCGTTCAGCATCAGCTCGAGGCAGAGCAGCACCACGAGCGGGTTGCGGCGCGTGAGCACGCCGCCGGCGCCGATCGCGAAGATGAACGCGGACAGGACGAGGAACCAGACGACGTCCACTAGACCCTCGCCTCGATCGTCAGCTCGGCATCCGGCGGCGGCTCGCGGTGGCCGGGCGGCGCGCCGATCTCCATCTCGTCCAGCCCGCGCCGGCGGCGCGCGAGCACGACCGCGCCGACCGCCGCCACCAGCAGCAGATAGGAGGCCGCCTCGAACGGGATCAGGAAGCGGGTCAGCAGCAGCTTGCCGATCTCACCGGGCGAGCCGAAGCCGGCGCCGATGTCGGCGCCCTGCGAGTCGATCGCCTCGAGCCCGCTGGCGATGAACGCGATGCACAGCTCCACCCCGATGGCCGCCGCGAACAGCGGCCCGAACGAGTTGATCACGCCGCCCTCGGGCCGCAGCGGCTCGTCGGCGCCGCCGATGTACGCCACGACGAAGATGTAGAGCACCATCACAGCGCCGGCGTAGACGACGACCTGGGCGGCGGCGATGAACTCGGCGTGCAGCAGCAGGAACAGCACGGCCAGTGCGAGCAGGTGGCAGACCAGCGCGAGCACGGAATAGAACGGGTTGCGCAGCACGACCACGCCGAGCGCGCCGGCCAGCGCCCCGATGCCGGCGAGGAAGAAGAGGACCTGCTCGAACCACATGGCCCGGTGTTCTATTCCCCTTCGCGCCGCAGCGGCGTGTGCTCGGGGGGATCGGCGAGCAGCATCTCCTTGGTGAAGATCAGATCGGAGCGGTGGTAGTCCGAGAGCTCGTAGTCGTTGCCCATCGTGATCGCGTCGAACGGGCAGGCGACCTCGCAGTAGCCGCAGAAGATGCAGCGCGACATGTTGATCTCGTAGACCGCCGCGTGGCGCTCGCCCGCCGACACCTGGTTGTCGGGGGTGTTCTCGGCGGCTACGACGCGGATGCACTTGGCCGGACAGGCGGCCGCGCAGAGGGAGCAGCCGACGCACTTCTCGAGGCCCGTGTCCTCGAAGCGGTGCAGCTTGTGGCGGCCCCGGAAGCGCGGGTAGACCGGCGTCTTCTCCTCCGGGTACTGGATCACGTGGTGACCCTCGGCCACCCGCCCGAGCGTGGTCTTGAGCCCGCGTAGGGTCTCACCGAAGACGCGGTAGACGGCGCCCACGCCGCCGGGCTCGGGCCCGCGCTCGATC
>JBQGCL010000253.1:0-4307 GCA_052038485.1 Thermoleophilaceae bacterium | reverse complement strand
GGCGTGGGCGGGGGGCGACGGGCGCGGGGGGCGCGCGCGGCGCCCGGCTGACGGGGGACGGCCGGTGCCGCGGGGGGGTGGGGGCGCGGCGCGGCCGCCTCCAGGCCACGATCGGCTTCGGCGGAAACAGCGTCCTGCTGCCCCAGCTGAACGGCCCGCGGCCGCTCCCGTAGGAGCGGCCGCGGAGACCGAACGGCGCTGAGGGGCTAGGCCTCGGCGGGCACCGGGTCGGTGCGCACCGGGGGCCGCTCCGAGGGCGGCTCCGGCGAGCCCTCGAGCGCGGGGCCCTTCGGCAGCCACTCGAGCCAGCTCGGCAGGTACCAGTTCCACTTGCCGAGCATCTTCATCGTGGCCGGCAGCAGCACGCCGCGCACCAGCGTGGCGTCGATCAGCACCGCTGTCGCCAGGCCCACGCCGAACTGCTTCATGTCGATGAACTGGAGCGTCGCGAATATGCCGAACACTCCGACCATCACGACCGCCGCGGCGGTCACCACGCCGGCCGTCGACTTGATCCCGTGGCTGACCGCGTCGTCGGTCGACTCGCCGCGGTCCACCGCCTCCTTGATCCGGCTCAGGATGAACACGTGGTAGTCCATCGAGAGGCCGAACAGGATCACGAAGAGCATCAGCGGGAACCAGGACGAGACCGCCCCGGTCGAGCTGAAGTTCAGGAGGTCCTCGAAGTGACCGTCCTGGAACACGTAGGTGACGATGCCCATCGCGGCCGCCACCGACAGGATGTTCAGCGCGATCGCCTTGATCGGGATGACGATCGAGCGGAACGTGACCAGCAGCAGCAGGAACGCCATCGAGAAGACGAAGGCGAACACGTACCAGATGCGCGAGGCCATCAGCTCGTTGAAGTCGAGCGACCCGGCGCTGAAGCCGGAGACGCCCACGAGCTCGCCGCCGTTGACGGTCGGCAGCACCTGGGGCACCGCCTCGTCACGCAGCGCCTTGACCGCGTTCAGCGACGTGTCGTCGCTGCCGCTGCCGGCGAGCGGGACCTCGATCACGGCGACCTTGCCGTCGGGGCTCGAGTCGATCGTGATCGGCTCGTTGAACTGATCCGACTTCTTGGCGATCTCACGCAGCTGCTGCGCAGCCGACTGGATCTGAGCCTTGTCGAGGTTGTCGCCCTGGAGCACGACGTCCGCGGAGAACTGCTCGCCCGGGAACGCCGCCTGCATGCGGTCGTACGTCTTGACGATGTCGATCGACCGCGGCAGACCGTCCGCGCCGGTGTCGGCGGTGTGGATGTGGAGCACCGGGATCGCGAGCACCACGAGCACGCTGACGGCGGCGATCGAAGACACCAGCGGGCGCTTCAGCACCCGGTCCAGGATCCACGACCACACGCGCGGCTCGCCCGTGCGCTTCTCGGGCTTGAGGAACGGCACGCGGCCCTTGTTGACCCGGTCGCCCAGCTTGGAGAGCACGGCCGGGAGCACGGTCAGCGAGCCGAGCACCGCGATCGCGACCACGAGGATCGTGCCCGTCGCGAACGAGATGAACGTGGCCGCGCCGCCGAAGTACATGCCGGCCATGGCCAGCATCACGGTGACGCCGGAGACGAGTATCGCTCGGCCGGAGGTGGCTGCCGCCGCTTCGAGGGCGGCCTCCTCCGAGCGCCCGGCAGCGCGCTCCTCGCGCTCACGGCGCAGGTAGAACATCGAGTAGTCGACGCCCACGGCCAAGCCGATCAGCAGCACCACCGAGCTGATCGCCTCGTCCACCGGCCAGATCTGGCTGATCGGGCCGATCAGGCTGATCGCCGCGGCGACGGCCGTAATCGCGAGCAGCAGAGGCACGAAGGCGGCCAGCAGGGCGCCAAAAGCGAGGATCAGGATGATCAGCGTGATCGGCAGTGAGGTGACCTCCGCCTTGCGGAAGTCGTCCTCGAAGGCCTGGCTCAGCGCCTTGTCCGCGCTGGCGTCGCCGAACTCCTCGATCCGGTAGCCGGTCTGCTGCTTGTCGAGCGCGGCTACTGCGTCGAGCGGCGCCGCGACCTTGTCCTCGGTGTCGTCACCGGGGATCTCGAAGGTCACGAGCGCGGACTTGCCGTCGGCCGACAGCGTGCCCGGGTTGCCCTCGGCGTAGGGGCTCTGCACGTTGCGTACGTGCTTCGTCGCCTCGAGCTTGGTCACGACCGAGCTCACGACCTGCCGGAACTCGGGACCGCGGTTGTCGGCGCCGGCTTGACTCTGGATCAGGACGCTCTCGGAGTCCTTGTCCGGGAAGTGATTTGCCATCGCCTTGTCGGCGCGGCCGGACTCGCCGATGCCGTACTCCTCGTCGGTGAGCGTGCGAGTACCCACCGAGCCGCCGATGAAGACGGCCAGGATCACGAACGCGAGCCACCCGAAGATGGCCTTCTTTCGGTGCTGAGCGCTCCATCTACCGGCGCGCGCAGCGAGGTTGTCAGTGCTCTTGGTGTTGGAACGCTCGGTCATGGGCCAGAGTCTGCGGTCACCGGGAGGGCGGTCCAATGCGGCCTACACCCCGGAATCGGTGCGGATATCCGCACCGCGCAATCGTGGCAGTCAGCTAGAAAGACCGTGTGAAACGCGCGTTGATCGCGATCGCCGTCGGGCTCGCGCTGGCGGACGCCGCGGTTGTGATCCTGGCTCTGCCGCCGCTCCTGATCGAGCTGGACACGACCGTCGAGGGCGTGGCTGCGGTGATCGGCGTGTACACGGCCGTGCTGGCCGTCGCCCTGCCGGTGTCGGCGGCGCTGCACAGCCGCGCCACCGGAGGCGCCGGGGCGCTGCTGTTCGCGGCGGCCTCGATCGGCTGCGCCAGCTCCGACTCGCTCGAGCTGCTGCTCGTCATGCGCGCGCTCCAGGCGCTGGGCGCCTCGGCGCTGCTCGCGTCGGCGTTCGACGCCCTCGACGGCGGTGGGTCCGGGCGGCGCCTGTGGGTCGGCGCGGCGGTCGTCGGCACGGCCGCCGGCCCGGCGCTCGGCGGCGCGCTGACCGAGCTGTTCGACTGGCGCGCGATCTTCGTCGCCCAGGCGCCGATCGCCCTCGGCGCGGCCCCGGCGCTGCTGTCGACCCCGATCGCCACGGTCCACGAGCACCTGCCGCGCCCGCCGCGCGACGTGCTGGCCGGCGCCGCGCTGGCGCTGCTGTCGGGCGCGCTGACCGCGGTCGTCTTCCTGCTCGTGCTGCTGCTGATCAGCGGCTGGAGCGTCGAGCCGCTTACGGCCGCCGCCGCGGTGACGATGCTGCCGCTGGCCGCGATTGGCGGCTCGTTCGTGCACGGCGAGCCGGCGGCGCGGGCGCTGGCCGGCTGCCTGCTGGTCGCCGGCGGCATCGCCGGGCTGGCATTCCTGCCCGAGGCCTCGGCCTGGTGGACCCTGCTCCCGCAGCTGCTGGCCGGCTTCGGGCTCGGCATGGCGTTCCCGGCGCTGGCCGGCGAGCTGCTGCACGAGCGCACGCGCGCGCAGGCCGCGGCGCTGCTGTCGCTGCGCCATCTCGGCATCACGGCGGCGCTTGCGCTGCTCGCGCCGATCGTGGCGGCCGAGCTGGACGACCAGGTCGAGCTCGCCCGCGAGCGCGGCACGGCGCTCGTGCTGGACGCGGCGCTGCCACCGACCGACAAGATCGACCTCGCCCCGCGGCTGTTCGCCGACCTCGAGACCGAAGACCCGCGCGACGCGCTCAAGCAGGCGCTCGCGCGCGAGCGCAAGCGCATCACCACCGGCGACCACGACCTGCTCAGCCGCCTCCAGCGGCTCGACCACCAGCTCGGCGGGGGCGGCGCGCTGATGGACCGGCTCGAGGACCTGGAGGACCAGTACGGCAGCACGCTCGACGAGGCGGCGCGCGGGCTCGACCGGCTGCTCGGAGGCGACAACGCGCAGGGGCTGCTCGACGACCTGCGCGGGGGCGCGTCCGGCGACACCTCGCCGAAGCAGCTGGGTGCCGAGATCGACAAGCTCGGGGCCGACCTCGACGACGTGGTGCTGGCCGCGGTCGACGCGGCCTTCAGCCCCGCGTTCGTGGTGACCGGCGCGATGGCTCTGCTGGCGGCGCTGCTGCTGGTGTTCCGGCTCGGCCGCGCCGAGCGGCCGGTGCGCGGGCCGCCGGCCGCGCTCCTGATCGGAGGCGCCGTCGTGCTGGCGCTGGCCGTCCCGGCCGGCTACGCGATCGCCGAGTCCAGCCTCGAGCCCGAGCCGGTCCAGATCGCCGACCCGTGCAAGGCGCGCGAGCGCCGCTCGGTCGGCGGCGTCGAGGGCGTGGTGGAGGGGATCGCCCTGAGCGGCCTCGACCGGGCCGCGTGCCGGTTCGGCTCTTCGCGCG
>JBQGCL010000252.1:0-49229 GCA_052038485.1 Thermoleophilaceae bacterium | reverse complement strand
GCTCGGCCTGTCCGGGCACCTTCGTCTCGCCCAGCGCGTGCTGGACCTTGAGCGGCTTCTCGGTCTCCTTGTTCTCGTCGAAGCCGGATTCCTGGCAGCCGAGCGCGAGCACCGCGAGGGCGGCGAGCAGGGGAAGGAGGGCGCGTCGCACGGCGTGTATTACTAGCGACCGTGCACGTGGTGGCACTGTTCGGTCCCACCGGGGTGGGCAAGACCGCGGTCGCGCTCGCGCTCGCGGAGCTGCTGCGCGAGCGTGGCGAGCAGCCGCTCGCGATCTCCGCCGACGCGCTCCAGGTGTACCGCGGGCTCGAGACCCTGACCGGGGCCGCGACGCCGGCCGAGCAGGAGCGGCTCGAGCACCGGTTGCTCTCGTTCGTCGACCCACGCGAGACCTACTCGGCCGGCGAGTTTGCCGATCGCGCGCACGCGGAGATCGACGCCGCGCTGGCGGCGGGCCGGCGGCCGGTCGTGGTCGGCGGCACCGGCCTCTACCTCCAGGCGGCCCTGACCGACCTCGATCTGCGCCCGCCACCCGACCCGGCTGTGCGGGCGCGGGTACAGGAGCGCCTCGAGGCCGACGGCCCGGAGCGTCTCCACGCCGAGCTGGCCGCGCGGGCGCCCGCCACGGCGGAGTCGATCGACCCGCGCGACCGGACGCGGGTGGCGCGTGCGCTCGAGCTGCTCGAGATGGGGGAGCAGCCGGCGCCGACCGGCGCCGAGTCTCGCCTCTGGACAGCCGAGCTGCGCCACCCGACGCTGCTGTGCGGTCTCACCATGGACCGCGACGAGCTGTATGCCCGCATCGACGCCCGCGTTGACGAGATGGTCGCCGCCGGTGCGGCCGACGAGGTCAGGCGCGCCGACGCCGCCGGGGCCGGACGCACGGCCCGCTCCGCGCTCGGCTTCGAGGAGCTGCTCGCCGGCGACACCGACGCGATGAAGCGGCGCACGCGCAACTACGCGAAGCGCCAGCTCGCCTGGATGCGGCGGCTGCCCGGCGTCCACGAGCTCGACCTGACGGAAGCGAGCGCCGCCAGCGCCGCAGCCCGGATCGCCCATATACTGCCCGCCGGGATAGGGGACTCAGGGAGAGGGGACTCGTGACTCGCGCGACCGTGTCAGCCGTTGTCGTTGCCGCCTTCGCGGCATTTGTGCCATCCGCCTACGCCGTCCGAGACTTCTCGAGCACGGCACGCAACATCATCCCGTCGGGGCAGTGGGGCGGGGTGCCGCCGGTCGCGCAGGCCGACAGCCAGGCGAAGCTCTACGACGGCCTCACGCCGCTGTTCGACGACGTCTCGAACAAGGACCTCAACCACTACTTCAAGTCGGAGAAGCTCGGCACCAAGGGCCAGGGGCCGCTCACGCGCGAGCGGGTCCCGCGCAAGGGCGTCCGCATCATCCGCGACCGCTTCAACGTGCCGCACATCTACGGCAAGTCGAACGACGACGTGACGTGGGGCGCCGGGTGGGCGCTCGCCCACGACCGCGAGCTGCTGCTCGAGCAGGCGCGCTACAACGCCCGCGTCGCCGTCGTCGACGCGCCGGGGGAGACCGCGATCGACCTGATCGTGGGCCTCAAGACGTTCGTGCCGAGCGCGCGGACCGAGCGCGAGGTGCAGAAGGAGGTCGACAAGCTCAAGCGCTACGGCAAGGCCGGCCGCGCCCTGCTGCACGACGTCGACCTGTTCGTCAAGGGCATCAACGCCTACTACAGGAAGTCCGGCGCCACGCACAAGCCCTGGACGCGCCGCGACGTGATCGCGCTCAACGCCGTCAAGAGCGAGCTGTTCGGCGAGGGCGGCGGCGCGGAGGTCGAGGCCTCCGAGCTGCTGAACGGCCTCCAGACGAGGTTGGGCGCCGACCGCGGCTTCTCGGTCTGGAACGACCTGCGCCAGCGCCAGGACCCGGAGACGCCGGTCTCGATCCCGGGGAACTTCCCGTACGCGCCGCTGCCCGCCAGCCGCAGCGGCAACCGGATCATCGACAACGGCTCCTTCCAGCCGATCCCCACGCCCACGGCCTCGACGACGGGAACGGCACGCGAGCTGCGCCGCCAGGCGAGCAACGTGCTGATGGTCGCGGGCAAGCGGTCGAAGTCGGGCCACCCGCTGTTCGTGGGCGGCCCGCAGATCGGTTACTTCTATCCCGGCCTGACCCTCGAGATGGACCTGCACGGCCCAGGCTGGAAGGCGCGCGGCGCGACGTCGGCGCCGTTCCCCGGCTACATCCTGATCGGCCGCCGGGAGGACTTCGTCTGGACGCTGACGTCGGCGGGCGCCGACATCGTCGACAACTACGTGGAAACGCTCTGCGACGGCAGCGACACCAAGTACCTCTACAAGGGCAAGTGCCGCTCGATGACGCCGTTCGACGCCGGCGTGCTGAAGGGCACCGGCGGCGCACCCGATGCGCCGATCCGCTTCAACCGCACCGTGCACGGACCGGTCACCGGCTACGCGACCGTCGGCGGTACGCGCGTCGCGATCGCGCGCAAGCGCTCGAGCTATCTGCTCGACGGCGTCGACCTGCTGCTGTTCCGCAAGCTGACGCGCGGCAAGGTGCCCAACGCGCGCGCCTTCATCAAGGCGGCTGCGATCTCGCCGCAGACGTTCAACACGTTCTACGCCGACAGCGACGAGGTGGCGCAGATCACGACCGGCCGCCTGCCGATCCGCGCGGCCGGGGTGGACTCGGGGCTACCGACCGACGGGCGCGGCAACTACGAGTGGAAGGGCTGGCTGTCCGCCAAGGCCCACCCGCACGCGATCAAGCGGGGCGGCGTCCTCAACAACTGGAACAACAAGCCGGCGCTCGGCTTCCCGGCCGCCGACGACCAGTGGCAGTACGGGTCGATCCAGCGGGTTGACCTGCTCAACCGCAACACCAACAAGGTCAAGAAGCACACGCTGGCCACTCTCACCGGCGCGATGAACGCAGCCGCCACCCAGGACGTGCGGGCAATCACGTTCGTGCCGATCCTGTCCGAGGTCCTGCGCGGCGGGCCGGCGCCGAGCGCGCGCAGCATGCGCATGCTCGAGCTGCTCGAGGCCTGGCGCTCGAACGGCGGCAGCCGGCTCGACCGCAACCTGGACGGCAAGATCGACGACCCGGGCGCGGCGGTCATGGACACCGCCTGGCCGCGGCTGGCCGACGCGGCGCTGACGCCGGTGCTGGGCCAGTCGCTCGCCGATCAGCTCAACGACTCGCTGCACCGCCGCTTCGACCTGCCGCCGGGCGGCCAGTTCGGCGGCTGGCACATGTACATGAGCAAGGACCTGCGCACGCTGCTGGGCAAGTCCGTGAAGGGCAAGTTCGCCAACCGCTACTGCGGCAGCGGCGACCTGACCGCCTGCCGGGCGTCGCTCTGGGCGGCGCTGGAGGCGGCCGGAGCCGAGCTCCAGGCGGCTCAGGGTGCGGACCCGAACGCCTGGCGCGCCGACGCCACGCGCGAGCGGATCTCATTCGCGCCAGGCCTGCTGCCGTACACGATGCGCTACACGAACCGCCCGAGCGGGATCCAGCAGGTCATCGAGTTCACCGGGCACCGCTAGTCGCGCCGCGCGGCACCGCTAAGGTGCCGCGCCGTGCGTTTCGAGAAGTGGCAGGCGCTCGGCAACGACTACGCCATCGTCGAGGAGCGAGAGCTCCCGTTTGAGCTGACCCCTGAGCGGGTCCGGCGCTTCTGCGCGCCGCACACGGGCCTGGGCACGGACGGCATCGTGCTGATCGGCGAGACCGACGAGCGCGGGTTCGTGGCCCAGGTGCGCATCTTCAACCCCGACGGCTCCGAGGCCGAGCTGTCCGGCAACGGCGTGCGTCAGGCGGTCATGTACCTCCGCCGCCACGGCTGGACCGACCTCGACTCGTTCTCCGTGCGCACGGCGGCCGGCGAGATCCGGCCGCGCATCACCGGGCCCGACACCTGCACGGTCGACATGGGCCGCGTCCGCCTGCGGGCCCCGGAAGACTTCCCATCCGGTCCAGAGGACGGCACCGGCACCCTGACCTCCGGGGACCGCGAGTTCGCGTTCCAGTTCGTGCAGGCCGGCAACCCGCAGGTGTCGATCGAAACCGGCGACGAGCTCGAGGCGCTCGACCTGCCTCGCTACGGCGCCCCGATCGAGCGGCACGAGCTGTTCCCGCGGCGCACCAACGTCTCGTTCTGGCGCCGGACCGGCGACGCCTCGATCCGAGCGCGCATCTTCGAGCGCGGCGTGGGGGAGACGATGTCGTCGGGCACGGGCGCCACGGGCGCCGCCGTCGCAGCGGTACTGCGCGGCGTCGACACCCCGGTGACCGTCGCGCTCGACGGCGGTGAGCTCGAGGTCGAGGTTGGGGAGGATCTGCATGTGGACCTGACCGGGTGGGCCAGGTCCGTCTACGAAGGAAAGGTGAGCCACGAGCTGATGACGGAGCTGCATGCAACGGAGTAAGCGCCTCGATCGACTGCCCCCGTACCTGTTCGCCGAGCTCGAGCGCAAGGTGCGCGAGAAGAAGGAGGCGGGGATCGACGTGATCTCGCTCGGCATCGGGGATCCCGACACCCCGACGCCGGTGCCGGTCATCGACGCGCTGGCGGCGGGCGCCGCCGACCCCGGCACGCACCGCTACCCGTCCAACCGCGGCCGGCCGGAGCTGCGCGAGGCGTTTGCGCGCTTCTACGAGCGCCGCTTCGGCGTGGCACTCGACCCAGAGTCCGAGATCGTCCCGGCGCTGGGCGCGAAGGAGTGCATCTTCAACCTCAACCTGGCCTTCCTCGACCCCGACTCGATCGCGCTGGCCGCCGACCCGGGGTATCCGGTCTATACGGGCGGGCCGCTGCTGTCGGGATCGGAGGCCGTGCTGATGCCGCTCGTGCCCGAGCTCGGGTTCGCCCCCGACCTCGACGCGATCGGCGGCGACGTCGCCGAGCGCGCGCGCCTGCTCTACCTCAACTACCCGAACAACCCGACCGGCGCGGTCCTCCCCGACGGCCTGTTCGAGCGGGCGGTCGAGTTCGCCCGGGAGCACGACGTGCTGATCGTGCACGACGCCTCCTACACGGAGACGACCTTCGACGGCTACGTCGCGCCCTCGTTCCTCGAGACCCCGGGAGCGAAGGACGTCGGCGTCGAGGTCTTCTCGCTGTCGAAGGGCTGGAACATGACCGGCTGGCGCACCGCGGCGATCGTCGGCAACGCCGAGGCGATCGAGTCCTACTGGCACCTCAAGACCAACATCGACTCGGGCATGTTCGAGCCGGTCCAGCTGGCAGCCGCCGCCGCGCTCGACGCCGGCCCGCCGGCCGAGATGCGCGAGATCTACCAGCGCCGCCGCGACCTGGTCTGCGAAGCGCTGCGCGAGATCGGCGTCGACGTGACGCCGCCCAAGGGCACGATCTACGTCTGGGCGCCCGTGCCGAGCGGCCACACGTCGGCGTCGTACTGCGAGCTCGTCCTGGAGGAGTCGGCTGTGGTGGTCTCACCTGGCGGCGCCTACGGGCCCAACGGCGAGGGCTTCTTCCGCATCTCGCTGACGGTGCCCGACGCGCGGCTCGCCGAGGCCGTCGAGCGGCTGCGCGACAGCCTGGCGGCGGGCTAGATGCACTACTGCGGCGTCGTCGCCACTCACGGCACGCTCCAGCTGGCGATGCTGGAGGAGGTACGGACCCCCGAGCCGCCGATCCGCCTGTCTGCGCTCTTCTACGAGCCCGGGACGGCTGCTGACGTGGCCCGCGAGCTGCACACGCTCGACGACGTCGTGATCGCCGTCGGAGCGCCGCTGGCCGGCCCGCGCGACGGGAGGCCGGGGCGCGACTGCGACGCGCTGCTGCTGCGCCGCGGCGTTGCGCCGCAGGCACCCACTCAGGAGACGCGCCTGCTGGCCGACCTGCTGCGCGAGCTGCCGACCTTCGCGCCGGGCGGCGAGGAGCACACCGGGCCTGTCGAGGAGGGCGCCTACAACCGCTTCCCGGTCTTCGAGACCAACGCCGACGGCGTCTTCTACGCGCTCCAGGGCCGGCGCCTGCCGGCCAAGCGCCATCCGTTCGGGGTCTGGACGCGAATCGAGGAGCTCGCCGGCGATCACGTCTTCGACGACGGCGGCGACCTCTGGCACCGGCGCATCGAGGAGATCGACGCGGTCGTCTGCGCGCTGTGCGCGCACCGTTACGCGGTCGGGCACGCGAGCTGGCTGGGCGACCCCACCGAGGGGGTGGTGGTGCTGCCGGGCGCCTCGATCCCGTCCGAGTTCAGCCGCCAGGGCGTGATGCCGCCGGTCGAGCGGCTGCATCTGTCGCGCGCCTAGACTGAATGGTGTGGAAAGCAGTACGAACGGCCGCCGCGCGCGCCAGCGTGCGTTCTGCATCGCGGCGGGACCAAACGACGTCGATCTGGGAGAGCTGCGCGAGCTCCTGCGCACCGCAGGAGTGGCGGTTGTCGGCGAGCTGATTCAGCGGCGCCCCGAGCCCGATCCCGACCGCTACGTAGGCAAGGGCAAGCTGGACGAGATCAAGCGGGCGATCAAGGAGACCGACGCCAACCTGGTCGCCGTCGACGACGAGCTCAAGCCGCGCCAGGAGCGCAACCTCGAGCAGGCGCTCGACGTGCCGGTGATCGACCGCACGGCGGTGATCCTCGACATCTTCGCCGACCACGCCCACACGGCCGAGGGCAAGCTCCAGGTCGAGCTGGCTCAGCTCGAGTACAACCTCGCCCGCATGCGCGGGCTCTGGACGCACCTGGAGCGCCTCGGCGGCGGGATCGGGACCAGAGGCCCCGGCGAGTCGCAGATCGAGACCGACCGCCGCCTGGCGCGCGACCGGATCGCGGCGCTCAAGCGCCGCCTGCGCCACACGAAGGCCACCCGCGGCACGATGCGCCGCGAGCGCGAGCGCGCCGCCCTGCCGACCGTGGCGCTGGCGGGCTACACGAACGCGGGCAAGTCGACCCTGCTGAACGCGCTCACGGGCGCGGAGGTCGGCGTGCGCGAGCGGCTCTTCCACACGCTCGACCCGACCACCCGCTCGTTCGAGATCGGCGGGCGCACCTACCTGCTGACCGACACCGTCGGGTTCATCCGCAAGCTGCCGCACCAGCTCGTCGAGGCGTTCTCGGCGACGCTCGAGGAGGCGCTCGGAGCGGACCTGATCGTGCACGTGGCGGACGCGTCGGTGGCGGAGGACGAGCTGCACGCGATGCTGGAGGCAGTGGACGAGGTGCTGGCCGAGATCGGTGCGGGCGAGCGGCCCCGCCTGCTCGCGCTCAACAAGGTGGACCTGCTCGACGAGGAGCGCCGCCGCGAGCTCTCGTTCCGCTTTCCGCGAGCCGTGCAGGTGTCGGGCGAGACGGGGGAGGGCCTCGACGATCTGCGCGAGGCGATCGAGGCACGGTTCCTGGCGTCGCTGCGGCCGATGGAGCTGCTGCTGCCCTACGGCGAGGGCGGCCCGCTGTCAGAGCTGCACGACCTGGCCGGCGACCTGGAGCGCACGGACACCGCCGAGGGCGTGCACATCAGGGCCCGCGTGCCGGCCGCGGCCGCACCGCGCTTCGAGCGCTTCTCGACCAACGGCGGCAGCGCCGGGTGACGCTGCGCTTCCGCCGCCTGAGCGAGGCGGCGCGGGCGCCCGCCCAGGCTCACGAGGGCGACGCCGGCTACGACCTGCATGCGGCCGAGGCTGTGACGATCGCCCCGGGCGAGCGTGCCAGCGTGGGAACCGGTATCGCGGTAGCCATCCCCGCCGGGCACGCGGGCCTCGTGGTGCCGCGCTCGGGCCTCGCCGCAAGACACGGAATCTCGGTCGTCAACGCGCCGGGCCTGATCGACTCCGGCTACCGCGGCGAGGTGCGCGTGCTGCTGCTCAACACGGATCGGCGTGAGGCGTTCGAGATCTCGCCCGGCGACCGCATCGCCCAGCTCGTGCTGGTGGCCGTGGCAACGCCCGAGATCGACGAAGCGAACGAGCTCGACGAAACCGCGCGCGGAGCGGGCGGCTTCGGTTCCACCGGGCGCTGAAAGCGTGCAACTCGGCACATGAGTCCGACTTCGTCCGGGCGCCCGTTACGGAGGCGTGCCCGAAGCCACCCGGCCCCCGAGGCAGTCGCCTGCGGGGGCCGGGTCCGGGAAACCTCCGTTGTGGAGGCGTCTTCTCGCGGGTGGGCTGGGACGGCCTAACCGTCGATCCGCACCCGCGCGCCCTCGGGCTGGTCGGGTGCCACGCCCGCAGCGTCGTCGCCGGTGGCGGGGTCCGAAACCACGCCGATGTGCAGCGGCTCACCTGAGCCGCAGACCTGGCAGCCGAACATCAGCGGCGCGAGCGCGAGGTGAGGTCCGGCGGCCGCGGTGTAGTAGGTCGCGCCGCAGGACGTGCATTGAAGGGTCGGCATCCTTGCTCCCAGGGTCAAAGGGTGGTGTCTCGGATACCGGGAGGGCGCCCTCGTAAACGCGCTTGGCGGGATGCGTCCCGTTGCTGGACGGCGGGCGGCTTCCTAGACTTCGCTCGGTGGAGCTCGGCGAGCGACAGGCATCCGATCAGTCTGCGCTGGCGCAAATCTCGCGGCGCATAGTCGGGCTGTACAAGGAGTTCTACGGGCGTGGCCCTACGAAGGCGAAGACCTACTTCGCCGATGACCTGGTCGTGGTGCTTCTGCGAGGCGGCTTCTCGAAGGCCGAGGAGACACTGTTGCGGGAAGGTCGTGGCGACTCGGTGATCCGCCAGCGCATGGACTTCCAGGACGTGATGAAGGACCGCTTCATCGAGGTCATCGAGGGCGAGCTTGGCCGGAAGGTCGCGGGGATGATGAGCGGCAGCCACCAGGGGCCCGACCTGCTCTGCCAGACGTTCATCCTCGAGCCCGAGGAGGGCGACCTGCTCGCTGACGCCCACGCTGGCGACGTGGGCTAGCGACACGAGGGGCGGAACGAAGGGTCCGCATCGCGCCCGACGAGCGCCTGCGTCCCCTTGTCCCTAGGTTTGCCTGGCGACCAGGCCTAAAGGCGAGGTGGCTCGGTGGTTGCAGGATACCGTGCCGACTCGTCGCGACCCGGCGGGTCTTCGTCGTGGCCTGACTGTGCACGCACCCCGCGCAAACCGCGGTATAGAGCAAATTGGCACATAAGTCCGACTTGTCCGTTATCGTGGGCGCGCTGTGCAACCACTTGCCGTGGAGCGCACGTCTCTGGACGGAGTTGAAACCGTCCTCGTGGAGGGCGAGCTGGACATCGCCACCGCGTCGCGACTGATCAGCGTGCTGAACTCGTCGGTCGCCGAGGCGCTCAAGGCGGTCGTCGTCGACCTCACGCGGGTGGGCTTCATGGACTCCACCGGGCTTGCTTTGCTGATCAACGCAAACCGGCGGCTGATGCTGCGTCGCAAGGGCTTCGCCGTCGTCTGCCCGCCCGGTCCGCTGCGGCGCGTCTTCGAGATAACGGACCTGGTCGAGACCTTGCACGTCCACCCAGACCCCGAGAGCGCCGCGAAGGCCCTTCTGCCGGCCTGAGAGCCCTTTATTTTCGGCCCGCGGCTGCCGATACCTAACTCATGAGTGAGAGTCCTGCCGCCCCCGCCGGCGCGTTTCCCGTGCCTGGACTCCGGCCGCCCACACAGCGCACGGGTGCGAAACGCCGCATCGGAGATGTGATCGTCCAGCTCGGCTTTGCCGAGCGAGAGCTCGTCGAGCAGGCCGTCGAGAAGGGCCGCGCCAGCGGAGTGCCGCTCGGCCAGTCGCTGATCGACGCCGGGATCGTCGACTCCAACCAGCTCGCCCAGGCGCTCGCCGAGCGCAACGGCCTCGACTACGTCGACCTGAACTCGTTCGAGGTCGACCAGGGCGCCGCCAACCTGATCGACGCCGGCAAGGCGCGCCGCTACCAGACCATCCCGATCTCGTTCCTCGGCGAGCAGACGCTGCTGGTCGCCACCGCCGACCCGGCCAACGTGCTCGCCCTCGACGACATCGCGATGGCGACCGGCTACGAGGTGCGCCGCGCGGTCGCCTCGCCGGAGGACATCGAGGGCCTGATCGGTCAGCTGTCGCGACTCGGCGACGCGGTCGAGGAGCTCGAGGACGAGGACGACTCAGCCGAGGTCATCGAGCTGCGCGACCAGGCCGACGAGGCGCCGGTCGTCAAGCTCGTGCACTCGGTGATCGCCGACGCCGTCCGGCGCGGCGCCTCCGACATCCACTTCGAGCCGCGGGCCGGGGACATGCGCGTCCGCTACCGCATCGACGGCGTGGTGATGGACACCACGACCGTGCCGCGCCAGCTGATGGCTGGCCTCGTCTCGCGCGTGAAGATCATGGCCAACCTCGACATCGCCGAGCGGCGCGTTCCGCAGGACGGCCGCATCGGGCTGGCCGTCGACGGGCGCCACGTGGACCTGCGCGTGGCGACGCTGCCGGTGGTGCGCGGCGAGTCGATCGTGATGCGCATCCTGGACAAGGAGGCGGTCGTGATGGACCTGGACGTGCTCGGCATGTCCGACCACGACCGCACGCGCTTCGACGACGCCCTGAGCGCGACCCACGGCGCGATCCTGGTGACCGGGCCGACCGGCTCGGGCAAGACGACGACGCTGTACGCGGGGCTGACCACGGTCAACACCCCCGACAAGACGATCATCACGGTCGAGGATCCGGTCGAGTACGAGCTGACCGGCGTCAAGCAGGTGCAGGTCAACCCGAAGACCGGACTCACCTTCGCCGCCGGGCTGCGGTCGATGGTGCGTGCCGACCCCGACGTGATCATGGTCGGCGAAGTCCGCGACAAGGACACCGCGCTGATCGCGATCGAGTCGGCGCTGACCGGCCACCTCGTGCTGACCACGCTGCACACCAACGACGCGCCGCTTGCGGCCGCGCGCCTGGTGGAGATGGGCATCGAGCCCTACCTCGTGGCGTCCGGCATCACGTGCGTGGTCGCCCAGCGGCTGGTGCGCCGCCTGTGCGACTGCAAGAACGAGGTCGATCTCACCAAGGCGGTGCTCGCCGACCAGGGCTTCGACGTCGACAAGGGCTTCAAGGGCTTCGAGGCGGTCGGCTGCGTGCGCTGCAACCACACGGGCTACCGCGGCCGGCTGGGGATCTACGAGGTCATGCCGATCGACGACGGCCTGCGCAAGCTGATCCTCGAGAAGAACTCGGCCGACGAGATGCGCGACTACGCGCGTCAGCACGGCATGCACACGCTGCGCGAGGACGGCCTCGAGAAGATCCGCGACGGCGTCACCTCGGTGGCCGAGGTGCTCCGCGTGGCCGGCAGCTCCGCGGGCTAGATGGCAGCTGGGGGCTCGCGCCCCCAGGCCCCGCGACGATTGGCTTCGCGCACCCGCTCAGGCGGGCTTTCCATTGCGCGTCAGTTCAGGTGCGCTTTCACGGCCGCCAGCTTGCGCTCGGCCGCCCGGACGCCGTTCTCGTCGAACGGCAGGCACATGCGCAGCTCGGCCGCCTGGAGGGCCTGGCCGTAGAGGCCCTTGGCGAGCCAGCGGCGCTCAAGCTCGTCGAGCAGCAGCCCGGCCGTCTCGTGGGCGCAGCGCCAGGTCAGCGGCGGTGGGAGCGTGCGGGCGTCGAGCACCGCGGCCGTCTCGGCATGGAGCAGCAGCGGCGCCGGGAGCTCGGTGTGGGCGAGGCAGTGATCGGCGCCGTTGCTGACGATTCCGATGGCGAGGCCGCGCCGGCGGGCCAGCTCGGCGGCGACGATCGCGATCGCGAGCGGGTGCGGGTCCCTCGCCGCCAGCGCCGTGTGCAGCATCAGGCAGCCGGTGTCGACCGGGCTCGGCTCACCGGCGCGCCGGCAGAAGCCGGCGAGCGTCTTCAGCTCGTCGAGCGGGTGTGCGCTCGCGGGCTCCGGCAGGCGCTCGGAGAGGGCGTCGAGCTCCGCGTCGAGGACGGCGGCTTCCACGTCCTCGAAGGTCCAGGCGAGCGACAGCGCCAGCTCGGCGTGCGGAGGGCAGCCCGTGGTGGCGTGCAGCGCGAAGGGGAGGGGGGCGAACACGCGGCCCCTCACACGCGGGAGTAGAACTCGACGACCAGCTGCTCCTCGAGCGGCGCCTGGATCTCGCGGCGCTCCGGCTCGCGCAGGACGCGGCCGACGAGGGCGTCGGTGTCGGCGAGCAGCCAGGGCGCGACGCGGTCGGTGAGCTCGGTCGCGAGCTCGGCGGCGGGCCGGACCGGGCTGGCGTCACTGATCGCGACCACGTCGCCGGGCGCTACGCGGCGCGAGGGGATGTCGCAGCGCCGCCCGTTGACCTCCACGTGGCCGTGCACGATGAACTGGCGCGCCTGCGCGCGGGTGGCGGCGAACCCGAGCCGCGTCAGGACGTTGTCGAGGCGCAGCTCGAGCAGCTGGAGCAGGCGCTCGCCGGTGCGTGTCCCGGTGGCTCGCTGGGCCTCGCGCACGTAGCGGCGGAACTGGCGCTCGCGCACCCCGTAGTAGCGCTTGACGGCCTGCTTGGCGGCGAGCTGGAGGCCGTAGGTGGAGCGGCGCCGGCCCGATCGGGCGCCGTGGTCGCCGGGCGGGTTGGCGCGGCGCTCGAGGCCGCTCTTGCGCGCCATCCGGCGCTCGCCCTTCAGCTCTAGCTCGACCCCGGCGCGGCGCGAGAGCCGCTCGGTTGGACCCGTGTACCTGCCCACCTGTTCACCTCCGTTAGGGCTACCGAATTAGGGCACCCTAACAAACGGTCCCTAGACACCGGCAGCACGACGCGCGGAGGCGTGCGCTCCATCCTCCAGCTGCTGGTCCGGCAGGGGCCCCAGCCGGGTGTCGAGCGCCAGCTCGATCAGCCGGTCGGCCAGCCACACGTTCTTGGGGAGGAGGGGGCCGTGCAGATACGTGCCGATCACGTTGCCGCGATGCACGCCCTCGAAGCCGTCGCGCCCGTTGTTGCCGTGGCCGGCCAGGACGCGTCCCAGCGGCCGCTCCTCGGGACCGAGGTAGGTGCGTCCGCCGTGGTTCTCGAAGCCTGCGATCACGCGCGGCCCGTCGCCGAGGTCGGCCTCGATCGCGCAGTTGCCGATCAGGCGGGGACCGGGCTCGCGCACCGTGCGCAGGTCGACCAGCCCGACGCCGGGCAGCTCGTCGCCGCCCAGCTCGTAGGAGTGGCCGAGCAGCTGGTAGCCGCCGCAGACGGCCAGGACCACAGCGCCGCGGTCCGCAGCCGCGTGCAGGGCGTCGCGCTTGGTGTCGGCCATGTCGTGCGCGACCGCGACCTGGTCGCGGTCCTGCCCGCCGCCCATGTAGAAGAGATCGTGGGCGTCCGGGTCGAGCGGCTGCTCGAGGCTCGCCGCCGCGTGCTCGAAGCCCATCCCGCGCCACTCGCAGCGGGCGCGGAGCACGGCGATGTTGCCGCGGTCGGCGTAGATGTTCATCAGCTCGGGATAGAGCGAGCAGACCCTCAGCGTCGGCATGCGATCACCATGCTGCCGATGTAGGCGTCGGTCGCGCTCACCTCGCGCCGCTGGACCGCGCGCAGGCCTGCCGCGGCGGCCTCCCGCTCGAACTCCTCCGGCGTGAGCGACTCCAGCATCTGCGTGTGGCGCTCCTCGGTGAGCGTGCCGGCGGGGGAGACGACCTGGCGCAGCCATTCGACCGCGACCCCGCCCGGCTCGGGCCGGACGTCGAGTGGGAGGCTCGAGTAGATCCAGTCGCCGCGCTGGCCGACGTCGGGGACCGGCGGCGCCGCGTCCTCGGCTGCCACCGCTTCGTCCAGATCCGCGATGGCGGCGGCGAAGGTGCCTTCCGGCCCCAGGCTGCCCGCCACCCCGGCGAGCAGGTCCGCGCGCCCACGAGCCCCGCCGAGTATCTGCACGAACTGCATCGGCGCGAGCACGAGGGCGAACGGCCCGAGCTGCCCGAGCCGGCGCGCATCGGCCTCCACGCACTCGACCTCGAGGCCGCGCTGCCGGGCGCGCGAAGCCAGCTCGCCGAGCAGCTCGGGGTCGCGGTCGACAGCTGTGACGCGGTGCCCCGCGGCCGCGAGGTCGAGCGCCACGCGCCCGGTGCCGGCACCGAGGTCGAGGATCGGACCGTCAACGCCGGCCGCGAGCTCGCGCCAGAGCGGCAGGTCGGCGTCGTAGCCGCCGTTCTCGACGTCGTGCCAGATGATCGCGTCGCTCACTCGGACCACCGCCGCGCCAGCCCGCGCCGCGAGAGCAGGTCGCGCAGCTCGAGCAGGGCCGTGTAGGTGGGCAGCGCATAGAGCCGCTCGCCGGCGGCACTCGCCACCGCACGATCGAGCGAGCGCTCCAGGTCGCGCTCGACCTCCAGCTCCGCGTCGATGCCGGCGTACTTGAGGCGCAAGGCCATCTCCTCGGCCCGCGTCCCGGCGCACGTTGCGCGCCGGACACGGCCGGCGAGGACCTCGAAGTCGGCGTCCCAGATCCAGGACACGTCGCGCCCGTCGGCGATCCGGTCGTTGAGGCCGAGCCAGAGGTCGAGCGCGCCGTCCTCGAGCGTGAGCGTGCGCAGCACCTCGTTGGCGCCGGCCGGGTTCTTGACCAGCAGGATCGACATCTGGCGCCCCCCGACCGGGATCGTCTCCACGCGCCCGAACGCGCCGCCGAAGCCCTCGAGCGCCTCGCCGGCGGTCGCCAGCGGGACGCCCAGCTCGAGCGCCGTGGCGACGGCCGCGACGGCGTTGTAGACGTTGTAGAGGCCGGGAAGGGGGAGGCGCAGCTCGAGCGGCCCCTGGGGCGTCCGCAGCTCCACTCGCGAGCCTGTCATCCCGTCGAGCCGCACGCGCGTGGCCGCCACCTGCGCGGCCGGCCGCTCGCGGCCGCAGTTGGGGCAGCGGTAGCGGCCCATGTGGCCGAGGTAAACGGCCTCGTAGACGTACGCGTGGCCGCAGTTGCGGCAGTGCTTGGAGTCGGCCGCGTGCTGCATGCCGGGCAGCGCCTGAGAGTCGTCCTCGACGCCGAAGTAGGTGACCCCGAGGCGGTCGCGGCCGAGGTCGGCGACGAGCGGGTCGTCGGCGTTCAGCACGAAAGCCGCCCTGCCGTCGAGGCGCTCGACCAGCTCGGCCCAGCGGTCGGCGAGCAGCTCGAGCTCGCCGTAGCGGTCGAGCTGGTCGCGGAACAGGTTGGAGAGCAGCAGCAGCCGCGGCTCGACCTGTTCGGCCACGCTCGGCAGCCAGGCCTCGTCGACCTCGAACAGGCCGAGCTGCCCGGGCCGTCCGTCCGCGTCGAGCAGTGCGGTTGCGACTCCCCAGGCCATGTTCGACCCGGCGCGGTTGTGCACGACCGGCCGGTCGGCGGCCTCGAGGCAGGCGGCCAGCATCGCGGAGGTGGTGGTCTTGCCGTTGGTGGCGGACACGAGCACGGAGCCGTCGTCGAGGTCGCGTGCCATGCGGGTCAGCGCGCCCGGCGACAGCCGCAGCAGCAGTCGGCCCGGCGCGGTCGTTCCACCGCTGCGGCGACTGCGCCTGCTGACGGCCCGCAGCAGGCGGGCGAGGCCTCGCGCGACCCGGTACATCAGGCCGGGACGATGACCCGCAGGCAGCGGGGCTCCACGCGCATGGTGGCGGGAGTGGTGCCGATCGGGTCACCGTCGCCGTAGATCACGAAGGGCCTGTCGGAGCCGACCTCGATCGTCGTCCCGCGCAGGAACTCGGCGTTGGGGGAGTCGACGTGGGCGGCCTTGAACGTGTCGAACACGCCGCGCAGGAAGGTCAGCTTGGGGGCCTCCTTGGAGACGAGCACGTCGAGCTTGCCGTCGTCGAGCTCGGCGTCCGGCAGCACGATCATGCCGCCGCCGTAGGCCTTCGAGTTGCCGACCGCGACCGAGTAGCCCGAGTACTCGTGGCGCGTGCCGTCGACCGTGACGGTGAAGCGGGCCGGCTTCCAGGCGGCGAGCGTGCGCAGGGCGGCGTACAGGTAGACGGCGTTGCCCTTTATGAACTTCGCGTCGTTGGCGATCCGGTTGGCCTCGGAGTCGAAGCCGAAGCTTGCGATGCCGACGTACGGGTTGCCGTCCACGTTGGCGACGTCGAGCAGCTTCTCCGGCCCGGTCACGGCCAGCTCGGCGGCAGCGGCCGGGTCGGTCGGGATGCCGAGCACGCGGGCGAGGTCGTTGCCGCGACCGCACGGAATGATCGCGAGCGCGGCGGAGGTGTTCCTGAGCGCGGTCGCGAGCGGGCGCAGCGTGCCGTCGCCGCTGAGCGCCGCGACGGTCTCGCCCTGCGAAGCGGCCTTGGCGGCCTCCGCGGCGACGTGCTCGCTGCTGCGCGTGGTGACGGTCCGGTGGGGCGCGCCGAGGCGGTCCAGCGCCTCGTGGACGGCCGGCAGCGCCTTCAGCGCCTTGCCCCCGGCCGAGGCCGGGTTCACCAGAAGCGCGAAGCGGCGGCTCAACTCTCGGCCACTGCCGCCCGGGCGCGTTCCGCGGCGGCCTCACCGCGTGCCTCGCCGCGCAGGTGGGCCTGATGATCGACCTTCTGCACCCGCGCCTGCTCGAGCAGCTCGTCGCCGACCAGGCGCTCGGCGTGGGGCTGCTCGAGGTCATCCGGATCCAGCACCAGCAGGACGTCCTGCTGGACCGTGTGCCACTGCTCGTCGGTGATCCTCTCCGAGGAGACCAGCAGTCGCCCGGGCCGGTGCAGCCAGTGCAGCTCGAACAGGCCGAGCCGGTAGGCGAACAGGCGGTCGCCGTCGGAGAAGAGGAAGTTCAGGCCGCTGAAAGGGGAGCGCTCGACGGTCGTCCGGATCGCGCGGCGCAGCGACCCGACCGGGTCGGAAGCGTCGTAGATCGTCATCAGGAAGTTGAAGAAGGCCTCCGAGTCGGTGTCGCCGTTGGGGGGCGTGACGCTCGGCTGCTCGAGCAGGCGCGGGTAGCGCAGGATCGTGCCGTTGTGGCCGAACGAGTAGCTGCCGAGGCAGAACGGGTGCGTGTTCTCGAGCGCGAGCCCGCCCATCGTGGCGCGCCGGACGTGCACGTTGAAGATGCGCCCCTGGAGCTGGGTGGCGGCGATGAAGTCGGGGTCGGCGAAGGCGGCCTGCGGGAAGCGCACGCAGCGCGGGTCGAGGCCGTCGGCGCGCTCGTAGACGGCCATGCCCCAACCGGAGTCGTGGTCCTCCGATTGACGGATGAGCGGATTTGCTGCCTCGACCAGCTCGTGCCGGATCGAGGCCGGCTCCGCCGCTACGCAGCCGAACACGCGGCACATGACGTGCCAGAGGTTACCGGGGGCGAGGTTCCCCGCGCAGGCGCTTCTCGGACCATGGAGCATGGGGCGCGGGAGCCGAGGCGAATCTGGTGGGCACGGCCGCGCAAGCTGTGCGGGCTGGAGCGCCCGGGCGGCGGGGGGCGCAACCACCGGGTCGAGCGGCGGGCGGCCGAGATCGCCTACCTCCGCGGGCGTGGGGTCAGGCTGGTCGTGTCGGTGATGCGCTCGAGCCACAACCTGACCGCGTACGAGGCCGCCGGATTGGACTGGCACCACGTTCCGGTGGCCGGCGCGGCCGAGGGAGCCGACGCGCTGGAGGAGCTGCTGGCGTTGCTGCGACACGAGTTGAAGTCGGCCGGCGCGATCGCGCTGCACGGCGACGTGCACACCGACTTCGTGGCGGCCGTCTGCGCGGCCCACCTGCACGAGCAGCGCGGGCTCGATCCGGTCGAGGGCCTCAGCCGGGCCGCGCGAGCCGGGCTGACGGTGACACCCGAGGCGTGCGCGCTGATCGGCGTCGACGTGGGGGAGGTGGGGGTGCTCATGGCAGCGTCGGCGTGAGCCGCCATCCGACCAGCTGGAGGTAGCCGGTCGGCGATCCCTCGGCCGAGATCTGGGCGCCGTCGATCGCCAGCCGGATCGTGGAGTCGCCGGGCGGCAGCTCGAGCGTGTGCTCGACCTCCACGCCGTCGGGCGGGACGTCGACCCGCTCGCTGGTTCCGTCGGGGTAGGCGATCGTCACGGGGGCGGGGGCCCCTCCCTTGCGGGTGAGCTTCACGTGCAGGTCCGTCGACCGCTGCCCGCCCGCCGGGTTCACGAGCGTCACCCGTGGGTTCGGCACCGTCGCCCAGCGGGCGGAGTCGAGGCCCTCCAGCCCGCGATCCCCGAAGCCGCTCGTCCACTCGGTGCGGACCGGGTGCACGGTGGCGTCACCGAGCGCCTCGATCTGCGCGGGCGTGAGCTCGGAGCGCTGCCGGGTGGCGTAAGGCCCGAGGTCGAAGAAGGAGAACCGGTTGTCAGGGCTGACCAGCGCGATGGCGCCCGTCGTCTGCTGGAGCTGCGTCTCGAGCTCGCGGCCGAGGTCCGGATAGGCGGCCCGGTCGACGTAGATGCCGTCGAAGCCCGCCGCCGCGACCGCCGGCACGAGCTCGTCGGGCGGCGCGCCCGAGGTGTCCGCCTGCCAGTCGTCGTCGCGACCCTTCATCGCGCCGAAGCTCCAGTCGACCCCGCTGGAGTGGAGGTAGGGCCGGACGTGGTCGTAGGGGCCTGTGCCGCCGAGCGGCTCGCTCTCGGGGAACTGGACGTACGGCAGCTGGAGGACGCCGCCGCCGTCGCCGATCCGCTGCTCGATCGCCTCGGCGAAGGCGGCGTCGCTGTCATAGGCCGCCGCGTTGGCGTCATAGCGAGGCACGGCCAGTGAGGTCGTCTGGTCGAGCACGCCGAGTGCGCAGACGCCCACCAGCAGCGCCGCCACCGCCGCGGCCGGCAGGCGGACCCCTCGGCGCCGGAGCGCCTCGCCGGCGGCGTCGAGCAGCAGCCCGATGGCGGCGAGAGCGAAGAAGCCGATGAAGATCGACAGGCGGGTCCAGGACCGGAGCTGCGGGCTGATCCCGTAGGCGATCAGCCCAGACACACCGCCGGTGGTTCCGACCAGGAGCGCGGTCAGCGTGGCCAGGGCCAGGTGCCGCTGGCGCTCGTCGCGGACGAACCGCCCCGCCGCGCCGCCCGCGGCCACGAGCGCCACCGCCAGCAGCCAGACGAACCCGAGCGCCGCGATCAGCCCGAGGTGGGTGGCCTCGCCGTCGATCTTCGAGTCCGCCAGCCAGCGTGCGCTCAGGTTGCGCAGTGGGCCGACGCGGTGCTCCTGGACGGGCATCACGAGCTGGAGGATGTTCGTGCTGAACGTCTGCGAGTCGGCCTCGCCGCGCTTGGCGACGACCGGGTTGCCGCCGTGCTGGAGGCGGTGGACGAGTGCCGGCGACTCGGCAATGGCTCCGATCGCCACGATCGCGACGACGATCGCCGCGGCCGCGACGAGCGTGCTCCGCCGGCGCGAGACGACGAACGTGATCCCCGCCGCAAACAGGATCAGGATCACCGTGAAGCCGGCGAAGTAGAAGCTGGTCAGCGCCACCACGGCGGCTGCCGCCAGCGTCAGCAGCGATCTTCGCCGGTTCTCGAACAGCGTCGTGCCCGAGTAGACCGCGAGGATCAGGTACGCGGACAGGGGCACGGCCCAATAAGCCCACAGGAACGTCTGGTGGCGGAAGTGGAAGGGGGCGAAGGCGAACAGCACCGCCATCGCCGCCGCGGTCGGTCGCGACAGCCCGATCCACCGCAGGACGAGGTACGCGCTGAGCCCGACCAGCGGGAACGAAAGCAGGAAGTAGACGTTGTAGACGGTCGCGGGGTTCGACGTGAACAGCCCGAGCACGTCGACGACGAGATCGTGGATCAGCTCGCGGTTGGCGGCGTAGTCGTACAGCTCCTGGCCGAACGGAGCCCCGAGGTGCGGGTTGCTCAGCACCCAGCCCGTGTCGAGCTCGCCCTTGATCTGCATGAGCTGGAGGTAGCCGTCGCCACCCGGGAGGAAGGGCACGCCGAGGCTCGCGTTCCAGAGGTGGAGTACCAGCGTCGCCAGCACGGCGGTCGCCGCCATCGTCAGCAGCGCGTACCCGACGTCGGGGTTGCGCAGGCGCTCGCGCATCAGGCCCTCGTGAGCAGCTCCGCCAGTGTCTCGCCGATCGCCACCGGCTGTGGTTCGAACCCGTCCAGCTCGCCGTGGTCGCTGCTGGCGCTTCGGACCAGCGCTGCGTCCAGGCCGGCGGCAGCCGCGGCGGCGAGGTCGGAGCCGACGCGGTCGCCTACCACCAGCGTCGACCCGTCGCCGAGCCGGTCGAGCGCCGCGACGAACAGCTGCGGCTCGGGCTTGCCCACGATCTCGGCCTTCTGCTCCGTCGCGTACTCCACGGCGGCCAGGATCGCGCCGGTGCCCGGCCAGAGGCCGTCGGGTTGCGGGTAGGTGGGGTCGCGCGCGGTCGCGAGCAGCTCGGCCCCCCGCAGGACCGCCTGGATCGCGTTGCGCAGGTCGGCGTAGGTGAGGTCGGTGGTGCCGCCCACGACGACGACCTCCGCGCGCGAGGCGAGGTCGGTCCCGTTGAGCAGCCTGAGGCCCGCGTCGGCCACGTGCCGGTGCAGGGCCGGACTGCCGATCACGAAGGCGGTCCGCCCGGCGTGCCCGTCGGCGAGCCGGAACTGCATCGCGCCGCCGACGGTCACGACGTCGCCGAGGGAGGCTCGGATGCCGATCTTCCACAGCTGTGCGACGAGGTCCTCGCCCGACTCGAAGGCGTTGTTGGTGGCGAAGGCGAAGCGCTTGTCGGCGTCGCGCAGGTCCTCGAGTGCCTCGGCGACGCCGGGGGTCGGCTCGCCGCCGACCCACACGCAGCCGTCGAGGTCGAGGATGAACTGGTCGTAGCGCGCGGCGAGGGGGGTGAGCGGCACCGCGCTAGCCTACGCGCCCTTGTTCAGGGGCCTCACAGTTCTGATGATGGCGATCGCGCTCGGCGTGGCCGGCTGCGGCGGGGATGACGACGATGCGCCCGCGCCGAAGCGGTCGGCGACGCTCAAGCTGTCGACGCCGAAGTGCAAGGACGTGGCGCAGCCGCAGCCCAAGCCGAACGGCGGCGCCAAGGCGCCCGCGGAGACGCTCGACCCGAAGGCGACCTACGACGTCGTCCTGAAGACGAGCTGCGGCGAGTTCACGATCCGGGTCGACCAGAAGACCTCGCCTAAAACCGCCGCATCGTTCGTCGCACTGGCCGAGTCGGGCTTCTACGACGGCACCGTCTTCCACAGGATCGTCCCCGGCTTCGTGATCCAGGGCGGCGACCCGACCGGCTCCGGTACGGGTGGCCCGGGCTACTCGACACGTGACGTGCCGCCGCGCGACACCGTCTACAGCAAGGGCGTCGTGGCGATGGCCAAGACGCAGACCGAGCCGCCCGGCACCGCCGGCAGCCAGTTCTTCGTGGTCACCGCCGGAGATGCCGGTCTGCCGCCCGAGTACACGCTGCTGGGGAAGGTCGTCAACGGCGAAGACGTGGTCGGCGCGATCGGCGAGCTGGGCGATCCGGCAAGCGGCGGCGCCGGCGTACCGCTCCAGGCCGTGACCATCGAGAAGGCCACCGTCCAGCGTCGCTAGATTCGAAGGCATGCCGATCGAGGTCACGGATGCCGACTTCCAGCAGAAGGTGCTGGAGCGCTCTCGTGAGCTGCCGGTGCTGGTCGACTTCTGGGCCGACTGGTGCAAGCCGTGCCACATGCTCGCGCCCGTGATCGAGAAGGCCGTGGAAGCGCAGGCGGGCAAGGTCGAGCTGGCCAAGCTCGACACCGAGGCCAACCAGCAGACCGCCGCCCGCTACGGCATCCGCGGCCTGCCGACCGTCAAGGCGTTTCGCGACGGCGAGGTGATCGACGAGTTCACCGGCGCTCAGCCGCCGCTGGTCGTGGAGCGCTTCGTGGCCGGACTCGTGCCCTCGGAGGCGGACGCGCTGGCCGAGGGCGGCGACGAGGACTCGCTGCGGCGGGCGCTCGAGGCCGATCCCAACCACACCGTGGCCCGCCGCGAGCTGGCGCGGCTGCTGCTGCGCAGGGGGGAGGGCGAGCAGGCGCTGGAGCTGCTCGACGGCGTCAGCGGCGACTTCGTCGCCGACGGGCTGGCCGCGCGCGCCCGCCTCGCGGGCGACGAGGACCTCCAGCGCGCCTTCGACGCCTGGGACGCCGGCGACAACGCGCAGGCGCTGGAGCTGCTCCAGGCCGCTGTCGCGGACCCAGAGCGGCGCGACGCCATCCGCCGCGTCATGGTGGCGATCTTCACGGAGCTGGGCGCGGACGATCCGCTCGCCCGCGACTACCGCCGACGGCTCTCAGCCGTGCTGAACTAGGGCGCTGCCCGCGCTTCGCGCGCTCGTGCCTGCCGGCGCCTGCCGATCACGACGAGCACCGCGATCACGAGCACCACAAGCAGGAAGCCGAAGAAGATCGCCGGGCCGGTGCCGATGCCGCCGAACGGCAGCGCGATCAGCTTCACGATGCCGAGGCCGACCGCCAGCAGCACGATCACCAGCGCGATGATCAGCAGGATCCCGCGCAGGCGGGCCAGGATGCCCGCGCTGGCCGGCGGGATCAGCAGGCCCATCATCCGCAGCATGAACAGCTGGCGCCCTGACGGAGCCTGCTGGCCGAGCTTCTCCATCGCCTCCTTGAGGTCGTCCGGCCGCCGCTCGGCCAGCGCCATGGAGGCCTTCATCATCTGCCGCAGCGCGGGGCGCTCCTGCGGGTGGCAGCCGGCCAGCGCCTCGTTGAAGTACTTGCGCGCCGCGTCGACGTCGTAGCGCTCCGCGGCGCGCGCGCCGAGGATCGCCTTGGCGGCTACGCGGTGCTTCGACTCGCTCTGGAGCTGCTCGTCGGTGCGGCTCTCGAGCTGCGGAATCGCGGACAGCGCACCGACCTGCATCTGCATCTTGACCTGCTTCTGCTTCGCCACGGGCAACCAGGGTACTCGGAGCCCATGACCATCGCGATCATCGTGGGTATCTGCGTGCTGCTGCTGATCCTGGGCTTCCTGCTGCCACGCGCGTCCTGGTGGCCCCAGCGCGGCGTCGACAAGAGCCTGAGCGCCGGTCAGCGGGCCGGCGGGAAGGCACCCGGCCCGATCGGGCGCCTGTTCTCGAAGGGTTTCGGCACGTCTCGGCGGGCGGCCGACAAGAGCGCATCGGCGGGGCGCCAGGGGCGCGGCAAGCTGCCGCTCTAGACCTCGAGCAGCTTCATCACCCGGCGGGCGAGCAGCGGACTGCCCTCGATGCGCACGCGCCGGGCGGCGACGTTGGCGAGGGCGGCACGGCCGCGCTTGTTGGTCGGCGTCGGCAGTCCGCCGACGAGTGGCGCCGTGGCGAGCTGGATCACGTTCGGCAGCGACCCCTCGATGATCAGGTCGGAGCTCCAGCGGCGCCCGTTGCCGTCCTCCACGAGCACCTCGGCGTCGCCGAACGCCAGCCGGACCGGGGCGTAGTTCTCGGCGAAGCGGATCTCCACGCGGCCGCGCAGCTCGCGGGCCACACGCGGCCGCTTGGCGGCGCCGCGGTCCACCAGCGCCCACAGGCCGGCCGCCACGCCGTTGGGCGCCTGATGGCCGAGCCGCACCGTCGGCGGGCCTGTCTGGCGAGGGGCCATGGGAGCGGGGGATGCTAGGTGCCGGGCTCGAGCGCGCGCCGCACCACGGTGGCGGCCTCGACCCCGTCGACCTCGATCAGCTTGCTCCGGCCGGCCTCGCCGCGCACGATCGTCACGCGCCCGATTGCGACGCCGAGCCGCTCGGCAAGCAGCCTGCGGACCGCCTGGTTGGCCTTGCCGTCCACGGGCGGCGCGGTCACGCGCAGCAGCAAGCGGCCATCGCGCTCGCCGACGATCTCATCGCATCGGGCGCGGGGCTGCACCCGCACCTCGACTCGGCCCACGGGGCGGTCGCTAGTCGCGGTCGCGCTGGGCGGGATCCTCGGAGCCGCCCGGCAGCGCCTCGAGCTCGACCGTGTGGCCGCGCTCCTCTTCGGGCGGGTCGAGCTCCGCCTGCGGTTCCTCGGCCACGGTGCCGAGCCGGAACGGCTCGGTCGGCTCGGGCTCGCCAGGGACCTCGGCCTCGGGCGTGAGCGCGGCGGTATCGGTCTCCTCGGGTGCCTCGCTGCTGATCTGCTCGGGGAGCGTGAGGCGCTCGATCGCGTCATCGGCAGTGCCGAGCACGTCATCGGCGAGCTGCCGGATGTCTTCGATCAGGCGCTGACGGTCCTCCCACAGCGCGCGCGTGTCCACGACCACCTGCTCGGCGTACTCGTCGGCGTCCCGCCGCAGGATCTCGGCCTCGCGTTCGGCGCGCTGCAGGCGCGCGTCGGCCTGCGAGCGGGAGCGGGACGTGATGTCGTCGGCCGTCTCGTGGGCGCGCTGGAGGATCCCGGCGGTCTCCTCGCCGAGCTCGCCGAGCGCCTTCTGAACCACCCCCTCGCGGGTCTGGTTCGCCTCGAGGGCCTCGACCAGCTCGAGCAGCTCGGCGATGAACAGGTCCACCGTCTGGCGGTGGTATCCGCGCACCACGATCGGGAAGTCGGCCTCGCGCAGCCGCTCGGACGCCGAAGCCGAGCGCGAGAAGCGCTGCGTCGCTGAGGTTTCGTCCGTGTAGGGGTCTGCTGACATGTCCCGCAGTATGCCCCGCGGGTCGGGCGGCTGCACCTTCTAGCGGGTTGGCTTTACCCGGAATCCGGTACCGCTGCCGCCTCCGCGGGTGAATGTGGCCGTTTGCACGTTCAGTCTCCACGGCTTCGGCAGGTTGCCCTCGAAGTCCTCCAAGAAGGACGTGAACAGTTGTGCGGCGCGCGCGCACGAGACGCCGCTGCCGACCAGCGTGATGCGGTACGGGCCCTTGCGCAGGCGCAGCTTGCCGATGCTGTCGTTGTGGAGCACGCGGAACGTGTCCGGACAGCGGTTGCCGGTCGGATGGACGCCGTGGCCGCCGCCGCTCGGGTGAGCGGGCCCGACCCACCCCTTGATCCGGAAGCCGACGTTGCGGGCCCCGCGCATGAACGTGCCGGTCTCCCGGTCGAGGAACCACGGGCTGGGGAGGACGCCGTCGTAGTCCTGGAGGAAGCGCGCGAAGTAGGCGGCAGCCTTGGAGCACGAGATGCGCCCGACCGAGAGGAGCGTGATGCGGTAGTTGCCCTTTGGTATGGCGAACGAGCCAATCCGGTCGTTGTGGAGCACCTGGAACGTGCCCGGACAGGCGGCGCCGTGCGGGTGATGGCCGCCACCGCCGCCTCCGCCGCCGCTGCTGGTCGCCGCCACGCTGAAGCCGACGGCGCCGCCGACGCCGCGCGTAAAGCGCGAGTACTGGGCGTCAACGACCCACGGCCGCGGCAGCTTGCCGTCCCAGTCCTCGAGGAACTGGCGGAACAGGTCGGCCGCCTCGGCGCAGCCGATCGCGCCCGGGCTGATCACTGTGATCCGGTAGTGGCCCTTCGGCAGGTAGAGCGCCCCGACGGTGTCGTCGTGGAGCACCTCGAAGGTGTCCGGACAGGCGACCGTCGCCTGAGCGTTGGCGGCGCCAGGGGCCGCCAGAGCAACGACGACGAGAACAACGAGGGCCAGTACCAGAGAGCGAGTCCGTTCGAGCATGGGCGCGACCATACCGACGCGGGCGATGCGGGTCGAACGTTTATGTCAACTCGTTGTCGAGAGCGCTGAGAACGACGGCCCAGCCGCCGGGGAAGAGGCGATAGATGGCGGCCTGGGCGGGGCTTCCCGGATCCACCTGGAGTCGCCAGCGCAGATACTCGGCGGCCGTCGGCCGGTGACCGAGTTCGGTCGCGCAGCGCGCCACCGAATTGAGCACGGCTGTACGCCGGGCAGGGTCTTGTTTCGCGCGCCGCTTTGCGGCCGCCCGGCGTATTGCCTCGACCTGATTCCGGCTCCGACAGCCTTTGGTGGATAGGCCCGCCGCGGAAAGGGCGAGGCGCCACGAGGAGAAGGCGCGGGCGATCGTGTTTCGGTTCGGTAGGGTCGGGTCGAGGTCGCGGCTCCACTTTTCGTATGCCGTGCCGGTAAACGGGCCGTCGGTGTCCGCGGCCCAGCGCTTCAGGACGGCCAAGCACCGGGAGCGCCGCGATTCGCGTTCAGGCAACCCGACGGTAGGGCTGCATGACTCCAGCTCATGGCGGGTCTCGCGGAGCCGCTGGGCGAGTCGGGTGCGAGCGGCTCTCCGGTCGCGCGAGAGCACGATCGGCCGCCAGGCTTCGTAAATCCGACCACTTCGCCCGAGCGGCGGATTCCAGTCGAAAGTCTCGACGAGTGCGCGGAGCTCTGTGAGGCGCGTTACCAGCCAGCTGCACTGGCCCGACGCCGTTGCTGTGGGGGGCGTCGAGATGAGCCTGCCCACCTGACAATCGGAGGCGAGACACCGGAGTACTTCGGAGTCGTCCGACCGAAGCCTGATTACGAAGCGCGGGTGCCCCTCCTGAGACACGCCGAAATGTCCTTCCGCGCTGGCGAAGCCGGCGAGGAAGCTGGCGCGGTACCACGGACTCGTACTGACCTGCGTGTAATTGATCGCGATGTCCGGCTGGCGGTGGAGCCGCAGCGCACGCGCAAGCTCAGCCATGTGCGGCCAACGCCGCGGCCCGTCGTCACGGCCCGCCCAGCGTGCAACCGCCATTCGCCAGATTCGGTAGTCGCCCGCCTTCTTGCCGAGTAGAGGATGCCCATCCAGCACCCCGGTGAGGGCGAGGCACTCGTTGATGCTCTGAACCATCCATCGCACCTGGGGCCGGCTCGTGTTCCTGGCAGGGTGCCACCAGATGGCGCCCACACCCGCCAAGTCACGCGCAGCGACCAAGAGCCCCGCGTTGTCCTCACGCTGATCGAGGTGAAACCCGCACGCCCAGGACTGATTGCCGTTGTTGGGCCGAATGAAGAAGTGACCCTCGCCTGCCACGAACCCGGCTAGGAAGGGCATTGCGATCTCCATCCGAACACATGTTCCCGCACCAGCCGGATGGTGTCCCTGGGGCTGTCTCGCGTAACAGCTATCCATAATCCAGGTTATGAGGCGGTGGAGGGCGGCTTCGGCCTGCGGAGGGCTACGCTGCCGCCCGTGAGCCGAATCAGCGACCGGCCGCTCAGCGAAGCCGACCTCGATCCCGATCCGCTGGCGTCTTTCGCCGCCTGGTACGACGAGGCGCGCCGCGAGGGCGCGTTCGAGCCCGACGCCGCCGCGCTCGCCACGGCGACGCCGGACGGACGTCCGTCGCTCCGCATGGTGCTCACGAAGGGCTTCGACGCCGCCGGTGTGGTCTTCTTCACCAACTACGGGAGCCGCAAGGCCGGCGAGCTGGAGACCAACCCGCGCGCCGCGCTGCTGTTCCACTGGCCGGTGCTCGGCCGTCAGGTGCGCGTCGAGGGTCCGGTCGCCCGCACCGACCGCGCGGAGTCCGAGGCCTACGCGCACAGCCGCACGCGCGACAGCCAGCTGAGCGCGCTCGCGTCGCCCCAGAGCCAGCCGGTGCCGAGCCGCGAGTGGCTCGAGCAGCGCGTCGCGGAGCTCGACGGCGAGCACGCCGGCGCCGAACTGCCCGTGCGCGAGGACTGGGGCGGCTACCGGCTCGCGCCGGACGCCTGGGAGTTCTGGCAGCACCGCCCGAACCGCTTGCACGACCGCTTCCGCTACCTGCCCGAGGGCGTCGGTTGGCGGATCGAGCGGCTCGGCCCGTAACGAGCCCTTACCCGTCCGGGAACGGCTGGATCGGGATGCCGTGGTTGCGCTCCCGCATACCCAGCTCGTAGGCGGCACCGCCCTCGACGACCAGCTCGCGGTCCGGCGCGCCGTCCCGCTCCACCTGGAGCCGCATATCGGCGATCGAGCAGTTGACGGTGTTGTGCTCGGGACCGTCGGGGTCGGCGTAGAGCCAGCCGACCACGTCCTGGCGCGGCGCCGTGACGCTGCCGCGCACGCGCACCCCCTTGCCGCTCAGCAGGAAGTGGCAGCGCTCGGGCGACTCGGCCACCTCGATCTTGCGCCCCGGCCCGCCCAGGGCCAGGCGGCGGCCGTCCAGCGAGAGCGCCCCGCTCGCCACCCACGGCGTCGTCAGCCGCCCGAGCTTGACCTTGCCGAGAGCGGCGTCGAGCCAGTCGCCCTGCTCGGTCAGCCCATGCAGCCAGATCCAGCGCTCGGCGTGCTGCGCGCCCCAGTTGTGGCCGATCATCCCGCGCCAGCCGTCGACGTCGATGGCGCGGCCGTCGATCAGCAACGATCCGTCGAAGCGGGCCGCCGGCGCCGGGCTGAGCAGCTTCGTGCGCGGAAGCCGGGTCCGGTACATCCACGCGCGCGGCAGGTGGAAGAGCGGCGCCTCCGACGTCGCGAAGCGCAAGTCCCACTCGGCGCCGTCGATCGCACCCGCGGCGGCCCCGGCGCGCACCGTCGCCTCCCCCACCCGGATCCACTCGTCGCCGCCGGCGCTCGGCCCCGGCATGGTCTCCTTGTGAGCGCGCGGGCCCTGCCCGGCCCCGTCGAAGAGCGTCACCCAGAGCGAGCCGTTCGGGAGCGCGCCGGGCCGCTTGTGGACGGTGTAGCGGATCCAGACGCCGAGTCGCTCCCCCGGCTTGCAGGCCTTGAGGTAGAAGCTCTCGTAGTGGCCCGCCTCGACGGGCACGCCGAGGAAGCGAGCCTCGGTGGGATGCGGAGCGGCCACGGGCGGCCAGAGCGTACTGGTACAAACCCGCCATGCCCGATTCCCCAGTCATGATCATCACCGGAGCGAGCAGCGGCATCGGCGCCGCCACCGCCCGCCGCGCCGTCGAGTTCGACTACCGCGTGGTGCTGGCGGCGCGCTCGGAGGACAAGCTCCAGGTGCTCGCCGACGAGCTGGGCGGGCCCGAGCGGGCGCTCGCGGTCCGCTGCGACGTGACCAGCTGGGACGACCAGCAGGCCCTCGTGGCGACCGCCCTGGAGCGGTTCGGGCGCCTTGACGTCTTCTTCGCCAACGCCGGCTTCGGCGCCAAGCGCGGCTTCCTCGAGGAGTCCGTCGAGCACTGGGAGTCGATGGTGATGACCAATGTCTACGGCGCGGCCCTGTCGATCCGCGCCTGCCTGCCGCAGTTCCGCGAGCAGAACTCGGGGCACGTGCTTCTGACCAGCTCGGTGGCGGGACGCCGCTGGATCATCGGCTCGCTGTACTCGTGCACGAAGCACGCCGTGACAGCGATGGGCGAGGCGCTGCGCCAGGAGGTCGCCGAGACCGACATCAAGGTGACGCTGATCGAGCCGGGCGCGGTCGACACGCCGTTCTTCGACAGCGCGCCGGCGAACGCCCTCGAGGACGACGACATCGCCCGCGCGGTCATGTTCGCCCTCACCCAGCCACCGCACGTGGACGTCAACGAGATCCTCGTGCGCCCGATCCACCAGCCGCTGTAGCGCCCTACCGCGCGGGCACGGCCCAGACGTCGAGCCGCCCGCCCCGGTCCAGCTGATGCACCCTGACGAGCTTGGCGCCGCGCTGGCGCAGGCAGCGGACGTCTGGGGGTGGCTCCTCCTCCGGTCGGGGGCGATACGGCTGGTCGATGTAGACGAAGCCCTCTCCCCCCGAGCAGAATCGCCGCTCCAGTTCGGCGGCCGGCAGCGTGACGACGTTGGTCCGGCCCAGGTAGTACTGGAGGCCCGCCGGCCGCGTGCCGTCGGTCAGGACCGTGGCGGCCCCGTGCGCGCGGGCGACCGCGGCGGCCTGCTTGAAGTTCTCGTGGGGCAGGTCGTGGAGGTCGTCGCCCAGCTGGACCGCGTGCACCAGGCCGAACCCCGCCGCCGCGACCGCACCCGCGATGACAACCGGTCGGGCCCACCGCGGCGCCGCGCCCACCAGTCCGACTGCTCCGCACGCGGCGAGCACGATGGAGTGGAGCAGCAGGAACGAGACGAAGCGGGGCTCGACTCCGTAGCCGGCCAGGGCCAGGACCGCGAACGTGCAGAGGATCGGGACGGCCACCAGCGCGTCGAGCATCCGCTTCCCACTGCGCCACAGCAGGATCGCGCCGACCAGCGCCAGCGCGCCGGCGATCGCGTTGTCGGCGGCCACCGTCGCGTCCGGCAGGGCCGGTGGCTGCGCGGCTCGGGAGACGATCTGCACGTTCGGTCCGAGCAGGTCCGTGGCGAGTGCGGTGAACGGTCCGTGCCACGGCAGCGGGCGCCCGAACTGCTGTTCCGTGGACTCGATGATGTCGCCGAGGGACGGCGCGTAGAGCAGCAGTGCCCCGAGCCCCACGGCACCGACGACGGTCGCCACGCGGATGCGCGCCTCGCGCACCGCCATCAGGGGCAGGGCCTGGCCGACGAAGGCGACACCGAAGACGGGCAGCGTCGCGGTGCCAACCAGGCCCGCCGCAGCAAGCCCGAGCAGGCCGGTGCGGTCGACGCCGCGGGCGAGCCGGTCGGCGAACACGAGCATCAGAACCGCTGCGAGCATCGCCAGCCCGTAACCCCGCGCCTGGCGCGAGAGGACGATCAGGAGGGGCGACGTCGCGGCCAGCAGCGCGACCGCGACAGCGACCCAAGGCCCCAGACGGGACCACGCCCACGCGACCAAGGCCCCCGCGGCGGCCAGCGCCGGAACCACACTCCAGAAACGCAGGGCGACCTCCGAGTCCCCCGCGATGTTCGTCGTCAGCCAGGCGAGCGCGTTGAAGAGCTCGTGGTCGTTGGGGAGGTAGGTGCCGAAGACGATCTCGTGCGGTCCGGGCTGGATGTAGGTCAGCGCGGTGAACGCCTCGTCGTGCCAGAGGCTCTGGTCCAGCGCGACCAGCAGCAGCCAGGCCAGCAGCGCCCCGAGCGCGCCGATCACGGCGACAGCGGCCCGGGGCGGCCCCCGGGTGCGCAGGAACACGTCGCGGTCGAGCCTCACCACCGCAGCCCCGGCCGCCAGCACCGCGATGCCGCTCAGCAGGACGAGCCATTGCTTCCAGCCGAGCTGATCCGAGCTCGAGCCGGTCAGCAAACCGCCATGGCGACCGACCGCGACGAGCACGGCGCCTGCAAAGAGCAGCGGCGCGCCGCTCATGCGGCCATTCTGCCCTTCAGGGCCGAGGCGTAGCAACCTGGTGGTTGGCAACTCTGGCTCGGCGTCGCGCCATCCTCGCCGCTTCGTAGTCTGGGCTCGTGGACAGTGCCACACGCCGCGTCTACGCCCACATCGACATGGACGACTTCTACGTCAGCGTCGAGCTGCAGCGGCGGCCCGAGCTGCGCGGCAGGCCCGTGGTCGTGGCGGGCAGCGGGCCGCGCGCCGTGGTCACGACGGCCAGCTACGAGGCGCGCCGCTTCGGCGTGTACTCGGCCACGCCGGCCGAGCGGGCGCGGCGCAACTGCCCGGACGCGATCTTCATTCCGCCCGACTTCGACGCCTACCGCGAGCGCTCGCGCGAGGTCATGGACGTGCTGCGCTCGCACGTCGAGCGCGTCGAGGTCGTCGGGCTCGACGAGGCCTACCTCGACCTGAGCGGCCTCGAGCGCCCGCGCGCCGCCGCGCTGCGCGTGAAGTCCGCGGTAACGGAGGCCACCGGACTCGGCTGCTCGATCGGGATCGGCCCCAACAAGCTCGTCGCCAAGGTCGCCTCGGACGCCGAGAAGCCCGACGGCTTCGTGGTGCTCAGCGCCGCCCAGGCGCTCGAGCGCTTCGCCGGCGAGCCGCCCGGCCTGCTGCCCGGCATCGGCCCCAAGACCGCCGAGCGCCTCCAGCGCCAGGGGATCGCCACGCTGGGTGTGCTCGCCGCCACGCCCGACGACCGGCTCAGAGAGTGGTTCGGCGCCCGACTCGGGCCCGCGCTCGGCCGGCTGGCCCGCTTCGAGGACGACCGCAGCATCGAGACCGTGCGGATCGCCAAGTCCGAGTCGCGCGAGACGACCTTCGACGAGGACCTGCGCGGACTGGGCCGGCTCGAGCCGCAGCTGCGCCGCCTCACCGAGCAGCTCTGCGAGACGCTCGAGCGCACCGACCAGCGCGGCCGCACGATCGGCATCAAGGTCCGCTACGACGATTTCTCGACGGTCACGCGGGCGCGCTCGGTGGCCGCGCCGGTGAACGAGCTCGACGCCGTCTGGCCGGTCGCGGTCGAGCTGCTGCGGCGCCTCGACCCGCCCCGGCCGGTGCGCCTGATCGGCGTCCGCGTGGCCGGGTTGGACGAGGAAGCAGCCTCGGACGAGCAGCTCTCGCTCTTGCGCTAACTTGGTGAGCCGCGATGGCAGGCGATCGGCTGTCCGGACTCGACGCGTCGTTCCTCCACCTGGAGGACGCCTCGGCACACATGCACGTGGCCGGCGTGATGCTGTTCGAAGGGGCCCCTCCCCCCTACGACGAGCTGCTCGCGACGTTCGAGCAGCGGCTGCCGCTCGTGCCGCGCTACCGCCAGCGGCTGGCGTTCGTCCCGTTCGGCCAGGGCCGGCCCAGGTGGGTCGACGACCCGCACCTCAACCTGCGATACCACGTCCGGTCCACGGCGCTCCCCTCCCCCGGCTCCGAGCGCCAGCTCCAGGACCTGGCCGGCCGCGTCTTCTCCCAGCAGCTCGACCGCGACAAGCCGCTCTGGGAGGTGTGGCTCGTCGAGGGGCTCGAGGGTGACCGCTTCGCGATGCTGTCGAAGACCCATCACGCGCTCGTCGACGGCATCTCGGGCGTGGACATCATCTCGGTCCTGTTCGACACGTCGCCGGAGCCCGCGGTGCCCACCGCACCCGGCGACCGCTGGCTGCCGCGGCCGTTGCCGAGCAGGGCCCAGCTGCTCGGCGAGGCACTGCTGGAGCGCGCCACGATCCCGAGCGAGGTCGCGCGCTCCGTGCGGCGCGTGTTCCGCGGCCCGCGCCGGGTGCTGGGTGCCGCCCGCGACGCAGCCGTCGGCGTCGGCGCGATGGCCTGGGCCGGGCTCAACCCGGCGCCGCAGAGCCCCTACAACAGGCCGATCGGCCCGCACCGGCGCTTCACCTGGGTGCGCGCCAGCCTGCGCGACATCAAGGGCATCAAGGACTCGCTCGGCGGCACCGTGAACGACGTCGTGCTGGCGACCGTCGCGGGCGCGCTGGGGCGCCACCTTCGCCGGCGCGGGCAGAACACGGACGGCCTCGAGCTGAAGGCGATGGTGCCGGTCAGCGTGCGCCAGGACATCGAGCGCGGCGCGCTCGGCAACCGCGTGGCGGCGATGATGGCGCCGCTGCCGGTCTGGTGCCAGGAGCCGATGGCGCGCCTCGACATCGTGCGCGAGGAGCTCAAGGGCCTGAAGTCGAGCGGCCAGGCCGTGGGTGCTCAGGTGCTGACCGACCTGTCCGGCTTCGCGCCCTCGACGATCCTCGACCAGGCCTCACGCCTGGCGGGCCGTCAGCGCTTCTTCAACCTGGTGGTCACCAACGTGCCGGGACCGCAGTTCCCGCTCTACCTGCTCGGCCGGCGCATGCTCGACCCGTTCCCGATGGTGCCGCTCGCCAAGGGTCAGGGGATCGGCGTGGCACTGCTGTCCTACGACGGCGCGATCAACTTCGGCGTCGTCGGCGACTACGACCTGCTCTGGGACCTCGACGACTTCGCCGACGACCTGCGCGAGTCGCTGGCCGAGCTGGCCACGGTCGCGGGCGTCGAGCTGACCGCGACGGAGCGCGTCGAGGCGTGAGAGATCGCCTGGCCGAGTGCGCCCGCGCGCTCGGGCTTCAGCTGCACGTGCAGCGACTCGAGGCGTCCACCCGCACGGTCAAGGACGCGGCCGTGGCGGTCGGCTGCCAGGAGTCCGAGATCGCCAAGTCGATCGTGTTCGTGGCGGACGGCGATCCGGTGCTGTGCGTCGCGTCGGGGCGCCACCGGATCGACACCGGCAAGCTCGCCGACGCGCTTGACGCCGCCGTCGTGCGCCAGGCGGCCGCCGACGAGGTGCGCGCCGCGACCGGCTTCGCGATCGGGGGTGTGCCGCCGTTCGGCCACGAGCTGCCGATCCTGTTCGACGAGGCGCTGCTCGAGCACGAGCGCGTCTGGGCCGCGGCCGGCGATCCCCACAGCCTGTTCGAGGTCGACCCGCGCGAGCTGGCGCGCTGCGTGAGCGCCCGCGTGGTTGCGCTCGGCGACGACGGCGCCTAGCCGCTCGTACAAGGCGTCCTTACGAATCCTGTACACGGGGCGAAAGACAGCCCCGGCGGCGAATTCGACCATAACGGGCATGGAGACTCCGCTCAACGGGCAGCCCGTGCCCGCGATTCAGACCGTCTGGGTGATGGTCGCCGCGATCCTCGTGATGTTCATGCAGGTCGGCTTCCTGTTCCTGGAGATCGGCTTCTCGCGCATGAAGAACGTGGGCACGATCGTCCCCAAGATCCTGGCCAACTTCTCGATCGCCGCGCTCTGCTACTGGGCCGTCGGCTTCGCGCTCGCGTTCGGCGGGACGGGCTGGTTCGCAGGGACCGAGGGGTGGTTCCTCGATACGAGCAACGGCGACCTGTTCCCGGCGATGGCGTTCTCCGAGGCCGCCGTGCCGGCCAAGTTCTTCTTCCAGTTCGTCTTCTGCGCGGTCTCGCTGGCGATCGTCTGGGGCACGACGATCGAGCGGATCAAGTTCGGCGCCTACCTGATCTACGCGGTCGTGTTCAGCGCGCTGATCTACCCGATCATCAGCCACTGGATCTTCGGGGGCGGCTGGCTTCAGGCCAACTTCGGCATGCAGGACTTCGCCGGCTCGACCGTGGTGCACCTGATCGGCGCGACGGGCGCTCTGGCCGCGCTGCTGCTGCTCGGCCCGCGTGACGGCAAGTACGGCAAGGACGGCACGCCGAACGTGATCCCGGGCCACAACATGCCGCTCGTCGGGCTCGCGGTGCTGGTGCTCTGGTTCGGGTGGTTCGGCTTCAACGCCGGCTCCACGCTGGGCGCGGTCGACGGGCGCTTCGCCGACGTGGCGGTGGTCACCAACCTGGCCGCGGCGGCGGGCGTGCTCGGCGCCATGCTGGCCAGCCAGATCGCCGTGCGGACCTTCGACATCGGCATGGCCGGCAACGGGGCGATCGCGGCGCTGGTCGCAATCACGGCGCCGTCGGGGTACGTCGAATACTGGGCCGCGCCGATCATCGGGGGGATCGCGGGCTTCATGGTCGTCTTCTGCATCGTCGCGATCGACAAGCGCATCGACGACCCCGTCGGCGCCCTCTCGGCGCACGGCGTTGCGGGCATCTGGGGCACGCTCTCCTGCGGCCTGTTCACGGCCCCGCGGCTCGCCGAATACAACGAGATCGGCGAGGGCGGGTTGTTCTACACGGGCTCGTTCCACCAGCTCGGCGTCCAGGCGCTCGGCATCGGAGCGGCGTTCGCGAGCGTGTTCGTCGTCAGCTTCGCGGTCTTCTGGACGATCAAGCGCACGCACGGCCTGCGCGTCAGCGTCGAGGAGGAGCGGCGCGGCCTCGACATCGTCGAGCACGGCATGTGGGGCTACCCCGAGCAGTTCATGCCGGTCCCAGGATCCGAGTACCACCCGCCGAACACTCCAGGGGCGAGGCTGGGCGGCGGCCTGGCTGCCAGCCTCGCGGCACGGACCCAGGAGGGTTAGATGCGCAAGATAGAAGCGATCATCAGGCCCGAGCGCCTGCAAGAGGTCCAGGACGCGCTCGACAACCTCGGCGTGTCGGGGCTGACCGTCAGCGACGTGGTCGGCTGCGGCCGCCAGAAGGGCTACACGGAGCAGTACCGCGGCTCGCGAGCGAACATCTCGCTGCTGCCGAAGATCAAGGTCGAGTCGGTGGTGCCGCCGGCCATGGTCGACGCGGCGGTGGACGCGATCGTCGAGGCGGCCCGCACCGGCGAGATCGGCGACGGCCGCGTGTTCGTCTACCCCGTCGAGCGTGCGGTCCGGATTCGGACCGGCGAGAGCGGCGAGGAGACCGTCGTGCACGAGCAGGCGGAGAACTGGGGCCACTAGCGGGTTGATCCGATCGGGCCGCCGGCGCGAAAGTAGCGCCCGATGGCCCGGCCCGCCCTCCTCCTGACGCTCGCAGCGGCGCTCGTCCTTGCCCCGACGGCCGCGGCGCAGAGCCTGCCGCGCCTGCTTGCCAAGGCCGGCCCGGCGACCGGCGCCCACGTGCTCGACCTGACGACGCACCGTGTCGTCTTCTCGAAGCGCGCCGACACCCGGCGCGTGATGATGTCGAACACCAAGCTGTTCACCACCGGCGCCGCGCTCGAGAAGTTCGGGCCGCGCAGGCGCTTCGCGACCACCGCGCTGGCCGGCACGCCGCTCGACGCCGGTGGCGTCCTCGCCGCCGACCTGTATGTCCGCGGCGGTGGCGACCCCGGCTTCGGGACAGCCGCGGCGGCGCGACTCGCCGGGCGTCTCGAGGCGGCCGGGTTGACGCGCGTCACGGGCCGGGTGATCGGCGACGGCTCCCTGTTCGACGGCTCGCTCGGCCCACCGGGCTGGCAGCTCAACGACACGCCGCCCGGGCCGGTCGCCGCGCTCCAGTTCGACCGCGGCATCCTGCCGCCCGCCCCCCTCCAGCCCACGCAGTACTCGAGCGACCCGCCGGCTGTGGCGGCCGCCGGGGTCAAGGCGGCCCTCATCGCCGCCGGCGTCCCCGTAGACGGCGCCACCGCATCCGGGGCGACGCCGGCGGGCGCGCGGGAGCTGGCGAAGGTCGAATCGGCGCCCCTGGCAACGCTCGTCAAGCTCACCAACAAGCCCTCCGACAACCTCTACGCCGAGACGATCGCGCGGCTGCTGGGCGGCAGGGGCACGATGGAGGCCGGTGTCAGGGCCGCGCTGCGTTTCGGCAGGCGGCTCGGCGTCAAGGCCGAGATCCACACCGGCTCGGGCGCCTTCCCGTACCCCAAGGCCGCCCCGCGCCAGCTCGTCAAGCTGCTCGTTGGGCTGCGGAAGCTGCGCACGTTCCGGGCCCTGAAGGCGTCGCTGCCGATCGCAGGCAGGGACGGGACGCTCGCCGACCGCATGCGCAACGGTCCGGCAGAGGGGCGCTGCCAGGCCAAGACCGGCTCGAACTTCTCGCGCGTCCAGGCCGAGCAGGCCAGCGTGCTGTCTGGCTACTGCCGCACCCGCCGCGGGCACCTGGTCGTGTTCTCCCTGATGATGAACGCGGTCCCCGACGTGCTCGCCGCCCGCAGGATCCAGGACCGGCTGGTCGAGGCGATCGTGCGCTAGGGCGCGCCCTGCGCGCGCTCCATCCAGGCGTGTGACCAGGGCGCGGCCTTCAGTCCCACCAGGATCGCCGAGCCGAGCATCACCCAGGCGGGCCAGAAGTACCCGGCACCGGCCGCCACCCAGATGCCGATCAGGAACAGGTTGACGATCGTCAGCTTCCCCGCGACGGCTCGCACGCCGCGCCGGCGCCGCAGCGCGCGCGGGTCCGGCTCGCCGTCGAGGTCCGAGCGCCGCGTGGGCGGCATGCCCAGCACCATCCATGCGTCCAGCGCCGCGATCAGGCCGAGGCCGAGCAGCGGCCACACCGGCCAGGCGTTGGGCGCACCGGTGACCGCCCAGACGATCAGGATCACGACGGCGACCGCGCCCAGAGTCGCCGACCGCACACGCAGGCCGCTCCGGCGGCGCTCTTGGAGCCGATCGGCCTCGTCGTCGCTGAGCACGCGGTCGGGCGCGGGACCGAACGAGAGCGGCTCGACGGTCTCGGCCAACGGGATGCTCGCGCGCACCGCCGTCCCCTGACCGGGCGCGCTGTCGACCGCGAGCGTCCCCTCGAGCGCCCCCACCCGGTCCTCGAGTCCCTGGAGGCCGGAGCCGCCATCGAGCTTGGCGCCGCCGACGCCGTCGTCGCGGACGGTCACGAGCAGGTTGCCGTTCTGAGGCGTCACCGACACGGTCGCGGTGGTCGCTCCGGCGTGCTTGTCGATGTTCGCGAGGCACTCGGAGACGACGAAATACGCCGCCGCCTCGACCTGGTCGGGCAGGCGCTCGCCGGGCGCCGCGACCACCTCGACCGGCACCGAGGCGCGCCCCGCGAGGTCGTCGAGCGCCGCGGGCAGGCCGCGGTTGGTGAGGATCGCCGGGTGGATGCCGCGGGCGAGGTCGCGCAGCTCCTTGAGCGCCAGGCCGGCCTCGTCGCCCGCCTGGCGGACCAGCTCGGACGCGTCCTGGCCCTCGGCGGCGCGCTTCTCGGCCATGCGCAGCGTGAGCGCCAGCGCCACCAGCCGCTGTTGCGCCCCGTCGTGGAGATCGCGCTCGATGCGGCGCCGCTCGGCGTCGGCGGCCTCGATGATGCGCGAGCGCGCGTCGCGCAGCCCCGTCATCTCCGCCGTGACGGCGGGATCGACGTTCGAGCCGAGCAGCACCTCGGCGTAGCTCACGTACAGGCGCCCGAGCGCGCTCAGCGCCGGGATCCCGAGCAGCAGCAGGGCCGCGCCCACGGGCACGACGGCGAGCGCCTCCGGAAGCGTGTCGACGGTCCAGAAGCCGTAGTCCATGCCCTCGGGCAGCGCCCAGTACCAGAGCGGCAGACAGACCCCGTGGATGCCGAGGCTGAGGATCGTGACCGCGAGGACGAACGAGACCAGCCCGAACGGGAACTGGAGCAGCAGGAAGACGAGGTCCTTCCAGGTCGCCGGGTCGGCCAGCCGAGCCCGCAGGCGCCCCCAGCGCGATGCGCCCTCCGGCACCGGGCGGTAGGGGTTCGGGATGACCGTGCCGGTGAGCGCCGCGATGATGCGCCGCTCGCCCTCTGCCAAGCCGCCCCACGCGTAGACCGACAGGACCAGGATCGGGATGCCGATCAGGGTGATCGCCAGCCCGACACCCAACGAGATCGCCACGACCAGGAAGACGAACTCGGTGACCCCGAGCAGGCCGGCGAGCAGCAGGTAGCCGATCCGGCCGTAGGTGCGCGGATCGACCAGCTCGCGTCGCAGCCAGGCGATCATGTGTCAAATCTACGGGCCCCGGGGGCGGGCGTCGGTACGGAAAGCCGCACCCCGTGAAACGATGCCGTCCGGTGGCCAGAAGGCGTCTACGAGTCGTCGTGGCCGCGGCAGGGGCACTCGTGCTCGCCGTGGCGCCCGCGGGCGCGGGTCACACGTCCGACCGCGGGTCGCTCACGCTGAGCTCGCGCCTCAACGTGTCCGGCGGCGCCTACGTCGAGGGATCCGTGTCCTACCTGCGCCTGAGGCGAGGCGACCGGATCGTGGCGCGCCGCTCCGGCAGCGGGCGCCTGCACGCCCACCTGAAGCCGCGCGCCGGCCTCTACCGGGTCGTGAGCTACCAGCGCCCGTGCGACGGCAACTGCTCGATGCTCGACCCGCCCACCGACCGCTGCTCGAAGCGCGTGCGCGTGTACGCCGGCGAGTCCAGCTCGGCGCGCGTCGTCACCAAGCCCGGCAGCGGCTGCACGATCCGGGTCGCGGAGCCACCCGCCTTCCCCTCCTCCGGCCGCGTACGCGCCGCCCGCCAGTACGTGCGCGGGCGCGCGATCTCCTCGTTCGCGCTGATCGACACCCACGGCCGCCTGCGCGGCTGGCAGCCGCACCGCCGCTACGTGACCGCGAGCGTCGTCAAGGCGATGCTGCTCGTGGCGCGCCTGCGCCAGCTGGGCGACCACGCGCCCAGCACCTCCGACCAGGCCGTGCTGTCCCCGATGATCCAGCTCTCCGACAACAACGCCGCCGACGCCGCCTACCGCTGGGTCGGCGACGCCGGCATCCTCGCGGTCGGCAAGCTCGCGCACATGACCGACCTGGTCGTGCCGGGCGGGCACTGGGGCAACGTCCAGTTCAGCGCCGCCGACCAGGCCAGGCTGTTCCTGCACATCGACGAGCTCGTTCCGGACCGCTCACGCAGCTACGCGCGCCGGCTGCTGTCCTCGATCGTGTCCTACCAGCGCTGGGGCTTCTCCAAGGTCTCGCTCGAGCACGGCTGGCACACCTTCTTCAAGGGCGGCTGGCGGACCACCAGCCGGGGATCGCTCGTACACGAGGCGGCGCTGTTCGAGCGGCGCGGGCGGCGCTTCTCGCTGGCCGTGCTGACCGACGGCGACCCGTCGCACGATTACGGCACCGAGACGCTGCGCGGCGTCGCGCAACGCATCTTCCGGTAATCGGCGACGCGGTCGCGATAATGGAGCTATGTCCCCCGGACAGGACCTGCTCAGAGTCGCGCTCGCCCAGATCAACCCGACCGTCGGCGACATCGACGGCAACGCCGCCAAGATCGCCGAGCGGATCGGGGAGGCGCGCGATCGGGGCGCGGCGCTGGTCGTCTTCCCCGAGCTGACGCTGAGCGGCTACCCGCCCGAGGACCTGCTGCTCAAGACGTCGTTCCTCGAGCGCGTGTCGGAGACGCTGGCCGAGCTGGCCGCGCAGACGCGCGGGATCGTGGCACTGGTCGGCTTCCCGGAGGGCGCCGAGGACGTCTACAACTCGGCCGCCGTGCTCGCCGACGGCGAGGTCGCGGCCGTCTACCGCAAGATGTACCTGCCCAACTACGGCGTCTTCGACGAGCAGCGCTACTTCCAGTCGGGCGCCGAGGCCGGCATCTTCGAGCTGAACGGGATCCCGATCGGGATCACGATCTGCGAGGACATCTGGGAGCCGGGCCCGCCCGCCATGACCGAGGCGCTGGCGGGCGCCCAGGTGATCGTCAACCTGTCCGCCTCGCCCTACCGCGTCGGCTACGGACACGGGCGCGAGCGCATGCTGGTTCAGCGCGCCGTCGACAACCTGGCCGCGGTCGTGTTCGTCAACACGGTCGGCGGCCAGGACGAGCTGGTCTTCGACGGGCACAGCGTCGCCGCCGACCAGGACGGCCGCGTCCTGGCCCGCTGCCCGCAGTTCGAGGAGAGCCTGACGCTCTGCACGATCGACCCGCGCGAGGTCGGCTCGGCTCGCCTGCGCGACACCCGCCACCGCGCCAACGTGCGCCGCCAGCGGCGCGCCACGCCGGTCGCGGAGCCGCCCGCTGTCCATCTGGCCAGCCTGGAGGTGGCCGGCGGCGGCAAGACCGTGGGTGGCACGGTCGCCGACCTGCTCGAGCCCGAAGCGGAGGTCTACGCCGCGCTACGCACGGGCCTGCACGACTACGTGACCAAGAACGGCTTCGACCACGTCGTGCTCGGCATCTCCGGCGGCATCGACTCCGCGCTCGTAGCGCTGGTCGCCGCCGACGCGCTCGGCCCCGAACGGGTCACCTGCGTGTCGATGCCCTCCCCCTACTCCAGCGAGGGCACGCGCGCCGACGCCCGGGCGATCGCCGAGAACCTCGGCGTCGACTTCCGCGAGATCGCGATCGGCGACGCGATGGACTCCTACGGCGAGCTGCTGGCCGACGCGTTTGCCGGCACCGAGCCCGACATCGCGGAGGAGAACATCCAGGCGCGCATCCGCGGCAATCTGGTCATGGCGCTGTCTAACAAGTTCGGGTGGCTGGTGCTGGCAACCGGCAACAAGTCCGAGCTGTCGGTCGGCTACGCGACGCTCTACGGCGACATGGCGGGCGGGTTCGCGGTGCTCAAGGACGTCTTCAAGGGCTGGGTCTACCGGCTCGTGCGCTGGCGCAACCAGCAGGAACAGCGCGAGCTCGTCCCGCCCAGCGTGCTGGAGCGCCCGCCCTCGGCCGAGCTGCGCTACGAGCAGCGCGACCAGGACTCCCTGCCGCCCTACGACGTGCTCGACGCGATCCTGGCCGGCTACGTCGAGGAGGATCTCGACGCGGTCGAGCTGGGGCGCCGCGGCCTCCCGCCCGAGGACGTGGAGCGGGTGATCCGGATGGTCGACCGGGCCGAGTACAAGCGGCGCCAGGCCCCGCCCGGGATCAAGATCTCCACCAAGGCGTTCGGGCGCGACCGGCGGCTGCCCATCACGAATCGCTTCGAGACCCGCGCTACGGGTCAGGAGCGTCGCCTTCGGGCCCTCCGCTGAACGCGGTCCAGACCTTCTTCGGGACGACCATCCGCCAGGCGTCGAGGACGTACTCGCGCATCTCGGCGGAGTCGAGCGCGTCCATCCGGGCGCAGACCCAGTTGAAGCGCATGTCGGACTCGCGCGGCAGCATGAACTTGTCGGGGTAGGTCTCGACGAGCATCGGGCGCTCCTCCTTCGGGAACGCGAAGCACATCGCCGTCTCGTCGCGCGAGAAGGCCAGCCAGACGATCTGTCCGACGCGGAACTTGATGCGGCCGTGTACGAGCACCTCGTAGGAGCGCGGGAAGTCGCGTACGTACTCGCGCACTTCGTCGACCGTGATCACGGGGCCGGGCGCACGGCGAGCGTCACGCGGGAGAGCGCGCAGAGTCGTCCCTCGTCGTCGTTGAACTCGACGTCCCAGACCCAGGTGGTGCGGCCGCGGTGGCGCGGCGTCGCGTCGGCGTGCACCTGGCCGCTCGTGACCGGACGCATGAAGGTGGTGCTGTTCGACATGCCGACCGCGATGTTGCCATCGGGGCCGACAGCGGCCACGGTCGCCCACGAGGCCATCGTCTCGGCCAGCGCCGCGTAGGCGCCGCCGTGGACGAGCCCGAACGGCTGCTGCACGCGCTGCTCGACCGCGAAGCGGCCCCGGCAGCTCTCGCCGGTCAGCTCGAGCAGCTCGAAGCCGAGCACGTCGTCGAGCGTCCCGGGCGGCGGATAGCCCTCTACCTGCCCGTCGGTCACGGGCGCGCACACTACAGTTCGGCCTGCTCATGGCCACTTTCGACCAGCTCTCGGACGAGCAGCGGGCGATCGTCGAGCTCGTGCTCCAGCAGGGCAAGGGCTACGACGAGCTCGCCGACATGCTCGGCATCCCCGAGGAACGCGTGCGCGAGCGCGCCCGCGAGGCGCTCGTTCAGCTCGCCCCCGTGAGCGTGCGCGGCGTCGAGGAGGACTGGCGCGGCCAGCTCGCCGACTACGTGCTCGGCCAGCAGGCCGGGCCCGAGGTGACGGCCACGCGCGGCCACCTGCGCCGCTCGGAGGCGGCGCGCAGCTGGACGCGCTCGCTGCTCGACTCGCTGGAGCAGCTCTACCCGAACGGCGACCTGCCGGCGATCCCCGACGGCGAGCGCGCGGCGCGCACGAGCCTTCGATCTCCCGGCGAGCGCGCGCGGCGGGGCGCGGCGCCGTCCGCGCCGGGGAGCTCCGCGCCCGCCTCCGGCCCGCTCGGCCCGAGCGCCGCGGCGGCCGTCAATCGGCGCCGCATCCTCGCGGGGCTCGCCGGGGCCGCGGTGCTGCTGGTCGTGGTGCTGCTGTGGCCGATCGGGCTGCTCACCGGCGACGACAACGACGGCGGCGGCAACTCCGGCTCGCAGAACGCATCCAACAACAGCCCGATCTCAACCGAGCGCCTCGGGTCGGCGATCATCGCCGAGTCGAAGGGCAAGACCCAGATCCTCGTGCAGGCGCAGGGCCTCCAGCCAAGCACGCAGACGAACGCCTACCAGGTGTGGCTGTACGACTCGGAGGCCAAGCGCAAGTCGCTCGGCGCGACGACCACCGACACCCAGGGCAACCTCCAGGTGATCGGCGACCTGCCGGCGGGCTACAGGGACTGGAAGTACATCGACGTCACGTCGGTCGAGATCTCCGGGCAGGGCAACGACCGGCAGGTGCAGACCGGGCCGTCCGTGCTGCGTGGCCTGCTCGAGCTGGCCAGCGAGCCGATCGAGACCGGCAGCGGCAAGAACAAGGCGACCGTGCTCGCCAACATCCCGCTGCGGCCACTCCCGAACTCCGGCGGCTAGATGGGCGCGAGCCCGATGCGCTCCTTCGATCCCCGCCGGGTCGGGAGCCTCGAGTGCCGCGCCTGGGAGACCTACTACCGCCGCAAGTGGGGCGCGTTCCTGGTCTCGTCGGTAGGGCTGGTCCGGGCGGCCTTCCGGATGAGCTGGCCGCGCACGCTGGTGGGCGCCTGGCTGGTGCTGCGGGCGAACATGGTCTGGGCGCCGTTCCCCGACAACGACCCGGACAAGGCCCGCGCCCTGATGCGGCGCTTCTACCAGCTGCTCCGCAAGAGCGAGTCATCGACGGCGTTCGATCCGACCCGCGCGTCCGAGCTCGAGGTGGAGTGGTGGCGCGTGCACCGCGAGCACCAGCACGCGGGCGACTCGTCCGAAGGCCTGATCGTGGCGCTGCGCGACCTGTACGCGTACACGTATGCGGCCGACCCGACCGAGGTGCGTGAGGCGGCCCGCCTGCGCGCCGAGGCGATGGACATCTCGGACCGGTGGGTCGAGGCGGGCAGCGACCCGGCGAACCCGCTGCTGGCCGAGGAGCGGGCGCTGCTGGTGCGCTCCTACGCCGCCCTGCTGGCGGCGGTGCACCGCTAGGTCGGCAGCAGCTTCCCTGGGTTCATGATCCCGGCCGGGTCGAGGCGCTGCTTGGCGGCCCGGATCAGCTCGACTCCGACGGTGCCGACCTCGGCGCTCAGCCAGGGGGCGTGGTCGCGGCCGATCGCGTGGTGGTGGGTGATCGTGCCGCCGGCGGCGACGATCGCGTCGCAGGCGGCGGTCTTGGCCGCCCGCCACTGCTCGATCGCCGTCTCGGGCTGCTGGCGGGCCAGGAACGTGTAGTAGAGCGAGGCGCCGGAGCGGTACAGGTGCGACACGTGGCACATCACCAGCGGCGGCGTTCCCCGCTCGGACAGCGCCTTCCTGAGCGCGTCGCCGACCGCGCCGTAGAGGTTGGGCAGGTTGCTCCACGAGGTGGCCGTCTCGAGCGTCTCCACGAACACGCCGTGGTCGAGCAGCGCGTCGCGCAGGTAGGGGCCGGCGTAGCGACCCCGCAGCCAGGCCTCGCCCGGCCGCCGGCCCAGGCGCAGCCCGCCCCCGGCGCGCAGCAGAGCACCGCTGTGGAGCCGGCGCCGCTCGACGTCGTCCTCGTCGCCCTCGAAGCCGGCGATCGCGAGGCAGCCGCCCTCGTGGCCGCGCGCGCGCAGGTAGGCGCGCCCGGCTCGCTCGGTGGCGCTGCCCGTGGACGCCAGCGCCAGCGTCAGGCGCGTCTCGTGCTCGTCGGACAGCCGCATCACGTCCGGCGAGCCGTCGGCCTGCTCCATCACGCGGAGCGCCTCGCAGGCCGCCTCGAACGAGCGGAACGACCAGCCCTCGTAGCGGCGCGTGCTCGGCAGCGGGCGCACGCGCAGCGTCGCGTCGCAGATCACGCCCAGCACGCCCTCCGAGCCGATCAGCAGCTCGCGCAGGTCCGGACCCGCCGCGGTGGCGGGCACAGGGCGTCGCGTGACCTCGGTGCTCGGTGAGACGAGCCGCAGGCCCTCGACCAGCTCGTCGATGCGCCCGTAGCCCGTCGAGGCCTGTCCGGCCGACCGGGTCGCGACCCAGCCGCCCACGGTCGAGTACTCGAACGACTGCGGGAAGTGCCCGAGCGTGACGCCCTGCTCGGCCAGCCGCCGCTCGGCCTCCGGGCCGAACAGCCCGCCGTCGAGCCTGGCGGTGAGCGAGGTGCGGTCCACGTCGACGACCCGGTCGAGCCGGCGCAGGTCGAGCGAGATCACCGCGGGGAAGCCGTCGGCGAACGGGTCCACGCCGCCCACCACGCTCGTGCCGCCGCCGAACGGGACCACCGCCACGCGCGCCTCGGCGCACGCCGCCAGCAGCGCCTGCACCTCTTCGGCGGAGCCGGGCTCGACGACCGCGTCGGGCGCGCCGTCGAGCTCGCCGGTGCGCAGCCGCACCAGGTCGGGGTAGCTGCGCCCGGCGGCGTGCCCCACGCGCGCGGCGCGGTCGTCGAGCACGTGGTCCTGCCCCACGGTCGCCGCCAGCCGGGACCGCACGGAAGCGTCGAGGCGCGAGTCGGGCAGGCGCACCTGCTCGAGCGCGACCGGCGGCGAGCCGGAACCGGGCTCGACGCCGAGCTCGGAGCGCAGCAGGCCCAGCGCCTGCTCGGGCAGGGCCAAGTCGTGGCCGTCCTCGCCCCATCCCCACCACCTCATGCGAACAGCCTCTCCAAGCCGTCCAGCGCGCCCTGCACCTGGCGCGTGCCGGCGGCGCGGAACTGGAGCGGCGCGAAGCGCGCCCAGCCGCGCGGCTTCTGCTCGAGCTCGATCGACACGCGCGTGCCGGCGTCGGCCTGCGACAGCTCGAGCGAGGTCGTCGCCTCGGCCAGGATGCGCTCGAACGGCGACTCCTCGACCTCCTGGCGCCACACCAGCCGGGTCGGCTCGGTCGCTTGGACGCGCGTGTAATCCATCCTCACCGACTTCCCCTTGGGCGAGGTCAGAACGGTCGTCCAGGCGGCCGCCGTGGCCTCCTCGACGCGCGTCACGCCCGGCCACCAGCGCGGCAGCTGGGCCGGGTCGCTGATCACGTCCCAGACCTCGTTCGGCGCTCGCGGCACCACCGTCTCGCGGCGCACGATCACTCCGAGTCGTAGGCCAGCAGCGAGTGGACGTCGTAGTCCTCCAGACGCTCGCGCCCACCCAGGAATGACAGTTCGATCACGAACGCGCATCCTGCCACGACACCGCCCGCCTGTTCCACCAGGTCGCACAGCGCCTGGGCGGTCCCGCCCGTCGCGAGCAGGTCGTCGTGCACGAGCACGCGCGCCCCGCCACGGACCGCGTCGGCGTGCACCTCGAGCGTGTCCACGCCGTACTCGAGCTGGTACTGCACGGAGGTGACCTCGCGCGGCAGCTTGCCCGGCTTGCGGGCGAGGATGAAGCCGGCGTCCGCCTGCGCGGCGACCGCGCCGCCGAGCACGAACCCGCGCGCCTCGGCGGACACGACGTAGTCGACGTCGCGCTCGCGGGCGTAGTCCGCGAGCCGGCCGATCGCCTGCCCGAGCGCCCCGGGCTCGAGGAACAGCGTGGTGATGTCGTAGAACAGGATCCCCGGCTTGGGGAAGTCCGGGACCCGGCCGACGTACGCGTCGAGGTCCAGCGTCAGCGCGCGAGCTTGCGCAGGTCGCGGATCAGCAGCAGGTGCTTGAGGTGGGAGGCGATCGCGGCCAGGTTCTCGAGCGCCTCGACCGCCTCCTTGCGCCGCTCGGGATTGCGCGAGCGCAGCGCCGGAGCGAGGATCTGCTCGAGCAGGGCCGCCTCGCGGTCGGCCGAGGTGCGGAACACCCGCAGGTTGCGCCCGCCCACGCCGAAGCGCTTCAGCTCGGTGACCGCGCGGATGATCTCGCGCTCGGTGTCGTCGTAGAGCTGCTCTCCGTCGCGGCGCTCGCCCTTGATCACCCCGTAGTCCTCGAGCTCCTTGACGAGCGCCTGGTCGGCGCCGGTGTCCTCGAGCACGTCGTCGAGCCGGTACAGCGAGCCGGGCCCGCGCAGCGCCACGGTCGCGCGCCTCGGCCCGCGCGCCTCCTGCACCGGCGGCGTCTCGGCCTCGGTCAGGCCGGCGGCCAGCTCCTGGCGGATCACGCGCAGCGGCAGGAACTCGTCGCGCTGGAGCCGCAGGATCGTGCGCAGGCGGTCCACGTCGGCCGGCCCGTAGAGGCGGTAGCCGCCCGGCGTGCGCCGCGGCGACAGCAGCTTCTGGTCCTCGAGATAGCGGATCTTCGAGATCGAGATGTCGGGGAACTCGCGCTCGAGCTGCTTCACGTCGGCCCCGATCGTGAGCGCCTTCTCCTTGCGCGGGGGCGGCCCGCTGGCGACCTCGGTGCTCATCGCTCGTCCAGGTAGGTGAGCTTGTACTTGCCGACCTGGAGCTCGTCGCCGTTCTGGAGGCGGTGCGACTCGATCCGGCGCCGGTTCACGTAGGTGCCGTTGAGCGAGCCCAGGTCGTCGATGTAGAGCCCGTCGCGGCGGGCCACGAGCAGCGCGTGGTTGCGCGAAACGGTCACGTCGTCGAGGAAGATCTCGGCCTCCGGGCTACGCCCGATCGTCATGCGCTCGCCGGTCACGTTGAAGGCCTCGCCGGAGCGCCCGCCGCCCGCGCGGATCACGAGCGTCGCCCCCTCGTGGGTGACCTCCTCGAGGTCGACGGCCTTCAGGTCTCCCGACTCGTCGACCTGGTAGACCTCGGTCGTGTCCCCCGGCTTCTTGGGGGTCTCGGCCTCGCCCAGGAACGCACCGCACTTCTGGCAGTAGTTCGCGCCCTCCGCGTTGACGAAGCCACACTCCGGGCAATGCACGGCTACTCGACGTCTCCCTCCGAGGGAAAGCCCTTGCCGGCGAGGATGTCGGTCAGCTGCTGCACGTCGGCGCCGCTGATGACTGACTCACCCTCCTCGTGCTTCTTGCGAAGCCGGTTGACGAGCTCCGCGCGCAGGATGTCGATCTTGCCGTGCAGGATGCGCCGGCGGTACGAGACCTCCTGCTCCTCCTCGGTGAGCTGCTGGATGAGGTCCTTCAGCTCCCGGTCGGAGAGGGCTCCGAGATCAGGGAATGTGTCCAAGGCGATCCTTTCGCGCGCGTCGGGAGCCAGCGAATATAGCCGATGCTCAAGTAGAGGTTGAGCCTTTGCGCAAGGCTCGGAGACCATCTTGCAGATAGCGAGCGGTCGCCGCAAGGGTCATCGCCAGGCCGACGTAGAGCAGCGCGTCGATCAGCCAGCCCTCGGTGATCAGACAGAGTCCGAGCGCGGTCATCACCGGCCAGACCGCCCAGCGGCCGAGCATGTTGACGTTGAGGTCGATCCCGCGCCGCAGCGCCACCTGGGTCAGCACGAGCATGACCGCCTCGCGAGCGCCCAGCACGAGCAGCGCCCAGCGCGGCAGCAGCTCGAAGTCCCAGGCCACGATCGCGCCGGAGATGACCAGCAGCCGGTCCGTGAGCGGGTCGAGCAGCGCGCCCAGGCGGCTGTACTGGCCGGTGATGCGCGCGGCCATGCCGTCGAGGTAGTCGGTCCCCGCGATCACGGCGAACAGCACGAAGGCGGTGGTGTCGCGGCCGTCGTCGGACTCGAGCGCGACGACGAGGAAGACCGGTATCAGCAGCAGCCGCGCGATCCCGATCGCGTTCGGCAGTGTCCACGGATGCAGCGGTTCGCCCCGCCGCGTCCCGGGTGGCGGTCCGCCCGATCGGTCGAGGCCGACCAGGCGGCGGAAGGTCAGGGGAGGGTCGCCCACAGGTCCGCCGTCGCCTGTGCGGCGCCTTCGAGGGGCAATGAGCGCTGCTCCTGGCCGCGCCTGACCTGGACGTCGATCTCGCCGGCCTCGAGCCCGCGCTTGCCGATCGTCAGCCGCAGCGGGCAGCCGAGCAGCTCGGCGTCGGCGAACTTCTCCCCCGCGCTGCCGTCGCGATCGTCGTAGAGGACGTCGAGGCCCGTCGCGCGCAGCTCGTCGTAGAGGCGGTCGGCGACCGTGCGCGCCTCCTCGCCCTCCTTGCCGAGCGTGATCAGCTCGACGTCGAACGGGGCGATCGAGCGCGGCCACGCGACCCCCTGGTCGTCGTGGAACTGCTCGATCGCGGCCGCCACGATGCGCGCCGGTCCGATCCCGTAGCTGCCCATCACGACCGGCCGCTCCTTGCCGTGCTCGTCGAGATAGTGCGCGCCGAGCGGCTCGGAGTAGCGCGTGCCGAGCTTGAAGATGTTGCCCACCTCGATCGCGGGCTCGATGCGGATCTCCGCGCCGCTGGGGTCGCGGTCGCCGGGCTCGACGCGACGCAC
>JBQGCL010000251.1:0-23625 GCA_052038485.1 Thermoleophilaceae bacterium | reverse complement strand
GGCCAGATCGTGGCGACCGGCAGCACCGACGAGCTGGCCGCCGAGTACGGCGTGGCCAGCCTCGAGGACGCCTACCTCGAGCTGGTCGGCCGCAAGGAGCTGTCGCGCGCGCACATCGGGACCGACGTCGTATGAGCACCGGCCAGATCCGCTTCGCCAGCCTGGTCCGGCGCGAGGTCAACCGCTTCATGAAGATCAAGCGCCAGACCGTCGGCGCGCCGCTGCTCGAGACCTTCCTCTACATCTCGGTGTTCGGCGCCGCGCTGGGCTCGCGCATCGACAAGCTGCACGGCATCGACTACGTCGTGTTCGTGATCCCGGGCCTGATCATGATGGCCTGGGCCACCAACGCGTTCTCGAACAACTCCTCGTCGATCCTCCAGCAGAAGTTCCAGCGCGCGATCGACGACCAGCTCTCCTCGCCCGCCTCGCCGCGCGAGCTGCTGCTCGCCTTCTCGCTGGGCGGCTTCCTGCGCGGCATGCTGGTCGCCTTGCTGACGTTCGTCGCCGCCTCGCTGCTCGTCGATCTGCCCGTCGACCACGTGATCGTGCTGGTCCCGGCGCTGCTGCTGGTCGGCTTCTTCTTCGCCCAGCTCGGCGTGCTCGTCGGGGTACGCGCCGAGCAGTTCGACGACGTCTCGTTCGCGCAGACGTTCGTGCTCCAGCCGCTGATCTTCCTCGGGGGCGTCTTCTACTCGGCGTCGCTACTGCCCGAGCCGTTCGAGACGCTGACTCACTTCAACCCGATCTACTACATGATCAACCTGGTGCGCTACGGCTTCCTCGGCTACACCGAGGCCAACGTGGCGCTGTCGCTGGCGCTGCTGACGCTCGCGACCGGGGCGCTCTTCACGCTCAACCAGCAGCTGTTCAAGCGGGGCTATCGGCTGCGCGCTTAGGCAGGCTGACGCCGGCCCGGATCCGGTCGCGCAGCAGGGGTCGCCGCACGAGGGCCTGGAGGGCGCGCCGGCGCATCGTCAGCAGGGGAACGAGATGCGCGGTCCTCTTGAACGGGTCGGCGACGATGCGGCCGTCGGTGAGCGAGATGGCCGCGGCCGGCGAGCCGTCCATCTCGCCGATCAGCGCGGTCCCCGAGAGCGGCTTCTGCCCGTCCAGGGCGGCCAGGCGCTCGAGCGCGCGGGCATCGTCGGCAGTGGCTTGGCGGATGACGTAGGCATTGGCTGAATACATGCCATCAGTGTCGGCACCGCCGGGCCGAGCGTCTGTGCGATCAGGCACAGGGCGCGCTAGGCGACGTTCTCGGCGCGGCGGCGCTTGGCCTGGTAGAGCGCCTCGTCGGCGCGCGCGACGACCCGCTCGGGATCGTCGCCGGGCTCGAACACGGCGATCCCAAAGCTGGCGTCGATCGGATCGCCGCCCGGCGGGACGCTCGCAGCAATCGCGGTGCGCAAGCGCCGCATGACGCGCTCGGCGTCCAGCCGGCTCGCCTGCGGCAGCACGACCGCGAACTCGTCGCCGCCGATGCGGTAGGCCTCGTCGCTGCGGCGCAGCTGGCTGCGCAGCCCGTCGGCGAGCAGCTGGAGCGCCTTGTCGCCCGCGTCGTGTCCGCGCGTGTCGTTCACGGTCTTGAGGTTGTCCATGTCGCAGAGCACCAGCGCGAACCCGAGCCGGCCCTCGATCTCGCGCACCAGCCGGGCCCGGAAGGCGCGCCGGTTGGAGAGGCCGGTGAGGGCGTCGTGGAGCGCCTCGTGGCGCAGCCGGGCCGCCTGCTTGGCCACCGTCAGCGCCGCCACCGCCTGGTTGGCGAACAGGCGCAGCGCCTGGAGCCGCGCGTGCGTCGGCAGCAGGCGGTCGCGCGGGTCGTCGACCCAGATCACGCCGATCCGCTCGCTTCCCTCGTCCAGCGGCACGAGCAGCCAGTGGCGCGACCAGGCGTGCGGGCCGCGCCCGTTCAGCTCGGAGCGGTACGGGAAGTCGTCGATGCCGAGCCGGTCCTCGGCGACCTCGGCCGGCAGCAGGTAGCACCCGGCCACCTCGAAGTCCTCGCCGAACAGCCCGCCGAGCGCCTCGAGGCTGGCGCCGTGGTCGAGCGCCGGCGCGTCCGTCGGCCAGCCCGCGGACGCCCGGGTGACGAGCGGCCGGCCGGGCTGCTCGGAGATGCCGATCAGCACCTTGTCGAAGCCGAGCGCGTCGCTGATTCCGTCCGCGACGGCCTGGAGCACCGCGTCCACGTCGCTGGCCTGCGACAGCTGCGCCGACACTTCGAGCACGCGTTCGAGCATGCGCTGGTGCTCCATGTCGGTCGCGATGTCCTGGCCGATCCGCATCGCCAGCGCCGCGTGCTGGGAGATCGTCACGAGCACGTCGAGCTGCTCGTCGGTGGGACGCAGCCCGGTCTCCGGCTCGTCGACCGAGATCACGCCGAGCAGCTCGTGGCGAGCGTCGCGCAGCGGCACGAACAACGCGTCGCCGGGCAGCCAGGCGTCGGGGTGGTCGGGCGGCTCGAGGTCGGGCACGTAGGTGTCCACGCCGAGTGCGTCCCAGTCGAACTCGCCGTCGGGCACGAAGTAGGCGCCGTCGCGGCGCCGGAAGCGCTCGGTCAGCAGCGGCGTCCAGGTGTGCTTCGGCGAGATCGTGCCGATCAGCCGCTGGAGCGAGTCGTCCGAGCCGACCGCGGCGGCCGTGACCAGGTCGTCGAACGCCGCGCGGTAGGTGTTGATGACCACGGCGCGGTAGCCGAGCACCTCGCCGATCGCGTGCGCGACGTCCTGGAGCACCTGCTGGAGGTCGGCGTCGTCGCGCACCGAGGCGGTGCGCTCGAACATCGCCCCGAGCCGGGCGAGCACCGCCCTGGTGCTCGGCGTCATCAGGCGCCCTTCCTCAGCTCGAGCGGCACGATCCTGGGCTGGGCCGAGCGCAGCTCGCGGCACAGTCCGGCGGCCTCGGCGTTCACGCGCGGCCAGGGCGCGCCGGGGCGCGCGAGCGCCCAGCCCTGCCCGTAGGAAACGCCGAGGTGGATCAGCGTCCGCAGCTCCTCGAGCGTCTCGACGCCCTCTGCACAGATCGCGGCCGCGGTGCTGCGGGCGAAGTGCACGAGCGAGCCGATCAACGCGACCTTGGCCGGGTCTGTGTTCACGTCCGCCACCAGCGCCCGGTCGAGCTTGATGATGTCGGCGCGCATGCTCATCACCTGCTGGAGCCCGGCGTAGCCCTCCCCGGCGTCGTCGACGGCGATGCGCGCGCCGCGCGCCCGCAGCGGCTGGAGGTTGCGCTGGAGGCCCTCGATATCGAGCACGCGCTCCTCCTCGGTGATCTCGAGCACGATGCCGCGCAGGTCGCGCGGCAGGGACTCGGTCACGTGGCTCGAGCCGAGCGCCGACGGGCTCAGGTTGATCGACAGGAACCTGCCCGCCGGGCGGTTGCGGGCCGCCAGCGCCGCGCGCACCGACTGCCCCTCGAGCGCCGCCCCGAGGCCGAACCGGTGGGCCTGCGAGAACCACCACGAGGGCGGCAGGCCAGGCTTGCCGTCGAAGCGCGCGAGCGCCTCGTACCCGACCGCCTCGCCGCTCGCGAGTGCGACGATCGGCTGGAAGACCGGGCGCACCGCGTCGGGCCGGGCGATCAGCGCGGCGAAGTCCTCCCGCTGCTCCTCGGTGACGACGAAGACGTGCTCGGGGTCGTAGCGGCGCGTGCGACCGCGCCCGCTGTCCTTGGCCCAGCTCAGCGCCCCGGCGGCGAGCTGGAGCAGGGCGCCGGCGCTCTTGGCGTCCTCCGGATAGCTGGCCACGCCGGCCGAGCAGCGCAGCGTGCCGTGCACGGGCGAGGACACCTCGACCGCCGCCCGGGCCGCCTCGGCGAGCGCGAAGGCGCGAGCGCTGTCGGCGTCCGGGAGCACGAGCCCGAACTCGTCGCCGCCGACGCGAGCGACCACGCCGAGGTCGCGCATCGCCTCGGCGAGCCCCGCGGCGGCGCGGCCGAGCAGCTCGTCGCCGTATGGATGGCCGCGCGCCTCGTTGATGCGCTTGAACTCGTCGACGTCGAGCAGCACCACCGCGAACGAGCGGCCCTCGGCGCGCGCCGCGTCGAACTCGGCGGCGAACGCCTCCTGAAAGCGGCGGTGGTTGGGCAGGTCGGTGAGCGGGTCCCGGTGTACGAGCTCCTCGAGGCCGCGCTGGTTCTCCTCCAAGTGGGCCGCCATCGAGTCGAACTCGCGGGCCAGCTGGCCCAGCTCGTCGCGGCGGCGCCAGCGCAAGCGGCCGCTGAGGTCCCCCGCGCCAACGGCCCTCGCCGCCGCGCGCAGCCGGTCGAGCGGATGGAAGATCGCGCGCCCGAAGATCAGCATCAGCAGCGTGACCGCGACCACCGCCACCACCCCGGAGATGACCAGCACGCGCCGGGTGCGGTCCTCGAGCGCTCGCTGCGCTGGACGCATGTCGTAGGTGAGCGTGAGCTCGGCGCCGTTCGGGAGACTCGTGACCAGCACCTCGGCGCCGTCGCTGGGGCGTCCGATCGATATGCCGGCGCGGCCTCGCCGGTGGATCGCCGCCGACTCGAGCTCGGGGTTGTCGCGCAGCAGCTCGCGCAGGCCGTCGGGGTTCGCGGTGCCGGCCCGAAAGCCCGCCGCGGCCGACCGCAGCGCCGTTTGGGCGGAGTCCCGGTAGGCGCCCTCCAGCTCGTCGCCCGTCGTCTTGTTCGCCACGTACACGCAAGCGACGGCCACGAGAAGCACCACGCCGGTGACTTGAAAGCGGAGACTGCGCACGAACTGCGAGGACGGGGAAAAAGGGCGGCTCACACTGTTCTATCGGCGGCTTCCCCACCCCCTTTACTGCGATTGCGGCGAAGTGAACACTCAGGCTCTTTGGAGGAACCAGTCGCCGCCGACGAGGTCGCGGAAAACGACCACGTTTCGTCCGTTGGCCAGCACCAGCTCGAAGTAGCGCCGCCGCAGCGGCCGGCCCGTCCACCAGCGGTCCTCGACCACCCATTCCTCGCGGACGGAGTCGACCGGCGCGGCCCCGAGAGCGGTCGGAACGCCGCGCTCATCGGCCGCCACGGCGGCCCGCTCGGGCTCGCCGAGCCTGCGGGAGCTCGCCGGCGTCACGGGGCCGGGGCGTCCGGAAACGGCGCCAGCACCACGCGCCGCTCCGGGACGCGCGACTGCGGATCCACCTCGAGCACCTTCAGGGCGGCCTCCGGGCCGGCTGCCTGGCGCGCCTGACGGACCGCCTCGCCGAGCCGGCCGCGCCTGACCGCGGCGGCCTCGTCGAGCAGGCGGCCCTGGTCCTGCGCGGGTGGGCCGAACGCCTCGACCTCGAGGCCGAGCGACTCCGCCGGCGCCGGCAGCTCGGCCAGCTTGGGCGCGAGCGCGAGCAGGATCCGCTCGGAGTCCGCGCTGGCACGGCGCAGCGTGACCGCCGTGCGCCAGGTGCCACCGGCGACGAAGCGGGCCGAGATGGCGAGCGAGCGCAGCGAGCGGCCGCGCCGCTCGCGCCGGGCGAGCACGCGGGCCACCAGCAGTTCCAGCGCCCGTTCGAGCTGCTGGCCCGAGGCGGCGTCGGGAAGGTCGATCCGCTCGGTCACCGGCTCGGGCGGCCGGCGCGGATCGAGCGCGATGTCGCGCCCCTGCGCCAGGTCGTGCGCGAGCAGGCCGGGATGGCCGAAGCGCTCGGCGACGGCCCGCGACGGCAGCTCGGCGACCTCCCCGAGCGTGCGGATGCCGAGCCGCTCGAAGACCTCCGGCAGCGCCTGGAGCTCTGGCCTGGTGCGCAGCAGCGCGACCGGCAGTGGCGCGAGGAAGCCGCCCACGTCGCTCTCATCCACCACCACCGTGCGGCGACCCCGTCGCGGCCTCGCCCGGAGAGCGGCTGCGTGCGCCGCGAAGCGGCTCGGGGCGGCCCCGAAGCGAGCGCCCGGGCCGAGCACGCGGCGGGCCTCGGCGAGCACCCCGTCGAGGTCGCCCCCGTGCAGCCCGTGCAGGCCGGCGGACTCGAAGTAGGCCGCGCCGGCCCGGTCCGACTCCACTCCGGCGCCGATCCCCTCGAGCCGGTCGAGCACGCCGTTCCAGAGCGAGCGCACCCCCTCCGGATCGGGCGGGATCAGCCGCAGCGCCGGGCAGCGCGACAACGCCTCGCCCAGCCGCATCCCGCGCACCAACCCAAACGCCTCCGCGGCCGCGGAGACCTCCCCCACCACCTGCTCCCTGCCAGCCTCGGGCGCCAGCGCAACCGGCTCCGCCAGCAGCTCTCGACGGTCACCCAACCCTGCGAGCAATTCGAACCGCGGGTAGAGGACGCAGACGACCATGACCGAACACATGTTCGCATTCCTCAAAGACGGCTGCAAGCCGCTATGCGAGGCCGGCTGCCACGCTCGCCGCGCCGGTCACCGCGACCAGCGCGAGCGCGAGCACGTAGAAGCGCTCGCGGTCGAGGCGGCGGAAGGCGAGTGCCCCGAGCGCGTAGCCGGCCACCACCAGCCCGAGCAGCGGCGCCACCGTTCCGGCCGACAGCGATCCGCTGCCCTCGCTGGCAAGCAGGATCGCTCCGCCGGTCAGGTTGAGCGCCAGGAAGCTCGCCGCGAGCGACGCGCGGAACTCCTTGGGCTCGACCGCGCGCGCCTCCAGCCACAGGACGATCGGCGGGCCGCTCACGCTGATCGACGTGGTCAGCACGCCGCTCGTGAAGCCGGCGACGACGGCCGGCAGCGAACGTGCGGCGGCACTGCGGCGGCGCTGGCGCCACTGCCAGGCGGCCGCGGCGATCACCGCCAGGCCCACGCCCACCTGGAGCGCGTCCTTCGACAGCCGCGTCAGTGCCACCGCCCCCACCGCCAGCCCGGGGAGCGCCCAGAGCAGCACCGGTGCCAGCCCGCGCCAGTCGACGTGGTCGGGCCGTCCGTGCTCGAACAGGACGAGCAGGTTGAGCGCCAGCCCCAGCACGAGCAGCGTCATCACCGCCTCGACCGGCTCCAACGCCGCGAACGCGGCCGGGCTGAGCAGCAGGGCGAAGCCGAAACCGGTCGTCGACTGGACGAACGCGCCCACGAACGCGGCGGCCGCGGCCAGCGCCATCAATTGTCGACCGTCACCAGCTCCTTCGGGAACCCGGTCAACACGTCGGGGCCGTCGCCCGTCACCGCCACAAGGTCCTCGATGCGGATGCCGAACTCGCCGGGCAGGTACACGCCCGGCTCCACCGTCAGCACGTTGCCCGCCTCGAGCTCGCCCTCGGCCGTCGTCGCCAGCCGCGGCCCCTCGTGGACCTCCAGCCCGACCCCGTGGCCGAGGCCGTGGTCGAAGCCGACCCCGAGCTGCTCCTTGACCGCCTCGCGGGCGGTGGCGTCGACCTCCCTGCAAACCGCGCCGGCGCGCATCTGCTCGAGCGCCGCCGCCTGGGCGGATCGCACGGTCTCGTAGGCATCGACGGCGCGGTCGGGCAGCGGGCCTGTCGCGAACGTGCGCGTGCAGTCCGAGCAGTAGCCGTCGAGCCGAGCGCCCAGGTCGAGCACGACCAGCACGCCGCGCTCGATCTCCACATCGCGCGGGAACGCGTGCGGCAGCGCCCCATGCGCGCCGCCCGCGGCGATCGGCGGAAACGAGACCTCGTCGGCCCCGCTGTCCTCGAGGAAACGGGTGATCCAGCGCGCGACCTCACGCTCGGTACGGCCCACCAGCCCGTCCTCGCGCAGGCGCGCGTAGGCGCCGTCGGCGAGCTCGGCCGCGGCGCGGATGGCGGCCAGCTCGTCGTCATCCTTGATAGCCCGTAGCTGCTCGACTAGCCCCCCCGCGGCTACGAGCTCGACCTCCTCGGGGATCTTGGCCGAGAGTGCGGCGTGCGCCTTCACGCTCACGTGCGCGTCGTCGAACCCGGCGCGGCCGCTCAGCCGTGCGGCCAGGTCGCCGAGCAGCTCGCGGCTCGCCGCGAGCAGCTCGAACTCGCCCACCTGCTGCTTGGCCTGCTCGACGTAGCGCGAGTCGGTCAGGAAGAGGCGCTCGTCGCGCGTGACCACACAGGCGCCGTTGGTTCCGGTGAACCCGGTCAGGTAGCGCACGTTGACGAGGTTCGAGACCAGCAGGCAGTCGAGCTCCCGCTCGTCGAGCAGGGCGACCACGTTGTCCGCGCGGCTCACCGGTCCAGGTGCTCCCGCAGCAGCGCCAGCGCCTCGCGATAGCCCTCCGGCCCCTTGCCCTGGACGGTGCCGATGCACAGGTCGCGGATCACCGACACGCGCCGCCACTCCTCGCGCTCGTCGATGGCCGACAGGTGCACCTCGACCGCCGGCAGGGCTGCCACCTCGAGCGCGTCGCGGATCGCCCACGAGTAGTGCGTCCACGCGCCCGGGTTGAGGATCAGCCCCTCGCCGGTGGCGTTGTGCAGCGCCTCGCAGTAGTCGCCCTCGTGGTTGGTCTGCGAGAAGGCGACGGTCAGGTCGAGCTCGTCCGCGTAGCGCTTGATCTGAAGCTCGAGCGCCTCCAGGGTCAGCCCGCCGTAGTGGGTCGCCGGGCGCCGCCCGAGCACGTCGAAGTTGATCCCGTGCAGGACCGTGATGCGGCCCTTCATCGCTCGCGCACCTCCTCAACGGCGGCGCGCAGCGCCTCGGCGTCCACCTCGTGGCCGGGAGTCACCTCGCCGGGCGCCTCGACGAGCACGAATGGCACCCGCCCGCCCTCGCGCTTCTTGTCGCGCTCGACCATCGCCAGCACATCCTCGACGGAGGCGCCCATGAAGGCGAGCGGCAGCCCGCGCGCGCGCAGCAGCTCGGCGACTTCGGAGCGCAGCGGCTCGCGCTGCGACAGCCGCAGCGCCGCCAGCAGGCCGATCCCGACCGCCTCGCCGTGGCGGTACCGCTTGTAACCGGTGGCGGCCTCGATCGCGTGACCCACCGTGTGGCCCAGGTTGAGCACCTGCCGGCGCCCGCCGTCGCGCTCGTCCTGCGCCACCACCGCCAGCTTCGTGCGCAGGCAGCCCATGATCTCGGCGCCGCCGATCTCCCCTCCCTGGCGCACCCGCGCCCACAGCCCGCCGCCCGCGATCAGCGCCGTCTTGACGACCTCGACGTACCCGGCCGCCCTCTCCTCCGCCGGCAGCGTGTCGAGCGCGGCGGGGTCGCACAGCACAGCCGACGGCTGGTGATAGGCGCCGACGTAGTTCTTGCCCTCGGGCAGGTCCACCCCGGTCTTGCCGCCGTAGGCCGAGTCGACCTGGGCGACCAGCGTGGTCGGCACCTGGGCGTGGCGCATGCCGCGCTGGTAGACGGCGGCGCAGAAGCCCGCCAGGTCGCCGACGACCCCGCCGCCCACCGCGACGACCAGGTCGCCCCGCTCGGCGCCGCCCTGAGCGAGCGAGCGCAGCACGTGCTCGGCGCCGTGGATCGTCTTGTGGTCCTCGCCGGCCATCACGACGATCCGCTCGTCGCCTCGGACCCGCTGCACGCGCGCGACGTTCTCGTCGGTGACCACGAATCGGCGGCCGTCCAGCGGCGGGAAGAAGCCCGACTCGATCAGGCCGCGGCCGAGGAAGACCGGGTAGTCGCCCGAATCGGCGGCCGCCCAGACCAGGCGCGTGCTTGGCGGAGCGCCGTCCAGCGCCTTCACGAACGGCAGCGCCCGCCGCAGCGCGTCGCGGTCCGACGGCGGCACGACCGCGTCGGAGACCGACTCGTAGACCGCCCGCCGGTCGCTCCAGAGCGCCGCGAAGCGGTCGCGGTCGCGCGCCAGCGGCCGGCCCTTGCCTGACGCGCGGCGCCACGCGTCCTCGGGGTCGATCTCGAGGTGGACGACGGTGTGGCGGGTGAGTGCGTCCCGCACCCGCTCCGACGCGAGCGCCCCGCCGCCGAGCGCGATCACCGCGGCGTCGTCGCGGGCGAGCAGCTCGCAGACGACCTCCTCCTCGCGCGCGCGGAAGGCGGCCTCGCCCTCGCGGTCGAAGAACGACTCGATCGGCTCGCCGATCCGCTGCTCGATCTCGCGGTCCGAGTCGAGCGCATGCCCGCCCAGCTCGGCGGCGAGCGAGCGGGCGCCGGTCGACTTGCCGGCGCCCATGAACCCGACGAGGACGATCGCGCCTATCTGCGACTCCAACCGATGCGCTCCTCGTAGGCGCGCAGCGCTGCCCGGGCGTCCTCGATGTGGTCGCCGCCCAGCTTCTCGCGGTAGGCGGCGGCAAGCACCAGGGCCACCATCGCCTCGCCGACGACGCCCGCGGCGGGCACCGTGCAGGAGTCGGTCCGCTCGCGCAGGGCCTGGGCCGGCGCCTTCGTGTCGGTGTCGACGCTGCGCAGCGGCTTGGTCAGCGTGGGCAGCGGCTTCATCGCCGCGCGCACCACAACCGGGTCGCCGGTCGTCATGCCGCCCTCGATCCCGCCGGCGCGGTTGGTCTCGCGGAAGTAGCCCTGCTCCTCCGACCAGAAGATCTCGTCGTGGGCTTCCGACCCGACCCGCCCGGCGAGGTCGAAGCCATCCCCGATGCCCACGCCCTTCATCGCGTGGATCGACATGATCGCCCCGGCGAGACGGCCGTCGAGGCGCTCCTCCCAGGAGATGTGCGAGCCGATCCCGGGGACGAGACCGAAGGCGAGCACCTCGTACTCGCCGCCGAGCGACTCGTTCGCCTTCCGCTTCTCGTCGATCTCGGCGACCATCGCTTCCGTCGCGGCCGGATCGAGGCAGCGGACCGGAGACTCGTCGACCCCCTCGAAGTCCGTCGGCGTGAGGCCGTTGTGCTGAGGCGCGGCGACGGCGCCGATCCGGGTGACGTGCGAGAACACGGTCACGCCGAACTCGCGCAGCAGCGCCTTCGCGAGAGCGCCGGCGGCCACGCGCGCGGCGGTCTCGCGAGCCGAGGCGCGCTCGAGCACGTTGCGGACGTCGGTGTGGCCGTACTTGAGGATGCCGGCGAGGTCGGCGTGGCCGGGACGCGGCAGGTGGACCTCCTCGATCTCCGCCTCCACCGGCCACGGGTTCATCCGCTCCTCCCAGTTGCGGTAGTCGCGGTTGTCGACCCGCAGTGCGACCGGGCTGCCGAGCGTACGGCCGTGGCGAACCCCGGCCATGACGTCGGCGCGGTCCTTCTCGATCTTCATGCGCCCGCCGCGACCGTGCCCGAGCTGACGCCGGGCCAGGTCGCGGTCGATGTCGTCGGGGCTCAGCTCGAGGCCGGCCGGCAGCCCCTCGACGATCGCCGTGAGGCCAGGGCCGTGAGACTCGCCCGCAGTGACGAAGCGCAAGGACATGGCGCCCACACCCTACTTATGAGACTGCGGGCGCCAGGCGACGCCTAGAACGGGACGTAGTCGTCGCAGGTCCGCGCGGCGGGGTTCGGCGCGCACGGGTTGAACGGGTTGATCGCGGAGTCCACGCCACCGAAGACGATCGTGGGCACCGGACCGGCGGCGTAGCCGCACCAGGCGGGCTGGCCGTTCCCGTCGAGGTCCTTGTCGGCCTCGTACACCTCGGTGATGTTGTTCACGTCGTCGTTGTCCTGGTCGTCCTCGCCGTCGAGCAGACCGTCGCCATCGACGTCCGAATCGGCCAGGTCGAGCTCCGCGAACGGACGCTGGTCGAAGTAGCCCGGGCTCTGGTTGCCGCAGTAGAACTTCTTGCCCCACGGCTCAACCGCCGGGGAGAAGCGGCCCTCGTTCGCCCAGAAGCTCTTCCACCAGGCGTTGTTGCTCGGACCGCGCGCGGCCTCCATGCGGTTGTTGAGACCGTCGCGGTCGGCGTCGCGCTCCTGGTCGCGCCAGGCGGTGTCGCCGAACAGGTCGTACGTGCCCGGGAACGGCTGTGTCGGGTTGGACAGGCCGTACTGGCTGCTGCGCCACTGCGGCACGCTCGGCGTCTCAGCCGCGCGGCTGTACTTGGTGCCGTCGCTGTAGCCCAGCGGGGACTCCAGGTCCAGGCCGCCGGCCTTCGACGCGATGAACGACTTGCCCGTGTAGCGCCACGCGCGGAACTCCTCGAGCGTGGTCAGGCCGTCGCCGTCGAAGTCGTACGAGCTGGAGGTACCGGAGCCGCCGTCCGACGGGTCGAGCGCGTTCGGGAAGGGACGCTTGCCCGGGTACGGGACGGCCTTGACGTTGAGATCCTTGGCCGCGTAGTACTCCCAGCCGTCGATCATGGTGTCGCCGTCCGTGTCCTCGAGGCACGGGTCGGTCCCGATCTGCAGCTCGAGGTCGTTCGACAGCAGGTCGTTGTCGTGATCCGAGTCGTCCTTGCAGACCTTGGTCGAGTCGGTGCCGCCGTCGCCGTCGCCGGCGCCGGTCACCACCGGCGACAGGCGCCGCCCGGTGTAGTTGCTGAACTTGCCGGCCAGCACGCGCAGCTTCAGCCGCGTGGGCCGCTGCTTGCTGTTCTTGACGGTCAGCAGGCCAGCCACGGCGGCGGGCACGCGCACGACCAGCTTCTTGCGGCTCGCGCGGCGCGGCTTCGCGAAAGCGGTCCGGCCGTTGTTCGAACGGAAGATGACGGTGTTCTTCTTGGCGCTCGCCTTGAAGTGCTTACCGCGGATCGTCAGCAGGTTGCCGACGCTGATCCGCATCGGCGTGACGCGGGTGATCTGCGGCTTGACGGCCGCGCTCGCGATCGGCGCGGCCGCGAGCAGCGCGACGGCCGAGAGGGCGAGCAGGCAGATGGTGATGAGGCGGCGCATTCCCATTACTCCAGTTATCGGCGGTTATCGGCGCCGGTTGAATCGTCAATTTGCTCCCCGGACTCCACGACCACGTCGGTCAGGATCGGGAACTCGAAACGGCGCTTCTCGGAGGAGTCCTCGATCGCCGCGTGAGCGGTCTTGCCGGCCTTGCTGGCGGCCGCGTCCTTGTCGTCGTCCGAGGCGGCCGTGCCGCTCTCGTCGCCGACCTTGACGCGCTTGATCTCGTTGATGATCAGGCGGTAAGAGTCGCCGTCGCCGTTGGTGAACTCCGCCTCGGAACCGGCGCCCAGGTACAGGAACGCGCAGTCGTCGCGGTTCGGCTTGCACTTGCCCTCGCCCGCGACGTCCAGCGTGGCGTCGACCAGGAACACCGCGTTGCCGGCGTTCTCCGTCACGCCCATGTAGATGAGCAGCGGGTTGATCTGCGTGGGCAGCATGTCGAGCTTCTTCAGGTCCTTGATGCGGCGCTTGTGGCCGTTCTGGAAGAACGTGACGTCGAGGACGTAGGTGAACTCGGCCGTCTTGGTGCCGCCGCCACCGCCGCCACCGCCGCCCTCGCCGGTGTCGCCCCCGCCACCGCCGGTTCCACCGCCGGTGTCGGTACCGGTGCCGGTACCGGTGTCGGTCGTCGGCGCGCCGCTGTCGGGCGGCAGCCCACCGCTGTCGTCGAGCACGGCCTCGTCCTGCGCGGCCTTGAGCACCTTCTCCGGCGGCGCGAACGGGTCGTTGGTGTCGAAGGCGCTCAGCGACGAGCCGTTGCCCTCGCCCAGCGCGTCCTCGAGCTTGACCTGGGCGAGCGCCTCGGGACCCGTCGGCTTGGCCTGGTCCCCGTCGCTGGACGGCGCGGGCGCAGGCGCCGGCGGCTCGTCGGCGCCCTTGGACAGCACGATCGGCGCGGCGACAAGGCCGGCGACGAGCAGCACCGCCACCGGCAGCAGCCGGCGCGCGCGAAGGTCGTTGTAGAGCTGACTAAGGAAGTTCTGCATGGCGGTCACGGGGTCACCGTGGCGGCTGGCGCCGCGGGCGTGGTCGGGGCCGGGGTCGTTCCGGAAGCCGGGGTGCCGGTGGCGGGACCCTGCGGGGTCGCGCCGGCCGTGACGCCCTGGGCCTTGGGCGACAGGTAGATGGTCGCGGTGAGCTCAGCCTTGATGTGCGGGAAGAGCTCCTCGTCGGTGGACCACTTGACCTTCTCCACGGTCAGCAGGCGGCCGCTCACGAGCACGTTTGCGTTCGCGACCGACACGAAGCGCTTGATGCCGTGGAAGAAGTCGGCCAGGTTGAAGAAGTTGCCCTCGAAGGCGAGCTCCAGCGGGACCGTCTCGAGACCGGCCGGCGGGGCAGCCGTCGAGCCGTCGGTACCGGTGGCGGTGCCGCCGCCGACGGGCAGGCCGCCGCCGTTCGAGGTCGAAGTCTGGGTGTCGCCGGGCGACACGCCCGAGTTCTCCGCCGCCGCGTTGCGCTGGTTGGCCGTCTGCTGGGCGTTGTTGGCCGCCTCGGCGGCCCCACCGGGCTGGCTCTGCGCGGTCTCGCCGCCGGCGGCGACGGGCGTGCCCGTGGTGCCGGACGTCGATCCGGCGGGCGGAGCGGTCGTCGTGGCCGCCGGGGTCGCGCTCTGCACGCGGTCGCCCGTCGCGATCTTCGTGAACACGATGCCGGTGCCGGCGGCCGCGGCGTCGAGCTGCACGAGCAGGCTCGGCATGTCGACGGTCGACGGGATCGCCTTGCCGAGACGCACGACCTGGGCGTAGCTGGCCTCGAAGTTCTCCTTCGCGCCCTCGGCGCTCTGCACCTGAGCCCGCGCGTTGTCGACCCGCGCCTGCTGGGTCGCCAGGTCGTCCTTCGCCCGGCTGGCCTCGTCGCGCTTGGGCGCGAGCAGCAGGAACCAGAAGGCCACGAGGACCAGGACCGGCACCAGCGCGATCAGGATCTTGCGATCGCGATCGGTCAGGCTCATGACCCACCTCCGAGCGAGGCCGGGACGCTGTTGCTGCCGCGCGGGGCCTCCTTCGAGGGCTCGGCCGCGGTGAAGTTGACGGTCAGGTTGAAGGTGTAGAGCGAGCCGCAGTTGCTGACGGTCGCCTTCTCCTCGCCCGGGCCGAGCGTGGACTCGTTGAGCACGACGTCGTCCACGCGGTAGAGCTCACGCAGGCGCACCATCATGCGGGCCACGTCGTCCTGGTCCGGCGTGCAGCCGACCAGGTTGGCGGCCGGCGCCACGACGGTCTGGGTCGTGTCGGCCGGCGGCGTGGTGGATCCGCCGGAGGCGGGGTCGCCCGTCACGGATGCGTCCGCCGACTGGAGCCAGCTGCCCTCGGGCATCACGTGTGCGAGCTCGCGCATGAAGCGCTCCCAGTCGAATCGCGTGGCCGCGACGCCCGCGACGGACTGGGTCCGCGTCACGGCGATCTGGGCGAAGTTGGTGTAGCTCGTCTGCTGCCCGGCGCGCGCCTCGAGCTGGTCCGCCTCGGCCGCGGCGGCCTTGGCGTCGGACTTGTGCTCGTTGACGCTGTTCGTGGTCAGCACGTAGACCACGACGAGCGCGAGCAGCGCGGCGAGCACGCCGAGCACGATCGGGGCGCTCTTGCCGTCGCCGTCCGCCGCGACGCGCCGGCGCTGGTCCTGCGGGATCAGGTTGACGGGCTTCACGCCGCCGCCCCGAGCGAGAGGCCTGCCGCCACCGTGTAGCGGTGCGGATCCTCGTTGGGCGCGAGCACCGATCCGTCGAGCGCGCCCAGCGGAGCCGGAACGCTGACGGGGATGCCGAGATGGGACTCGAGGCCCTCGATCAGCTCCTTCGAGGCCGAGCCCGGACCGGACACCACGACCTCGCCGACCGGCTTCGCCTGCGGCTGGGTCATGTAGTAGTCGATCGACAGGCGGATCTCGTCGGCGAGACGCGAGTCGGCGTCCTCCTCGTCCCAGACGGCGGACAGCGGACGCGTGAAGAAGCAGTTGGTCCCGACGGCCACGGCCAGGTTGGTGATGCCGCCGAGGTGGCAGAACACGCGCGCGGTCTGCTCGGGCTCGTCGGAGTCGACCGCGAGGGCGCGCACGAGCGCGAACGCGTCGAGGTCGAGCCCCTCGGCCTTGAGGCCCGCGGCCTTGACCGCCTCGAGCAGCGTCTCGACCATCTTGCGGCGCGCGGCGACCAGGACGACCTGCATGCGCGGCGTGCCGTCGGCGGCCGTGGTGAAGCCGGCGATCTGGTGGTCGAGCACGGCCTCGTCGAGCGGCATTGCGATCGCCTCGGACGCCTGGAAGCGAACCGCGGCGTCGCGCTGCTTGTCGTCCTCGATGCGCGGCAGCTCGACCACGCGGACGACGATCTGCTGGTTCGCCACCCCGAGCCGCACATTGCGCGGCAGGCCGGCGGCGGACGCGAAGCTCTTGAGGTGCTGCCCCAGCGCGTCGGGGTCGGTCACCTCACCGTCGCGGATCAGCCCCTCGGGCAGGTTCTGGCTCGCGCAACGCGTGACGCGGCCACCGGCCACCTGGGCAGCGGCGAGATAGCGGCCATCGATGTCGAGACCGATGCTGCCGCGATCGGAAGTCTTTCGGAGGGAGAACGCCATGGCGATTCCCCCCGGTTATCGGCGGGACTCACGAGTCCCTTGAGTCCCGCCTGGTCAGTGCAGGAAATTCGACTCGTAGAAGTCGATCAGCTCGGGGCCCGCGAGCACGCCGACCAGGCCACCGAGGGCCAGGAAGACGCCGAACGGGACCGCCTTCTTGCGCGCCGCGGCGCCTTCGCGCGCGATCACCGCCAGCCCGAACAGGGTGCCGGTCAGGAACGCCGCCAGCAGCGCCGGAATCACCGATACGCCCAGGTAGAAGCCCATCGCGCCGGCCAGCTTCACGTCGCCCATGCCCATGCCGGCCGGGTAGGCGAGCACCGCGATCAGCAGGAACGCGAACGCCCCCACTCCGGCGATCACGTGCTCTGGGAAGTCGCCGGTCGCGACCACCAGGCTGATCCCCAGCCCGTAAGCCGCCATCGGGTAGACGATCTTGTTGGGAAGCAAGCGGTGGTCCAGGTCGATGCCGGCCAGCGCGATCAGGCAGGCGACGAGCGGCAGCTCGAGCCAGAGGTCGTCGTCGAAGCCGCGCGCGGCGACCACCGCGCCGAAGCAGACCGCGGTGATCAGCTCGACGACCGGATAGCGCGGCGAGATCGCGGCGCCGCAGTTGCGGCAGCGGCCGCGCAGCAGCAGCCACGAGACGACCGGGACGTTGTCGTACGGCTTGACCGGCGCGTCGCAGGACGGGCAGTGCGACCCCGGGGTGACCAGCGACTCCCCTCGCGGGAGCCGCCAGATCACCACGTTCAGGAAGCTACCGATCAGCCCTCCGAGGACGGTCAGGACAGCGATCTCGGCGGCCATTGCTGCCGGAAGCTAACTACCAGGTCCCGCCGGACGGGCACGCGCCGGTGCTCGTGGTCGTGCAGGTGCGCGTCACGGTGGCGCCGGACTTGGCGATCGTGAAGCGGTTGCCCGACGACGACTGCCCGACGATCGTGTACCCGGTCGCCGTGGCGGCCGGCAGTGACGCCTGGCCGTTGCCGGTGCCGAAGACACCGCTCGACGTGACGTCGGTGCTGGAGCCGGCATTGGCGTAGGTCTGGTTGGTCGCGTAGAACGACTCCACGGCCGAGACCAGGTTGCGCGCCGCCGACTTCGCGTCGGCGTCCTGGCCCTTCGAGCGCTGGCCGAGGAAGGCCGGCAGGGCGATCGCCGCCAGGATCCCGATGATCAGGATCACGACGAGCAGCTCGATCAGCGTGAAGCCTCTCTGATCTCGGTGAATGAGGGAGGGGAGATTGGGTCGCATGCACGCCTCATCGGTCAGCGCTTTCTTTCCTGTAACAGATCTCGCCCAACGAAAAGAGCGGGCCCGGGGGCCCGCCCTTTGAGAGGAGGCAGTGAGTCTCGCCGGCTACCAGGTGCCGCCGCTCGGGCACGCGCCCGTGGCGGTGGTGGTGCACGTACGAGTCACGGTCGAGCCGGACTTCGTGATCGTGAACTGGTTACCCGAAGCGGACTGGCCGACGATGGTGTAACCCGTCGCCGACGAGGCCGGCAGCGACGCCTGACCGTTGCCGGTGCCGTAGACACCGCTCTGGAGCACGTCGTTGTCAGACGACGCGTTGGCGTAGGTCTGGTTGGTCGCGTAGAACGACTCGAGGGCCGAGACCAGGTTGCGGGCCGCCGACTTGGCGTCCGCGTCCTGGCCCTTGGAACGCTGCCCCAGGAAAGCGGGCAGGGCGATCGCGGCGAGAATGCCGATGATCAGAATTACGACTAGGAGCTCGATGAGAGTGAATCCCTTCTGCCCCTCGTGAATACGCTCGCGGAGCTTCCGCAGCATGGCTGCTCCTTCTAGGTCGCAGGTCAACGCACCCACTGCATCGACCTGGCCGCCCTGGCGCTCAAGCCAGAGCGGCCCTCAATAGGCGAAAAGGTGAGCCCGGTCCGCTACCAGCTGCCGCCGCTGGGGCAGGCACCGGTGTTGGTGGTCGTGCAGGTGCGCGTGACGGTCGAGCCCGCCTTCGTGATCGTGAAGCGGTTGCCCGAGGCCGAGCGACCGATCACGCGGAAGCCGGTGGCCGACGTGGTCGAGATGTCTGCCTGACCGTCGCCGGTGCCGTACACGCCGCTCTTGGTGATGTCGTCGTCGGCGCCCGCGCCGACGTAGGTGTTGTTGGTCGCGAAGAACGACTCCATCGCCGAGACCAGGTTCCGCGCCGCCGACTTGGCCGACGAGTCCTGGCCCTTGCCGCGCTGGCCGAGGAAGGCCGGCAGGGCGATGGCCGCGAGCACGCCGATGATCAGGATCACCACGAGGATCTCGATGAGCGAGAAGCCCCTCTGGCCTTCACCTATTTTCTGTTGGAGCTTCCGCATGTTCCCTTAATCGGCTCGTGGAGATGTTTCTAAAGTCCCGCAAAGCAAACGGGCGGGCCCGAAGGCCCGCCCGTTGAGTGGGTACTCCAAACTTCCGGTGTTACCAGGTACCGCCGCTCGGGCAGGCGCCCGTGCTGGTGGTGGTGCACGTACGCGTCACGGTCGCGCCGCTCTTCGTGATCGTGAACCGGTTACCCGAGGCGGACTGGCCGACGATCGTGTAACCCGTCGCCGAGGAGGCGGGCAGCGAAGCCTGTCCGTTGCCCGTCCCGTACACGCCGCTGCTGGTCACGTCGGTGTCCGACGAAGCGTTGGCGTAGGTCTGGTTGGTGGCGTAGAACGACTCCACCGCCGACACCAGGTTACGAGCCGCCGACTTGGCGTCCGCGTCCTGGCCCTTGGAACGCTGCCCCAGGAAAGCGGGCAGGGCGATCGCGGCGAGAATGCCGATGATCAGAATCACGACGAGGAGCTCGATGAGCGTGAAGCCCTTCTCCCCGTTGTGGATGCGCTCGCGGAGCTTCCGCAGCATTGGTCTCCTCCTTTGAGGTGACTTTGATCTGGGTCTTTTTCGCCAGCGCCCTGAGTCGGGGGCTCTGGCCTTTGTCCCTAGATCGGAAGCTCAGAGCAAAGCCTTAACCCCGACCTTCTGGGTGGACGAGAATTCCCACTCCGGCTCGGGCAGCGGCTCTCGGTAGGCCGCGAAGATCGCCACCAGCGCGAGCGGCGCGAACCACGCGACGTAGAAGAACAGCCAGTAGGTGGCACACAGCTGGAGCGCGATCACGACCGCCGCCGCGAGCGCGGCGACCTGGCGCGCGTCGCGCCGGCGCGGCACGAACGCGAAAGCGACGCACATGGCCGCCGTGGCGACCTCGAGCAGCAGCTGGAGCGGCTCGAGCGACGGGTGCAACCCCCACAGGCTGAACGGGGACTCGCGACCCAGCTGGAACCCGATCGTGTCGTGCCACAGCTCGCTGATGCCGCCGTCCGGCAGCACGAAGTAGACCGCGACCAGGCAGACCGCGGCGAACGCGCAAGCGAAACGCAGCAGCGAGCGCGGCCGGCGGTCGCCCGTGCCCGCGGCGAACAGCGGCGCCAGCGCGGCGGGGAAGAACTTCGCGGCCGTGGCCAGACCGAGCATCAGACCGCTGCCGGCGGGCGTGCGCAGGGCGAGCATCGTGTAGACGAGCAGCATCGCCACCAGACCGTCGTTGGTGTTCGACTGGAGCACGTAGGTCGAGTACGGGAACGCGACCCACGCGAACGCGAGCGCGAGCCCCAGCGTGCGACCCTCCCGCCCCGCGCGCAGGCTGCGGCCGAGCAGCAGCAGCCCCACGACGGTGAGCAGGTCGAACGTCAGCGCGGCAGCGTGCGCGGCGGGGACGGCGTCCCAGCTGCCGTGCCAGGGGAAGACCAGCTCGAACGGCACGTAGGCGAGGAACATCAGCGGCCCGTAGCCGCTGATCTCGCCGCCGTGGATCAGGTTGTCGGCGCCGACGACGCTCGAGTAGCCGACGTCGATGACCTCGGAGTCGACCACGTTGAGCACGAGCCGGCCGACCAGGAGCGCCACCAGGCCGACCATTAGCCAGGAGTCGCGCGCAACCGGGATCAGGCGTTCGCGGCGCTCGCGCGGGCGGAAGCCCGCCAGCAGCAGGCGCACCAGCAGGTAGATCAACACCGGGTAGACGGCCGGCACCCAGACGTCGAGCCTGCCCTGGTTGAAGAACAGCTGGGCGACCCCGAAGCCGAGCAGCACGAGCAGGTCGAGGTGGACCAGCCGGAACGGGCGCCTGGGATCGAAGAAGGGCGCGAGGAACAGCAGGCAGAGCGGGATCCAGATCCAGGCTTGGTTGAGCGGCCCGCCGGTCTTCTCCGCCCAGGGCCGCGCAAGCAGGAAGTCCACCTGTGGCCCGGTCCAGACCTCGAGCACGTGCCCGTCGACGCCGTCCACGTGCACCTCCACCACCCCGGTCCCGTCACGGCTGTAGGTGACCTGCCAGCGGTGCGGATCGCCCGTGTAGCCGGGCACGGCCACCAGCCGCTCGAGGCCGCCCTTGGCGAGCTCCTCGCGCACCTCGCGCACGCGCACGGCGATCACCACGGCCTCGCCGGCCGTAACGTGGAAACCCGGCGGCTTGGCCTCGGGTCCGTTGGCGATGATCTGGAGCGGTTCGGCGGTCTCGGCCTCCTGGGCGTGGGCCGCCGGCGCGGCGACGAGCGCCAGCGCCGCGATGGCACCGGCGAGCGTGAGCCGGATTGCGGGACGGGTCATCAGGGGTGCTATCGGCGCTGGGCGAGCACCCCTTGATGCCTAGGATCCGAGCGTGCATCTACGTCGTGCGCTGCTGCTGTTCGCGATCGTCCTCGGCCTGGCCGCGGTGGCCGCGTCGATCTCGCGTCCGCGCACCAACAGCACCGAGCCGTTTCGCGGCACCCCGCCGCCCACGGAGACCGAGACGGAGCAGCCCACGGCCGCACCCCGTCCTTCGCTGTCGACCGCGGAGCTGACCTTCTACGCGCCGGACCCCCAGGCACAGGGCATCGACGCCGGCCAGGCCGCCACGGTCTACGTCGAGGTCGATGAGCCGGGCCAGGTGTTCATCCACGACCTCGGCATGAGCGCGGCGGCGGAGCCGCTGACCCCAGCGCGCTTCGACGTCCTGACCCAGCGGACGGGCCGGTTGCCGATCACCTTCGAGCCGGCAGGCGCCAACGCCGCCGAGGAGCCCGCCGGGACGCTGGTGGTCAAGTGAGACGAGCGCTCGTGGCGCTCGTCCTGCTCGGGGGCTGCACTCACTCCGCCGATCCGCCGCCGCCACAGCCTTCGCCCGACGCTCCGCCCCGCACCGCCCAGCTGCGGAAGTCCCACTGCCCACCCGAGCTGAGCAACTGCCGCACCGCGAGCGGGCGCATCCTCTACGTCGAGCGCGTCGATCCCGACGGCGACGGCGACGCGCACTTCGTGCTGATCTCGAACCAGTCGATCACGCTCCCCGGCGTGTCGGTCATCGACGTGAAGAAGTCGCTCCGCCCCCACCCCCTCCCCGGTCCCGGCGAGCGGCTCAGCGCCGCCGGGCCCGTCTACCGCGGCTCATACGGGCAGAAGCAGATCGAGGCGATCGAGCTGCACGTTGCGCGCGCCCGCTAGACGACGCTCAGCTCGATCTCGTCAGCCGCGGCCAGCAGCATCGTCAGCCCGTGGCGCGGATCGCGCGGCGAGCGCCGCTGCTCGCGCAGCACGACGGCCGTCCACCGCCGCCCCGCGTCGAGCTCCGGCGCCAGCTCGGCGGCGAGCTCGCGCGGGACCCAGCCCACCTGCTCGCCCCCGTCCGCCGGATGGACCTGGATGGCGTTGGGGTCATGCGGGTTGGCGGGGTCACGGCGCAGCTCCAGCGGCGCGCCGGGCGCCACCGCGTCGGTCGCGAGCGCGTCGGCGTGGTGCGCGCCGGCGCCCGCCACGCCGGCCACGTGCAGGCCGCGCTCGCGCAATTCGGCGGCGTCGCGCGCGACGTAGCGCCCGCTCTCCGGATCGACGACCTGGTAGCCGACGATCCAGACCTGACCGCCGTCGTCGGGGTACCAGTAGCGCTCGTCGTACTCGACGTCGACCCGCACCCGGCAGAGCCTAGGCGCTCGCTACCAGGTGGCGGCGATCGCCTTGGCGGCCTGGGTCGCCTCACGGGCCATCAGCCCGATCTGCGCCGGCCGCGGCTTGTAGCCGATGAAGCGCAGGCCGGGCGCCACTTCGTCGCCGGTCGGCTTCACCGGGACGCCGCGCTCGTTGAGAACGCCGAGGTGGCCCACCACCGGCTCCAGGCCGCAGCGGTAGCCGGTCGCGGCGATTACCGCGTCGGGCTCGATGCGGCTGCCGTCGGCCAGGCCGACGCCGGTCTCGTCGAGCGACTCCACGCCGCCGACGATCTCGATGCGGCGCTCCTTGATCGCCTCGATCACTTCCTTGTCCACGATCGCCGGGGCCACGCCGAGCCGTAGCAGCCTGCTGAAGATGCCCTCCTCGGGCTCGGGCAGGCCGTACTCGCTCAGGTCGCCGATCTCGCGGCGCCGCACGAACGACATGACGCGGTCGGCGCGGCGCGGACCGAGCTTCATGATCCCGCGCGCGAGCAGCGGGCCGATCGGTTTGCGGATGATGATGTTCGGCGGGGTGCGCACCGCCAGCCGGACGCGCTCGGCGCCGCCCTCGACGAGGTCGTAGGCGATCTCCATACCCGAGCAGCCGGGTCCGACCACGAGCACGTCGCGATCGCGGAAGGGCTCCGGATTGCGGTAGGCGGCGGCGTGCAGCAGCATGCCGTCGTAGCGGTCGCGCCCGGGCCAGTCGGGGATGTACGGCGTATGCGCGTAGCCGCTCGACACGATCACCTGCTCGGCCGCCAGGTCTCCCGCGGAGGTGTGCAGCTCCCAGCCGCCCTCGGCTCGGTCGATCCGCTCGACGCGCGTGTTGACCTGGATGTCGAGCTCCTGATCGCGCGCGTAGCCCTCGAGATAGCCGACCATCTGGTCACGTGAGGGGAAGGCGCCGGTCCCGCGCGGGTGGCGCTGGCCGGGCAGGTTCGAGAACCAGCGGCTCGAGTTCAGCCTCAGCCGGTCGTAGCGGCTGCGCCAGCTCGCTCCGACCGCACCGGCCTGCTCCAGCACGGTGGCCCGGACGCCGAGCCGACCAAGCTCCGAAGCCACGCTTAGGCCGGCGGGGCCGGCTCCGACGACAAGTATCCGTCTGTCAACCATGCGACGGAGTGTGCGCGCGCAAACCGGGTGCTTCTGTGCGGTCGCGCACTAAGGGGTGAAAGACGGCGAATGCCCGATGTAAGGGGTTTGGCTCAGCTCCAAACTCACGGTCATGGAGACAGGCAACCTGCTCGTAGACGCCCAGACCGCTTTCGCCCGCCAGCGCCGCCGGCGCCGCTGGCGCCGCTCCGGGCCGCTGACCTCGCTGCAGGACGTGCTGCGCGGGGCGCCGCCGGCGCGCCGCCGCGCCGCCCGCCGCCAGGCGATCCCGCTCGAGTCGCTAGTCGGGACCGCCGAGCCGCCCAACTCACGCGGGTTAGGCAGCCGCTGCCGCGGGCCCGAGTCGAGCCGCCCCC
>JBQGCL010000250.1:0-29003 GCA_052038485.1 Thermoleophilaceae bacterium | reverse complement strand
CTCGGGCGGTCCGCTGGTCGACACCGAGGGCCGGCTGCTCGGCCTCAACGCCCTCCGCCTCGACGGCGGCCTGATCCTGGCCGTCCCCGCCACGGCCGCGGTCAAGGAGCGCGTCCAGGGCCTCGCCCGCGGCGAGGCGTCGCCCGCGCCGCGTCTCGGCGTCGCGATCGCCCCCGGCCGGGCTGCCCGCCGCATGCGCCGCGCCGTCGGCCTTCCGGAGCGAGCCGGGTTGCTGGTGCGCGCCGTCGAGGACGGCAGCCCCGCGGCCGCCGCCGGCATCGGGGCCGGCGACCTGCTGGCCGCCGGCAACGGCACCGAGCTCGCCTCGGTCGACACGCTCTACGAGCTGCTCGACGCGGCCGGCGAGACCGGCTCGCTCGACCTGACCGTCGTGCGCGGCACCGACGAGCGCACCGTGACGGTTCGGTTCGAGGCGACCGGAGCGGCGGCGTGACCGCCGCAACGCGGGTCCCGCCGCCCGTCGACCCGGCCGAGGCCGAGGCGCTCGACGCCTACTCGCACGCGGTGATCGCGGTCGCCGAGACAGTCGGGCCGTCGGTGGCGAGCTTACGGGTGATGCGCCGCGTACGCGGCGGCCAGGTGCCATCCGGCGCCGGCAGCGCCGTGGCGCTCACTCCCGACGGCTACCTGCTCACCAACGCACACGTCGTCGGCCGCAGCGTCACCCGCGGGCGGGCCACCTTCGCAGACGGCCACGACGAGCGCTTCGAGGTCGTGGGGCGCGACCCCCTCTCCGACCTCGCCGTCCTGCGCGCCGAGGGCGACTCACTCGTCCCGGCGACGCTCGGCAACGCCGAGCGGCTGCGCGTCGGCCAGCTGGTCGTGGCGATCGGCAACCCGCACGGGCTGGGCGGCTCGGTGACCGCGGGCGTCGTGTCCGCGCTCGGCCGCTCGCTGCCCACGCGCGCGCGCCGCGCCGGGCGCATCATCGACAACGTCATCCAGACCGACGCAGCGCTCAACCCCGGCAACTCGGGCGGCGCCCTGGCCGATTCGCGCGGTCGCGTGGTCGGCATCAACACCGCCGTGGCGGGCGTCGGCCTCGGCCTGGCCGTGCCGATCAACGAGGCCACCCAGCGCGTCGTGGGCCAGCTGATGCGCGACGGTCACGTTCGGCGCGCCTACATCGGCGTCGCCGGCGGCCAGCGCCCGGTCCCGCCCCAGGCGCGCCCCGAGGCCGACAGCGACACCTGCGTCGAGGTCGTCGAGACCGTCGACGGCAGCCCGGCCGACCGCGGCGGCCTGCGTCCCGAGGACCTGATCCTGGCGCTCGACGGGACCCCGACGACAAGCGTCGAGGACCTCCAGCGGCTGCTCAGCGCCGACCTGATCGGCGTGGCCGTGACCGCGCGCGTGCTCCGCGCCGGTCGCGCGATCGACGTCGAGCTGGTGCCGGACGAGCTGTCCTGAGCGATTAGTTCCAGGCCGGCCGGCGGTCAGTACGCCCAAGCAACCGAAGGAGTGGAGATGGGCAAGGTCAATTTCGACGTCGCGGTCTCACTGGATGGCTTCCTCGCCGGCCCCAACCAGCGCTTCGAGGAGCCACTCGGCGACAGCGGCGAGAGGCTGCACGAGTGGATGTTCCGAACGGCCACCTGGGAGCGCGAGCACGGCCAGGGCGGCGCCGACGGCGCCACCGGCCGCGACGACGAGATCGTCCAGGAGCGGACCGAGAACGTCGGCGCGTACGTGATGGGACGCAACATGTTCGGGGGCGGCCCCGGCGGCTGGGACGAGGACTGGAAGGGCTGGTGGGGCGACGACCCGCCCTACCACACGCCGGTCTTCGTGCTGACCCACCACCCGCGCGAGCCGGTGCCGATGGAGGGCGGGACGACCTTCCACTTCGTGACCGACGGGATCGAGTCGGCGCTCGAGCAGGCGCGGGCGGCGGCCGGCGACAAGGACGTCCAGATCGCGGGCGGCGCCGACGTCATCCGACAGTACCTCGAGGCCGGCGCGGTCGACGAGTTCCAGCTGCACATCGCACCGGTGCTGCTCGGGGCCGGGGCGCGACTGCTGGACGATCTCGGCAACGACGAGATCAAGCTCGAGGTCGTGCGGGCGGTCGAGTCGCCGCTCGTGACCCATGTGAAGTACCGGGTGCTCTAGAGCCCCGGGATGTGGCGAACGGCGAAGCCGGCGACGCCGCGGGGCGCCTGCTGCCAGCGGGTGCCGGCGCGGCCGCGGCCGCTGGTGTCGAACCGCAAGCCGGCGACGACCATGAAGACGTGCCCCTCGTTCGCGTAGATCGTGATCCAGTCGCCCGGGCCCTCCTCGCCGTAGCGCATGAACAGCCCCGACGTCAGCGGCCGGTTGAGCAGGCCGGCCGCCGCGAGCGCGAACGAGACCGAGCCGGAGCAGTCGTAGCCGTTGTCGCGCCAGGCGCCGTGGCCGCCGCCCCACTTGTAGGGGAACTTGGCGATCGCGTTGCCGGCGAGGATCACGCGCTTGACCACGTCCGGCGCGTCCTCGGGCGCGACCGCCGATCCGTCGGACGCGACCCGCGCGCGCGGGCCCGTCGGCAGGTAGGCCGTCGTGTCGAGGTAGGCGCGGAAGCGGGCCAGCGCGGCGCGGGCCTCACGCAGCTCCTCCCGCACCTGGGCGTCGCTCGGAGCGCCCGGGCTGGGCGCGTCGTCGGCGAGGTCGCCCGCCTTCACCTTGGGCGGTTCCGGAAGATCGGCGAGCTCGTCGCGCTCGGCCTGCGCGCGGCCCTCGGCGCCGGCGCGAGCGGACAGCACGATCTCGTCCCCCGAGCCGCTCGTGTCGGGGGCCTGTTCCCGCGCGTTGCCGCAGCCGGCGAGGACGAGCGCCAGCGCGATCAGGGTCAGGTTTGGTGCTTTGCCTTCCACTCTTCGTAGGGCATTCCGTAGACGATCTCCCTCGCCTGCGGGTCGGTCAGGTCGACGCCGCGTTGCTCGGCCGCCTCTCGGTACCAGCGCGACAGGCAGTTGCGGCAGAACCCGGCCAGCTCCATCAGGTCGATGTTCTGTACATCGGCTCGTTCGCGGAGGTGCTCGACCATCCGGCGGAAGGCTGCAGCCTCCAGCTCAACCTGTGTGCCCTCGTCCATCGGTGTGGTAACGATAGGGACGATGAACTTCGAATCCTGGCAGCGCGATCCGAGCGGGATCGACGAGCCGCACGACATCCTGGCGGCCGACGAGTTCGGGATCGGCACCCGCGACGAGCGGATGCCCCCGGATCCGAACCGCTTCGATCCGCCCCACGACATCCTCGCCGCCGAGGAGTTCGCGATGCCGGCAGGGGGCGAGTACCGCGACACGCCGGCCGGCGGTCCCGGCGCGCGTCGGCTCCTGCCGCCGCTCTTGCTGCTCGCCGCCCTGGCGGCGTTCCTGCTGGTCCGCCGCCGCTGACAGTGGCGCTGTCCTCGGTCAACCGGATCGAGATCACCGTCGACCGGGGCCTCTGCATCGGGTCCGGCGACTGCGTCGACACGGCCCCGGAGGTCTTCCAGCTCGACGACGAGGACAAGGCGGTCGTTGTCGACCCCGACGGCGCCTCGGTCGACGACGTGATCGCCGCGGCGGGCAACTGCCCGGTGGCGGCGATCTTCGTGGTCGGCGAGGGCGGCGACCTGTATCCCTAGGTCGCGCAGGTGGCCTTGCCGGCCTTGCGCTCGTTGCGGTAGCGCGTGTACTCGCCGGCGATCCGCTGCTGCGAGACGCCGCGCAGCGCGAGCAGGAAGTCGGTGAACTGGAGCGTCTGCCTGCGCAGCAGCCCGAAGTCGATCTGCTCGAGGCCGTAGCCGGCGTCGAACAGCGTCCAGGGGGCGGCAATGAACCCGACCGTCGGGAGCAGGTGCTGCATGTAGGGCGTGCCCTCGCCGCCGAAGCTGCAATACGGCGGGACGTGCGAATCGTCGGGCAGCGAGGTGCCCTTCAGCAGCAGCGAGCGCTCCACGTCGCGCCGCTTGATCGCGCGCTCGAGGGTGCGGACCAGGAACGGGCTCTCGGTCACGAACGTCGTCGACGGCTCTGACTGGGTCGTGCGGCGCAGGTCGTAGCCCGGCCGGCCGCCCCCGCGCGGGACGGCGTCCCACTGGTACGCGCCGAGGTGCTCGAGCGCGAGCACCAGGCCGACGGTGCCGCGGTCGTACGCCTTGTCGAGCGCGCGCGCGATCAGGTCGACGCCTGCGCTCTTCGTGCGACCGTCGAGCCGCTGATAGAGGTGCGCGGTGGCGAGCACGAACTCCATCGGGCCCGGCCGGCAGTGGCGCGGCAGGGCCGAGAAGTAGCGCGCGATCGCGAGGATCGGGACGGAGCCGTTGTCCCAGAGCGCGTTGACGCCGTCGGTGTGGGTGGAGACGACCATGCGCCGCTTCCCCGGCCCCGCGAGCTTGCCCACCAGCGTGCGGGTCGGCGCTCGGCGGGTGGTCTTCGCCGAGAGGGCGATCCGCGCCGGCCCCGCCGAGCCGTTCGCGATCGCTCGCTTGAGCTGCTCGCCTTCGTCCACGCCCAGGTGGAGTCCGGGGACCTTCCAGTGGATGCCCTCGTAGGGCCGGTAGTGGCCGCGGATCTGTGAGCGCGGGAACTCGTGCACGAAGATCACGCCCGCCGCGCCGGCGTCGCCGGCGGCCTGCATGTCCTCGGTCGGCTGCGGGTTGAGCCAGTCGCGCTTGTAGACGCCGTTCGGGTCGAGCGTGCCCTTCGGGTCGAAGATCGACCACGCGACGGCGTTGAAGGCGGCGTTGGGGAGCGACCCGCCGGCCAGATCGCGCACGACCAGCCTGCCGGCCGAGTTGGCGGCGGTGATGTCGGTGTCGCTCGGCAGGTAGACGAGCGGCGCGGGCGGCCCGTTGGGTGAGGACGGCTGGCTGTACGGAACGGGCCCCGCCGGCTTGATCGTGACCTCACGCCCGATCGTCAGGCGCAGCGACGCCGACCGGGCCTGCCAGCGGTGAAAGCGGTAGCGCAGCGAGCGGACCTTGACGCCCGGGATCTCGTCGAGCCGGCGTTCGAGCCAGTTGACGTAGCGGACGTGGTTGCGGCTGCCGGTCGTGCGCACGCCGAAGTTGTCGAGCGCTCGGTTCCAGCCGCGCAGCTTGGCGATGCCGGCCAGATCCGCCTGATCGGCGACAGTCGGGCAGCGTGCGGCCATCGCCGCGGGAGCGAGCACGCCGGCGAGCACGCCGGCAAGCGCGAGGGCAGCCGCGAGCGCAACCGCTCCGCGAAGGCGCTGCCTCACGGCCGGCTCACCGCCCAATCGAGCGCGCGCCCTCCGCGCGCCCGCGCGCTGAACGTCAGCCGGTCGCCGCCGCGGCGGGTCGCCACCCGGCGGCCGTTCACGAAAGCCGCCGCGCGGCCCTGGCGCAGCCCCCTCGGCAGCGTCACGGTCAGCTTCAGCGGCTTGCGGCCGTGCGGGCGGAGGTAGCCGCGCGCGTTGGCGCGCCCGTACTCGATCCCCACCTCCGGCAGCCGCACGGAGAAGCTGCCCATCGGCAGGTGGGGATCGATCTCGTAGCCGTCGCGCACCGGGTTCAGACCGGCCAGCTTGAGCGTCGTGAAGAGGCCCCACGAAGGCTGGTGCATGATCTGAGTGTTCCAGCCCGAGAACAGGCCGACACCGCAGTTCGACGGATCTGCCGTGTAGTGGGCGTTGCACACGTCGTCGACCGAGATGATGCCGCTCCAGTGCCGCGGGTAGGCGCGCGCATGGGCGGTCAACGTGTTGCGCTCGTACTCGTCGAAGGCGTACCCGCGTGCGTTCGGCACGACCCCGTCGAGCTCACCCAGCGCCCAGGTCAGCCAGCCGTTGATCGCGTACCACGCGCCGCCCACGTAGACGGCGTTGTTGCCGCCGATGCCGCCGTCGGGCTCGGTGCGCTCGGTGACGTCCGGGTCGTTGCGCGCGGGCGACTGCGACGAGCCGATCCTTGCCGGCCCGTGCGTCTGCGCGGGCGCGCCGACGCCGGTCAGGAAGCGGCGGATGTTCGCGACCAGCGTGGCCGCCTGGCCCGCGGTCGGGACGCCCGCGAGCAGCGCCCACGGCTGCGGCTCGCCGAAGATCACGCCCTTGCCGATCTGTCCCTGGGCGCCGTAGCCGCGCGAGTACCAGCCGCGCCCGGTCCACTCGCGCGCTAGCACCGCGCGCAGCTCGGCGGCGTCGGCGCGCAGGCCGGCGGCGAACGCGGGGTCGCCGCGGGCGTCGGCGAGCTCGGCCAGGCGCGGATAGACGTAGGCGAGCTGGGCGGTCACCAGGATCGACTCGGTCATGCCGAGGAACTGGGTCGAGAAGTCGGACCAGTCGCCGTTGGTGCCGGTCAGGTAGCCGCCGTGCGGGCCGCGCCGGCTCTCCTGGTTGCGGTGCGCCTGGCGCAGGTGGCTCCACAGCGTCGCGCGGCCGCCGTCGGCCCACGGCAGGCGCTCGTCGAAGAACGACAGGTCGCGCGTGCCGAGCCCGTACTCGGCGGCGGCCAGCAGCAGCCACAGGTCGAGGTCCGCCGACGTGCCGTGCCGGGCCGGCACGCACATCTCCGTCAGCGAGTACGGCAGGAACCCGAGCGCGCTCGTCTGCTCGCGTGCCGAGTAGCGAATCGTCTCGCGCGCCAGCCCGGGATCGGCGTAGATCAGCGGGAGGATGTGCTGGAGCGGGTCGCGATAGGCGGCCTGGAGCCCGATCTCGTACTGGTAGTAGCCGCCCTGCGAGAGGATGTGGTGGCCGCAGGTCTCCTCGTAGGTCGCGCCCGAGCGCAGCATGTAGGCGTCCCACTGGAGCTCGCGCGAGAGCCAATCGCGCCTCGCGCCGAGCCGAACGCGCGGCAGCCAGCCGCGCCAGGCGCGCTCGCTACGGACGAGCGGGTTGCGTGCCTTGCGCCAGCGCTTGACGAGGCCGCCGATGCGCTTCGGGCGCGCGAGGCCGTAGGCGTAGCGCAGGGTCACGCTCGTGCCCGGCCGGACGAGCACGGGCGAGCGGAACGCGAACAGCGTGTGCCCGGCCTCGCCACCCTCGTGGCGGCGAGCCGGCGTCCGCGACAGCCGGCCCTGCCCGACCTCCGCCGGCTCTGCGCGACCGCCCTTCCCGAAGAAGCGGGTCGCGTCGGTCTCCCAGTCGGCCACCCGCCCGCGCAGCGCGGCGGCGAACATGGTCAGCGGGCGCTTGTCGACGTCATCCGGCAGCTGACGGGCCGACAGCGTGCGCGTGCGGCGGTCGTAGGCGGGCCGCGCGATGCCGATGTAGCGCGAGTTGACGACGCTGCGCGGGTTCACGCCCCAGTACTCGATCCAGCTGGCGCGCAGCGGGCGGCGCGAGCTGTTGCGGATCCTGACGTCGTGGAGGAGCAGCGGGTCGTCGCCGAATGGCGCGTAGACGTGTTCCTTGACCGACAGACCGCGCACCTCGGTCAGCCGGCCGAAGTAGCCGGTGGCGAAGTCGCGCTGAGTGCGGGCACCGGCCGGGCGGTCGGCGTACAGCGTGCTGATCACGCGTCCGCCGGCGGTGCGCAGGTAGCCGTAGCCGCCGGCGTACTGGCCGGCCGCGGGGACGGCCAGGTTGACCCACTGGTAGGCGCGGTCCTGGCTCCAGAGCTGAACGTGCCCGCGCGTGTGGGCGGTGGCGACGATGTGGTCGTTGCCGAGCTGGTGCCAGGCGTCGGTCGAGCCCTTGAGCTCGGGCTGGCGCGTGCGCGGATCGCGGTCGGGATCGAGCCGGTAGCGGTAGGCGGGCAGGCCGAAGCCGTCGACGAGCCAGTTGCCGACGATGCCACTGCCGGCGCTGCTCCCGATGTCAGGCCGCGAGCGGTCCTTGGAAAGGGGCGGCGGTCCGGCCGCGAAGGCGGTCGTGGCTAGCGCGAGCACGGCCGCTGCCGCGAGGGCGAGGGAGAGCGCGCGGCTGCGAATGCGTGCGGCATGCGTTCGCGCTCCGCTGCGCGTGCATGCGGCATGCGTACGCGCGCCGCTGCGCGGCGGGCCGCTTCGCGCGCGACTGCAATACCCTTCCGTACCCAAAACCTGGGTTAGCATACATTCGTGTATTCAGAAACGCGACCCCCTGAGCCGCTTCCGCGCGGCCGGCACAACCTCTCGCGCGAGGACGTCCGGGAGTCGCAGCGCCGCAGGCTGATCGAGGCGATGCTCGACCAGGTGGCCGAGAAGGGTTATCCGGCCACGACCGTCGGGGACGTCGTCGCCGCCGCGCGCTGCTCGCGCAACGCCTTCTACGACCTGTTCGAGGACAAGGAGGCCTGCTACATCGCCGCCGCAGACGAGACCGGCGCCGAGATGCTCGAGGCCCTCATCTCAGGCGCGCGCGAGCAGGACAGCTGGCTCGACGCGCTGCGCGAGGGCACGCGCAGCTACCTCCAGTGGTGGGTCGACCACCCCCGCTACGCCGCCGCCTACCTGATCGACCTGCCCACCGCCGGGCGCCGCGCGCTCGACCAGCGCGACCGCGTCTACGCCGCGTTCGCGGAGATGTTCGCCGGGCTGGGCGCCCGCGCCCGCGCCGAGCAGCCGCTGCTGCCCCCGCTGCCGCCGCTCGCGCCGCGCATGCTCGTCATGGCGATCACCGAGCTGATCGCCCAGGAGGTGCGCAACGGCAGAATCGAGCAGCTGCCCGAGCTCGAGGACATGCTCGTCCGCTTCGTGGTGAAGGCGCTGACCTAGCGCTTGCCGCGCCCGTAGACCAGCTTGACCATGCGCTCGATCAGCTTCGTGCGCTTGGCCGAGTAGGGCAGCATGTGGAGGTCGCGCTTCGGCGCGAAGCGCGTGACCACCAGCGCCTGCTTGCGCGTGTACTTGCGGATCCCCTCGGCGCCGTGGCGCGAGCCGACCCCGGACGACTTCCAGCCGCCCATCGGCAGCTCGAGCGCGACGTAGTTGATCTGCGCGTCGTTGACGGTCACCGCGCCGGCCTCGATCTGGCGCGCCAGCCGCTCGCCCTTGGCCACATCCTTGGTCCAGACCGACGCCGCGAGCCCGTAGGGGCTGTCGTTCGACAGGCGCACGCCCTCCTCGGCGTCGGCGACCTTCATGATCGGCATCGTCGGCCCGAAGGTCTCCTCGCGCATGGCGTCCATCGTGTGGTCGACGTCGAGCAGCACGGTCGGCTGGTAGAAGTGCCCGTCGGCGTCGCGGCGCTGTCCGCCGGCGGCGACGCGCGCGCCCTTGTCGACCGCGTCGCGAACGTGCGCCTCGACGATGTCGGACTGCGGCGGGTGGATGACCGCGCCGAGGTCGACGCTGCCGCGCCCGCGCGGGGCGCCCTGGCGCAGCTCGCCGATCTTCTTCGTCACAAGCGAGACGAAATCGTCGTACACCGGCGCCTCGACGTAGACCCGCTCGGTCGAGATGCAGGTCTGCCCGGCGTTCTGCATCGAGTAGTGCACGGCGGCGTTGGCGGCCCGCTCGAGATCGGCGTCCGCGAGGACCAGCATCGGATCCTTGCCGCCCAGCTCCAGCGCCACCGGCGTCAGCGTCTGCGCGGCTCGCTCCATCACCTTCTTGCCGGTCGCCGTCGAGCCAGTGAACATCACGAAGTCGGCGGCGTCGATCAGCGCCGCCCCGGTCTCGCCGAAGCCGGGGGCCACCTGATAGATGCCGTCGGGCAGGCCGCACTCGCGCGTGCACTCCGCCATCAGCAGCGCGGTCAGCGGCGTGACCTCGCTCGGCTTGAGGATGACCGCGTTGCCGGCCGCGATCGCGGGGATGCAGTCGCCGAACGAGTTCGTCAGCGGGTAGTTCCAGGGCCCGATCACGCCGACCACGCCAACCGGCACGTGGCGCACGATCAGCTTGCGGCCCTTGACGAACGGCGACGCCGTCTTGATGCGCTCGTCGGCCAGGTACTTCTCGGCGTTCTTCGACCAGAACGCGAACGCGCCGGCGGCGTAGCTGACCTCGGCCAGCTGAGCGTCCTCCCAGGCCTTGCCGGTCTCGGAGACGATCGTCTCGATGATCCGGTCGGAGTTGTCGACCACCCACTTCTGGCAACGCTTCAGCACCTGCGCGCGCGCCTCGAAGCCGAGCGCCTCCCAACCGGGCTGCGCCGCCCGCGCACGCTCGACCATCTCCGCCAGCTGCTCCGGGCCGACGACGTCGACACTCGCGACGACCTGCCCGGTCGCCGGATTCTCGACCTCGATCTTCTGTGCGGGAGGAGCGGCTGTGACGGTCATGTTGGAACCCTAACCGCGAGCGCGCCTGCGCTCGCCTTGTTTGCGGAGGAACTCGGACGTGTGCAGGGCCGGGCGCCCCGCCAGGGTGGCGGCGCGCGCGGCGACGCCGCGCCAGCGCGGCAGCGCCAGCACGAGGCGCTTCGAGTCGAGCAGGCCGACCGCCGCGCCGGCGACCTCCTCTGCGCTGAGCATGCGCGGCGACGACCAGATGATCGCCGAGTCGGGCTCGCCGGCGCGCTCGCGCGTCATCTCGGTGTCGGCGCCGTCGGGACAGACGACGTGCAGCGAGATCGGCACGCCCGCGGCGATCAGCTCGCCCTGGAGCGAGCTCGTGAACCCGAGCACGGCGTGCTTGGTCGCCGAGTAGACGGCCAGGCCCGGCACCGGCGCGAGCGCCGACATCGAGCCGAGGTTGATCACGTGCATGTTCCGGCCGCCGCGCTCACGCATGGCGTCTACGGCGGCGCGCGAGCCCCAGATCACCCCGAGCAGGTTGACCTCGACCTCGAGCCGCACCTCGTCGTCTGGGTGCTCCCAGGCCTTGCGCGTGCGCAGCACGCCGGCGTTGTTGACCCACACCTCGAGCGGCCCGCGCTCGATCGCGGCGCGGGCGGCACGCCGGTGCGCCTCGGGATCGCGCACGTCGACCTGCATCGAGAAGCCGGCGACCTGCTCGGCGGTCGCGGCGGCCGACTCGCCGTCGATGTCGGTCGCGAGCACGTCGTAGCCGCGACCGGCGAGCTGCCTCGCGATCTCGCGGCCAAAGCCGCGGCCGGCGCCGGTGACGACCGCGACGCCTGCCATCAGGCGGCCACGCGCGGCCGCTCGGGCCGGGCCGCCGGCAGCGCCCGCTTGACGCCCCGCCTGCGCCTGCGCTCGCGGTCGAGCAGGCGCATGTAGACGTGGAAGTCGACCTGGATCGTGTGCCGCGTCGAGGCCACATAGCGCTTGCGCATCGCCTGCTCCTCGCGGTCGATCGCGCGCTCCATGCGCTTGGCGGCGGGCAGCGCGGCCTTGCCCTCGAGCAGGTCGGCGACCCACTCCGACTGGCGCTCGGCGATCGGCATGATCGCCCCCAGCGGCTGCACCAGCCCGATGAAGTAGAGGCCGGGCCGCCCGGGGTGGACGACGCGCCGGTAGAGCGGCACGTGGTTGCCGGCGGTTCCCATCACACCGGCGTCGAGGAACGGGAACGTGATCTGGTAGCCGGTGCACCAGACGATCGTGTCGACCTCGGCGCTCGTGCCGTCGACGAAGTGGACGGTCGAGCCGTCGATGCGCTCGATGTTCGGCTTGACCGTGATGCGGCCGTGGCCGATCCGGTCGAGCAGGTCGGCCGACACGGTCGGGTGCGCCTGCCCGAGCTTGTGGTCCGGCTTGGGCAGGCCGTAGCTCTCCATCGAGCCCTGCACGCGCTTTACCTCGCGCATCAGCAGGGGGCGCGTGAACGCGAACGGCAGGCGGTTGGCCCAGCTCGGGGCCATCTGGTCGAGCGGCACGCCGCCGATGAACTTGGGCAGGATGTGCGCGCCGCGGCGCATCGCGAGGTAGGTCACCTCGGACACGCGCGAGGTCTCGACGGCGATGTCGGTCGCCGAGTTGCCGATCCCGAGCACGAGCACGCGGCGCCCGGCGAAGCGCTCGTCCGGCTCGCGGTACCAGTGGGAGTGAATCTGCTCGCCCGTGAAGGAGGCCTGGCCCGGGAAGGGCGGCTCGGGGTACTTGGCGTTCCAGTGATGGCCGTTCGCGACCAGGACGGCGGCGTAGCGCCGCGTCTCCCCGTCCGCGAGCGTGACCTCCCACTCGTCACCGGCGGGCTCGACGCGCGTGACCTCGGTGTTGAAGCGGATCTTGTCGCGGAAGCCGAAGTGGTCGACGTAGGACTCGAAGTAGCGGGCTATCTGCGTGTGGTGCGGATAGTCCGGATACTCGTCCGGCATCGGATAGGTCGCGTACTCCATCATCGCCCGCGACGTGTTGATGAACAGCGAGCGGTAGGCCGACGACATCCCGTTGTCGTTGCCGTAGCGCCAGTTGCCGCCGATGCCCGAGCCCTTCTCGAAGCAGTCGAAGTCGATGCCGCGCGACTGGAGCACCTGGCAGGACGCGATGCCCGACGACCCGGCGCCGATGATGCAGACCCTCGCCAAGGTGACGCGAGCGTACCAATCCTGGCTGGCTGGCCAAACTAGCCGAACGTGAAGGCGTAGCCGCTCACGCCGGGCGCCAGGCGGATCGTGAGCGTCCGGTCCTCGACCTTCGGGAGCGCCACCAGCCGGTAGAGCCGCTGCGCCCCGACGGTCAGCCGGCCGTGGGTCACGTCGGCGCCGGCCAGCGAGTCCGGTAGCGGCTTGCCGTCGAGCAGCACCTCTACCTCGCGCTGCCGGCCATCGTCCGTGCCGAGCACGAGGAACACCTTGCGGGCGGTCACGCGCGCGTTGATCGCCGCGTCGGTCACCGCCGTGGCCGACTCGGTTGTGACCTTCCACGTCCCGGACAGCGAGAAGTGGACCGGCGGCAGGTCGGCGCTGCCCGCGTAGCTGCCGACGCCGGGCCGCAGCGGCGGGTCGAAGCTCCGTGCCCGCTCGAAGTTGAGGTAGGTCTCGGGCGTCGCGAGCTCTCGCGACGGAACCTCCACATGGGCGCGCGCTGTGGCCCCGAGCCGCGAGGCTCCGGCCTCGGCCAGCAGCGCTCGGATCGCCGACTCGGTCTGCTCGTAGTTGCCCTCGCCGAAGTGCGCGTAGCGCACCCGCCCGCGCGCGTCGATCAGGTACTTGGCGGGCCAATACTGGTTGCCGTATGCATCCCAGGTGGCGTAGTCGTTGTCCTGCGCGACCGCGTAGCGCAGGCGGTTCTGGGCGATGGCGTCCTCGACGTTCCCGGCGTCGCGCTCGAACGGGAACTCGGGGGTGTGCACGCCGACGATCACGAGGCCGCGCCGGCGATAGCGCTCGTCCCACGCCCTGAGGTACGGGAGCGTGCGGATGCAGTTGATGCACGTGTAGGTCCAGAAGTCGACCAGGACGACCTTGCCGCGCAGCCGGCGCAGGCTCAGCGGCGCGCCGCCCGGCGTGTTGAACCAGCGCTGGTTGCCGGTGAAGTCGGGTGCCGTGCCGAGCACGGGCAAGCCGGCGCGGCCGTCCTCGAAGCGAGCCCGCCCGCGCAGCCGTGCGAGCCGGTTCTCGACCGCATCCGAGCGCTCCAGCGCGCGCGTCGGGTTGGTCAGGATCGCCGGGAAGTCGTTGGCCAGCGCAGTCTGGAAGCGCACGTCGAGGTCGGCCGCCACCGCGACCGCCGTCGCGATCATCACGATCCCGAGCGTCCGCTGGACGGCGGGACCTCGGCCGGCGGCACGCAACCGGTCGAGCAGCCGGCGACCGCCGTAGGCAATCAGCAGCAGCACCAGAGCCGAACCGGCCGCGTATCCGAGCGCGACCCCCACCAGCTCGCCCGAGGCGCCCATGGTCGCCGACACCGACACCACGGCGGCGAGGATCGGACCGGCGCAGGGCGCGTAGACGAAGCCGAGCCCGGCGCCCACCAGCAGGCCCGACCAGAAGCCGTCGCCGCGGCCGCGTGGGCCGAACCGCGCCAGTCGCGTCAGCGGCGCCTCGATGCGCGCCGCCCAGGCCGGCACGACCAGCGACAGCCCGAACACGAGCAGGACGAGCACCGCCAGCGTCCGCACCGTCCCGTCGGGCAGGCCGACGCCGTCGATGACGGAGGCGAGCGCGACGATCGCGAGCGTGAACGTCGTGACCAGCCCGAGGATGACGCCGAGCGGGCGGCGCCGCCCGCCGCTGCCGGTCGCCGCCAGCACGGCCGGGAGCACCGGCAGCACGCACGGGGTCAGCGCGGTGCCGGCCCCGGCAACGAATGCGAACAGGACGAGCAGAACCACCTCGCCCCACTATGGCTACTACACCGGGGAGCAGACCTCCAGGAGCGTGCCGAAGGGGTCGCGCACGTAGCCGACGACCTGGCCCCACGGCTTGCGCTTCGGTTCGGACATCACGGTCGCGCCGCTCTCCACCGCGCGCGCGAACGCGGCTTCCGGGTCGTCGAACACCAGCGCGATCTCGAAGTTGAACGGCCGCTGTGCGGGGCGCTCGAAGCCACCCTCGAAGTGCGACTCCGCGAGCTCCTCGGAGGCGAACGCGAATGTCGTCGCGCCGCTGCCAAGCTCGCCGAAGCTCGCGTCGGGAGCCACCGACTTGCGCTCGAAGCCGAAGCTCCGCTCGTAGAACGCAAGCGCCGCCTCGACGTCCGGCACGTACACGATCACCCATCCCAGTTGTGCGGTCATGGGCGCGGATGCTCGCGCGATCAGAGCCTGAGGTCTTGCAGAAATCGGCCAGGCGCCACGCCGGCGAGCGCGCTGCAGTCGTTCGTGAAGTGGGCCTGGTCGGCGTACCCGCAGGCGAAGGCGACCTCGGCGAGCTCGGTCCCCGCGCGCACGCGCGCCAGCGCGCGGCGCAGGCGCAGCACGCGGCCCAGCAGCTTGGGCCCGTAGCCGACCTCGGCGTTCACGAGCCGGCGCAGGTGGCGCTCGCTGACGGCCAGCTCGCGCGCGACCTCACCCACCGGCGCGCCGCCCAGCCTGGCGACCGCGGCCCCTACCAGCGGATCCGGCCGCCCGCCCCGGCGGGCGCGCCCCGCGATGAAGCCGACGAGCCGCGCCAGCCGGTCCTCCGCTGTCGGTGCGCGGGCGACCACGTCGTCGAGCCGCGCGCCGGAGTCACCCCACAGCTCGCCCGCGTGCAGGCGGCCGTCGCGCAGTGCGGGCCCGGGCAGGCCGAACACCGACGGCGCGGCACCCGGGTGCAGCCGCACGCCGACGACCGACGAACCGGGCCTCAGCGGCGACAGGAACGCGGTCGTGTTCGGGCCGACGGCCGTGACGCCCGAGTGGTCGCTCCAGATCAGGTCCATGCAGCCGTCCGGCACGATCCGCTCGTAGCCATCGGGCCGCTCGCCGCCGGCGCGACTCCAGACACACTCGACCCACAGGCCCAGCCCGCGATCGACCTGACCCTCGCGGTAACTCATATGCCAAGTATTAGGGTGCCCAGGCGTGAGGGCCGAGAATCCCGCACAGGCACGCGGAATCGACGGTGTCAGCCGCTGGATCGGCATGCGCTGGGACAGCGCGGACACCGTTCGCGTCGAGATCCGCCCGGACCTGATCAACGCCGCCGGGCTGTTGTCGGGCGCGGTCACATACGCGCTCGTCGACTACTGCATGGGCTCGACGCTCTGGAGGGAGACGAACGACGACGAGGGCATCGCGACGGTGTCGATCTCGATCAACTACGTCGCGACGGCCACCGAGGGCGAGATCGTCTGCCGCACCACGCTCGACCGGCGCAACCGCCGGCTGGCCACCCTCCGCAGCGAGGTAACGACCGCCGACGGCCGGCTGCTGTGCACGGCCATCGGCAGCTTCACGATCTTCCCGAGGAGGGACTCCTGATGCCGACGATCGACGTCAACGGACAGACGCTCTACTACGAGGCGCACGGCGAGGGCGAGCCGCTGCTGTGCGTGATGGGCCTGGCCGCCGACACGCTGGCCTGGCTGCTCCAGGTGCCCGCCTTCTCGGCGGGCTACCGGACCGTGATCTTCGACAACCGCGACGTCGGTCAGTCCTCGATGGCCGACGGCCCGTACGAGATGGCGGACATGGCACAGGACGCGCTCGCGCTCGCCGACGCGCTCGAGCTCGACACGTTCCACCTGCTCGGGGTCTCGATGGGCGGCGCGATCGCCCAGGAGATGGCGATCGCCGCGCCGGAGCGGATCCGCACGCTCACGCTGGCGGTCACCTTCGCCTCCGGCGGCGCCTGGGCCCGCAAGCTGGGTGAGGTCTGGGCCACGCGCGTGCGCCGGGCGTCGCGCGAGGAGCGCGTGGACGAGCTGATGCTGCTGACCTTCTCGGAGCAGTTCTTCGAGAACGCCGAGCAGGTCGACTTCGTGCGCGGGATGATGCTCCAGAACCCGCACCCGCAGGACGCCGAGGCGTTCGTCCGTCAGCTCGAAGCGGCCGGGCGCCACAACGCGCGCGAGGGCCTGCGTTCACTGGACCTCCCCACGCACGTGATCGGCGCCGAGCACGACATCCTGGTGCCGGTCTGGAAGTCGCAGGAGCTGGCGGAGCTGATCCCCGGCGCCAAGCTGACCGTGCTCGAGGGACTGCCGCACGGCGTGAACGTCGAGGGCGCCGAGCGCTTCAACCAGACCGTGCTCGACTTCATCTCCGAGCGCGCGCCGGCGGCGGCCTAGCCGCCGTCGACGGCGGCGAGCGCCTCGGCGAGCGTCTCGTGGACAGGCGCGGCCCGGTCGAACTCGACGATCTCGAGCACGCGCGCGACCGGCTTGCCGTCCAGGGCGACCACGCGCAGCTCCTGACGCCGCCCGCCGAGCCGGCGGGCCAGGTTGAACAGCATCGCGATGCCGCTGGAGTCGATGAACTCGAGCCCGCTGAAGTCGACGACGAGCGCGCGCGCAGAAGTCGGCACGGCCTCGCCGATCGCCTCGCCGGTCGAGGGCGCGCCGGCCAGGTCGAGCTCGCCCGTCACGCGGGCGATCACCACCTCGCCGCGGTCTTCGATCTCGAGTTGGACCAGTTCCATCAAGGCAGCTCCCCGTTCCCGTTCGAACCTCGCAGAGTCCGTTCCATCCGGACCGTTGTGCCCTCCGGGCTGGGTACGACGTCAACCGTATCCATCAGAGCGCGCATCAAAGATAGCCCTCTGCCGCGATCGCCTTCCCGAGGCGACCGCCATGCACCGAAGTCTCGCACCTCGATCCTGACGTCGGAACCGTCGAGCTCCCCGCTGATCTCGAACGGCTCGCCGGCGCCGGCGTGCTCGATCGCGTTCGTGGCGGCCTCGCCGCAGGCGGTGATCACCTCCGCGATCTCCTGCTCGGATCCATCCGCGTTCTGGAGCCAGCGCCTCAGCACCGCGCGCATCGAGGCGAGGGCCTCCGGCTCCGTCGGCAGCTCCACGCTGAAGCGCTCGGCGATCGGCATGGTGCGGAGCGTCAGCAGCGCCACGTCGTCGGGCGCGCCCACCTCCGGCACCAGCTCGGCCAGCAGCAGGTCGCACAGCTGCTGCGGGTCGTTGGTCGCGCCGCGCACGGCGTCGGCGAGGCGGTCGAGCCCGGTGTCGATGTGCTCGCCGGGGCGCTCGACGAGGCCGTCGGTGTAGAGCACGACCGTCGCGTCTCCGTCGATCGGAGCCGACACCTCCTGGAACTCGGGGAACGGCAGCACCCCGAGCGGGACCGAGCTGCCGCCCTCGAGGAACTGCGGCAGGCGCGCGGCGGTCAGCAGCAGCGGCGGCGGGTGGCCGGCGTTCACCCAGTGCAGCTCGCCCGCGGTCGGATCGACGACCACGTAGATCAGCGTGGCCATCTGGCTCTCGTCCTCCTCGGTCCAGATCAGGCGGTTGAGCTGCTCGACCACGCGCGCCGGCGGGTGTCCCTCGAGCGCGTACGCGCGCAGCGCGCTGCGCAGCCGGCCGACCATCGACGCGGCGGCCAGGCCCTTCCCGGCCACGTCGCCCATGACCAGGCCAACGCCCCCCGTGGGCGTCGGCAGCACGTCGTACCAGTCGCCGCCGACCTCGGCCTCGGCTGCTGCCGGCAGGTAGCGGGCCGCGACGGAGAGCCCCGGCAGCTGAGGCAGGCGCTCGGGCAGCAGGCTGCGCTGGAGGGTCTCGGCGATGCGGTGCTCGCGCTCGTACACGCGCGCGTGGTCGATCGCCAGCGCGACGCGGTCGGCGGCCAGGCGCAGCAGGTTCACGTCGTCCGAGGTGAAGTGACGCGGCGCCGCGGCCGCGACCACGAGCACGCCGGTGACCTCGCCCTCGGCGAGCAACGGCAGGCCGATCAGAGAGTCGATCCCCAGCGTCTCGAGCGCGGGGTACGGAAGCTCGTGCGGGGCCGGGTCCTGCACGAGGGCGGGCTCGCGCCCGGCGGCCACCTTGCCGGGGAAGCCCTTGCCGAGCGGGATCGGATCGCTGTTGCGCTCGTCGGGCGGGCCGCCCGAGGCGGCCGCCAGCGTGAGCGCGCCCTCGGCGGCGATGTAGATCGCCGCGGCGTCGGCGTCGAGCACCGCGCGCACGCGCGCGACGAGGTCGAACAGGATGTCGTCGAGCGAGCGATGGGCCAGCGCGGCGTCCACGAGCAGCTGCATGCCGCTGACCATCTCGGCGACCCGCTCGGCCTCCGCACGCGCCGCCTGCTCGCGAACGAGCGCCTCGCGCTCGTCCTCGCGGCGGCGCCGGTCGGTCGCGTCGCGGATGAAGCCGGCCAGCAGCAGCTCGCCGCGCACGTCGACCCGCGCCACGGTGGACTCGGCGGGGAATCGGCTGCCGTCGCGGCGCTGCAGCTCGACCTCGTAGTGAACGGGCGTATCGGGCTCGCCGCCCTCGACGAGTGCGCGCCGGCGCTCGTCGTGGCGGTCGCGGTGCTCGGGCGGCGTCAGCAGGGTCCGCAGCGGCTCGCCGATCGCCTCCGCGGCGGTCCAGCCGAACATCCGCTCGGCCGCGTGGTTCCAGGTACGGATCACGCCGTCGGCGTCGAGCGTGACGAAGGCGTCGGGCGCGCTGTCGAGCACGAGCCGCGTGCGCGCCTCGTTGTCGCGCAGCTCGGCTTGGCCCGAGCGCAGCCGGTCGAGCATGTTTGCGACCAGCAGGCCGGCCACGGCCGGGGTCCCGACGGCGAGCAGCCAGCGGCTCGCCGGACTCGTCGGGTCGCTGACCGACAGGACGACGGCATAGGAGGCGCCGATGTAGGCGAGGTGGGCGAACGCCGCGGGCGTGGGGAAGAAGTAGAAGGCGTACAGCCCCGCCCAGGTGTAGAGCAGCGCGAAGATGTTCGCGCCCGAGTAGTAGTTGGCGAGGCAGATCAGCGTCGTGCCGGCCGCCAGCGCAGCGTGGATCTGCCACTCCTCGACGCGGTCCGCGAACCAGTAGAGCGCCATGCCGACCGCCACGGCGACGATGGCCACGATGGTGATCCCGACCTCGCGGAACTGGGAGTCGTGCGGCAACACGACGGTGAGGGCGGCGAGCGCCGCTCCGGCGCTGAACAGATAGGCCAGCGAGCGCGCCTTCAGGCGCAGATCGAAGAGCTGCGGGGCTTCCGTCAACTCAGGGTTCGAGTCCCCCACTGCGGGCCGAGAGGCGGGCCAGCGCCTCATGACATTCGATGACCCGGCGCTTGACCGGATCCTCGTCGCTGCGGTCGTGAACCAGGTCCCACGTCTTGTCGGCGACGTCGCGCGCCGTCTGCGGCGTGGCCTGCTCCCAGAGCATGTCGACGAGCTTGAGCTCGAAGCCCTGGAGCTGCTCCACGGGGTTGCCCGGAGGCATGCGCGGCAACGGGTCGCCGGTCGCCTCCTTCCACATCTGAGTCGCCATCACCAGGCGGTTGCGCAGCTCCATCTGGTCCACGGAGTTGGCAGGCTACCCTGACCGCCCGTGGCGCGACTGCATCTCCTGCGCGTGTTCTGCGACGAGCATGGCGAGGGCGGCAACCCGCTTGCGGTCTTCCTCGACGGGAGCGAGGTCCCGGCGACATCGCGACAGGCGGTGGCCGCCGATCTCGGGCTGAGCGAGACGGTCTTCGTGGACGACGCCGAGCGCGGCGAGCTGCGCATCTTCACGCCGGTCGTCGAGCTGCCGTTCGCCGGGCATCCCACGGTCGGGACGGCCTGGCTGCTGGGGGCCGAGCGGTCGCCGGTGAGCGCCCTGCACGTGCCCGCCGGCGAGCTGGCGGTGCGCTACTCGGAGGGCGCGACGTTCATCGCGGCGCGCCCCGACTGGGGGCCGTGGTTCGAGTGGGAGCGGCTGCCCGACCCCGGGGCGGTCGAGGAGCTGACCGGCCCGCCCGGCGGTCACGACCACCTCGGCGCGTGGGCCTGGATCGACGAGGCGGCGGGGGCGATCCGCGCGCGCGTGTTCGCCGGCCGCTACGGGATCGCCGAGGACGAGGCGACCGGAGCCGCGGCCGTCATCCTGTGCGCGCAGCTCAGCCGCCCGGTCGAGATCCGCCAGGGGCGCGGCTCGCGCATCGCGGCGCGGCCGCTCAACGACGGCTACGTGGAGGTCGGCGGCGCGAGCGCGCTCGACGAGCTAAGCGACTATCAGCTGTAGAAGTTGCGCTCCCAGCGGTGGGCGCGCAGCTTCTGGCGCCAGCCCGCCGGCACGCCGCGCCCGTCCGAGACGGCGACGTTGCGCTCGACGTTGCGCACCGAGCGCATCCCCGGGATCACCGTCGAGACGGTCGGCTCGCTGAGGACGAAGCGCAGCGCGATCTCGGCAACCTCGCCGTCCGCGATGCCGAGGTCGCCCTCGATCGCGTTCACGCGCTCCTGGAGCTCACGCTTGCGGTCGCCGCGGAAGTAGCTCGTTCGGAAGTCGTCCTTCGGGAACTCGGTGTCGGGACCGATCGTGCCGGTCAGCCCGCCCTCGTCGAGCGGCACACGCACGATCACGCCCACGCCGCGCTCGCGGCACGCGGGAAACAGCTCGTCCTCGGGCGACTGGTCGAAGACGTTGTAGATCACCTGCACCGAGTCGACCGCGCCGCTCTCGATCAGGCGCAGGGCGTTGGCCGGCTCGTGGTCGTTGATGGATACGCCGAACCAGGCGATCTTGCCCGCGGCGCGCAGCTCCTCGACGGTCTCGCGCCAGTCGCCCTGGTCGGTCCACTCGTCGCTCCAGACGTGCAGCTGGAGCAGGTCGATGCACTCGAGACCGAGGTTCGCGAGGCTGCGCTCGGCGCATTCGCGGATGTACGCGCCCGGGAAGGCCTCGGCGACCGGCGTGCCGGGCTGGGCGGGCCAGGTCATGTTCTTGGGCGGCACCTTGGTCGCGACGTAGATCGTCTCGGGGCGGGCGCGCATCACCTCGCCCACGATCCGCTCGCTGCGGCCGTCGCCGTAGGCCAGCGCCGTGTCGATGAAGTTGAGCCCGAGGTCGATCGCCCGGTTGAGCGCTGCGACCGACTCGTCGTCGTCGGCGCCGCCCCACATCGAGCCGCCGATGCCCCAGGCGCCGTAGCCGATCTCCGACAGCTCGCTGCCGGTCGTGCCGAGCGGGCGGTACTTCATCCGATCAGGCCGCCCCCGCCCCGGGGGTCATGAACGCGACGGCAGGCCCCAGCCCGGCTGCCGTGGCCACCGTCGCGATCCGGCGCCCGGGCTGGACGGCGTCGCGTGGCTCGCCGAGCGCCTCGCCGAGCGCGGCCGCCGGCGTCTCGAGCTCCTCCACGAGGAACGAGATGCCCCACAGCCGCGCCGGCCCGCTCGGGTCGGCTGCGATCTTCGTGCCCGGCGGCGCCTCGACGACCTCGAGCAGCACCTCGCCCATGCGGAAGAACGCCTGCCGTTGCGAGCCGCCCGGGGTGTCGCCCTCGCGCAGGCGACGGAAGTCGAAGCCGGCCTCACGCAGCACACCGGCGGTGCGGTCGAGGTCGGGGCTGATCACGACCAGGTGGTCGATCGAGAGTGTGCCGTTGGGATGAGGCCCGCCCGCGGCCGGCGCCTCGGTGGACGGGCGCGTGTCGAGGCCGTCGAGCTCGTGGCCGTCCACGTCACGCACCGACCAGGCCAGGATGCCGCGACCCTCGCCGCCAAAGCGCAGGCGCACGCTGCCGACCTCGCACGTGCCGCCGCTGACGGTGAAGCCGACAGCCGCCCAGGGTTCGGGCGGGCCGGCGATGAACAACTCGTCGACGGTGGGCGGCCGGGCCATAGCCGTCCGGAACGCTACTTGAGCTTCGGCCCGAGCTCCTTGGGCGCGTTCGCGTCGCCCTGCGGCTCGGGGGGCCCGCGCCGCACCGGCCCGTCAGCCGGCGGCGCTTCGACTGGGCCGCGTCCCTGCGCCTTCGGAGCGTGCCCGGCCTTCCGGCCGGGCTCTGCTTTTGGGCCGCCTTCCCCCTTCGCGCCGCCGTTGCCCTGCGGGCCGTTGCCGCCCTTGGCCCCGGTTCCGCTCTTCGCGCCGCTCTCGCCCTTCGGGCCGTTCCCGCCCTTCGAGCCGTTTCCGCCGTTCGGGGCGTTTCCGCCGTTCGGGGCGTGCTCCCCCTTCGGCCCCGCCTGCTCGGGCTTGACCGGCGTAGCGCGCTCGTGCGGCCCCTTCAGCTGTCCGGGCGCGGTCTCCTTGCCGTGCCCGCGCCGCTTCGCCCCGGCTTGCGCGCCGCTTTCGCGACGGCCGTGGGCCACGCCCTGCGCCCCCTCGGCACCGGCCGCGGCCTCCGCGGCGGCTGCCGGGCCGCCGGCCGGGTCGGCGCCGTGCACGGCCGGGGTCGCCGGCCGGCTGGGCGCCGGCGCGTCGCGCTCGGCGACGACGACGGCCGTCCCGCTCGCCGCGACCAGCGCCACGGCGGCGATCTTCGCCGCGCCGACGAGCGAGGCGCCGCCGACCGCGGCGCCGCCGCCCGCCGCCGCGCCGCCGCCGATCCCGACGGCCGCGAACACGCTCGACTTCAGCCCGAGCGTCGGCGCCACCGGCAGCGCGACCGCCATCAGCTGGCGCTGGCGCTTGATCTGCTCGCGGAACTCGCGGCAGCCGGGGCAGTCGCGCAGGTGCAGGCGCAGCTCGTTCCGGCGCAGCGATCCGCCGCGCAGCTCGGACAACTGCTCGCGCACCAGCTCGCAGGGCATGTCGCGCGCCTCGCGCCGAGCGATCAGCCCGGACCGGGCCCGAAACACGAGCGCCTTCACGCGCGCCACCTCACACCCGAGCACCGACGCGATCTCGGCGTGGGCGAGGTCGCCGACCTCGGCGAGCAGCAGCGCCGCGCGCTGCTCGTCGGGCAGCTCGCGCATGTCGGCCAGCAGCTCGCGCAGCTCGGCACGGCGCTCGACCTGTTCGGCCAGCCCGGCCGTGGCGACCTCGAGCTCCTCGCCCGGGACCTCGCGGCGGGCGCGGAGGATCGAAAGGCAGCGGTTGCGGGCGATCGTGAACAGCCACGGCTTGAGCGCGATCTCGCGCCCGTCGCGCTGGAGGTCGCGGTACGCCGCGGCGAAGGTGTGCTGGACCGCGTCCTCGGCCTCCTCGGGCGAGCCGAGCATGTGGCGGCAGAAGGCGAGGATGCCCGGCCCGTAGCGCTCGAAGACGACCTCGAACGCCGCCTCGTTGCCGCGCTGGATCTGGGCGACGAGGCGGTCGTCGCCGGCCAGGCGAAGCAGGCGCCGGGAGCGCAGCGCGGCGCGCGGTACGTGCAGGTCGACGTGGGCGGCATCACCCATGAGAACGCTGTCGGCGCTTCGAGGTTCGCTCATAACTCTCGAACCTCGGCCGTAGGCAGGCGTTGAAGGGGCATGAAGTCAATCCTTATAGCCATCCTTGGCGCTGCTGTTCTGGTCCTACCCGCCGGCGCCGTCGCCAAGCCCCACGGTACGGACAAGCCCGATCACGCCGACAAGCGGGCCGCGATCAAGCAGTGCAAGGCCGAGCGCGGCAAGACGAAGGCCACGCGCAAGGCCTTCAAGACCAAGTACCACAGCTTCAGCCGCTGCGTTCGCCAGAACGCGGCCGAGGAGCACGCCGAGAAGCAGGCGGCGTTGAAGAACGCCGCCAAGGAGTGCAAGGCCGAGCGCGCCGACCCCGACTTCGCCGCGACGCACGACGGTAAGTCGTTCCAGGAGTTCTACGGGACCGGCAAGCACGGCAGGAACGCGTACGGCAAGTGCGTCTCGACCAAGGCGCGCGAGCACAAGGAGGCCGCGGACGAGGCCGACAAGCAGGAGGTCAAGGCCTTCAAGAACGCGGCCCAGCAGTGCGCGGCCGAGCGCTCCGATCCCGACTTCGCCGCGACGCACGACGGCAAGTCGTTCGACGAGTACTACGGCACCAACCGCAACAAGCGCAACGCGTTCGGCAAGTGCGTCTCGAGCCACTCGCAGACGTACGTCGACCCGATTTCCGGCTAGCGAATCGTGACGGCGCACGGACGCGCCGTCCGTGGGGCCAAGGCGAGGGGCTCCTTCGGGAGCCCCTCGTCTCCATCTAGGCGCATAGATTTCGGCTCCGGATGGGAGCCGTTGTCGTGCGCGCGCCGCTGCGGGTCGCCCTCGGCGGGGGCGGCACCGACCTCCCCTCCTACTACTCCAGGCACGGCGGGCTGGTCGTCTCGACCGCGATCGACCGCTACGTGACGATGACCGTGGCGGAGCGCCCCGGGCGCTTCGTGCTCGATCACCTCGAGCGCGAGGAGGTCGACGAGCCGGCCCAGGTGCGCCACCCGATCCTGCGCGCTGCGCTGGTCCACCACTGGGACGGCGGCGGGGTCGAGCTCGTCTCGTCCGGCGACGTGCCGCCCGGCACCGGGCTCGGGTCGTCCGGGGCGTACGCGGTCTGCGCGATCAAGGCGCTCGCCGAGCTGGGCGGCCGCGCGCTCGACGCCGGCGAGCTGGCGGAGGCCGCCTGCCACCTCGAGATCGAGCTGGTCGGCCGCAAGATCGGCAAGCAGGACCAGTACGCAAGCGCGTTCGGCGGCGTGCGCGCATATTCGTTCCACCCCGACGGCACGGTCGACGCGCGCGAGCTGAGCCTGTCCGACGAGACGCGCGCCGCGCTGCGCGAGCGCTTCCTGCTGTTCTTCACCGGCCGGAAGCGGTCCGCGTCGCGGATCCTCGGCGCGGGGCAGGACGAGCAGGCCGTGCACCGGCTCAAGGCGCTCGCAGCCGAGACCTGCGCGGCGCTCGAGTCCGGCGACCTCGACGGCGTCGCCGACCTGATGCACGAGCACTGGGAGGCCAAGCGCCTCCGCGCGCCGGGCACGGTCACGGCGGAGATGGAGGAGCTGCGCGACCGCGCACTGCGCGCCGGCGCGCGCGGCGTGATCTCGCTCGGCGCGGGCGGCGGCGGCTTCCTGCTCGTCTACTCGCCCGAGCCGCGGCGCACGCGCGCCGAGCTCGCCGGGATCGACGAGCTCGAGTTCGGGCTCGACGGAACCGGCTGCACGGTGGTCACGTGATCGCGCGCAGCGCCGCGGCGCCGGCGGCGGCGACGAGCACTGTCACCAGCAGCGGGGCGCGCAGCGCGACGGCGACGCCCGCGCAGGCGAGCCCGGCGGCACGCGCGTCGACGGTCAGGTCCTGATCGCGAGCGAACGTGTCGGTGAGGATCAGGGCGGTGAGCAGCGCCGGCGCCAGCAGGCCGATCACGTCGTAGGCGCGCGCGGGCAGCTCCCGCTCTCCCACGATCAGCGGGCCGGCGGCCTTGATCGCGACCGTGGCGACGAACAGGCCGCCGATCGTCAGCCAGACCTCGGTCATTGCCGCCGCAGCCCGATCAGGGCGGCGCCCGAGGCGAGCAGGACGGGCAGCCCCGGCGGCAGCAGCGGCGTGAGCGCGAGCGCGATCGTCCCGCCGACCAGCACGGTCGGCACCGCGTGCGGCCGGCGCAGCTCGGAGGCGAGCAGGCCGAGGAAGAAGGCCGGGAAGATCGCGTCGAGGCCGAGGTCCTCTGGGTTGCCGAGCGCGCCGCCGAAGATCACGCCGATCAGCGTCCCGAGCACCCAGCCCGGGTACTGCGGCAGCGTTCCACCCAGCAGCAGCTCGCGGTCGAAGCCGCGCTTGCCGCGCGCGGCGAGCGCCCAGGAGGCGTCGACGACCGCCTGCCCCTCGAGGGCGCGGCGCCAGCGGCTGCCCCGCAGCGCGGGCGCGGCGGCCACGCCCATCGGCAGGAAGCGCGCGTTGAGCATCGCGCCGGTGGCGATCGCCGTGACGGCGCTGCCGCCCGACAGCAGGACGGACGTCGAGCCGAACTGCGAGGCGCCGGCGAACACCAGCGCCGACATCACGACCGGAGCGAACGAGCCCATCAGCGGCTCGCTGACCACGCCGAACGAGATGCCCACGACGAAGGCGGCGGCGCCGAAGCCGAGCCCGGCGCGCAGGCCGGCGCGAAAGCGCTCGCGGCGCTCCGCCTCGGTCGTGGTCATGCGAAACAGTCCGCGAGCATTGCCGCGAACTGTCTCAATGTCCGGCCTTCCTCGTCACCGTGGTAAGGGTTCAGTTCGGTGACGGTCACCGCGCTGAGCCGGTCGCTCGCGGTCAGCACGGCCAGCGCCTGCATCGCCGCGGCCAGCGTCAGCCCGTCGCCCCGGACCGCGTCCTCGGACCGCTGGGCGTCGTTGAAGTCGACGACGTCGACGTCGAAATGCACGAGCAGCCGGTCGAAGCCGGCGGCGAAGTCGAGCGCGCGGCGAGCCGCCGCCTCGGGGTCGCTCGCCACCTCGTCGACGGGGATCGCGGCCAGCCCGCGGCGGGCGATCTGGTCGAGCTCGAACGGCCGCGCCCGCTCGGGCCCATAGCCGAGGAAGAGCACCTGGTCGTCGTTCAGGAGCGGTGCGCGCGGGCCGATGCGGACCAGGTCGGGCTCGGCGCCGGGCACCCCCAGCGCGTGACCCACGCCCATCCAGTCGAACGTCCCCTCGACGACGCTCTCGGGCGTGTTCAGGTCGGGGTGCAGGTCGAGGTAGACGAGCGCCACGGTCCCGTCGAGCGCGAGCTGCCCCGCGAGCACGCCGAGCTCGATCGAGCAGTCGCCGCCCAGCACGAGCAGTGGGCCGTCGCCGGCCGCCGCCTCGACGCGGGCCGCGGTGTCGCGGGCGATCTCTGCGACGGCGCCGAGGTTCTGCGCCCGCGGGCGCTCGCGGTCGGGGCGCCAGCGCCAGACCGGCGAGTCGCCCAGGTCGCGCAGCTCGACGCCGCGTCCGGCCAGCTCCGTGAGCAGGCCGGCCTCGCGCAGCGCGGCGGGCGCCCGCTCCTGGCCGGGCGTGAACGCGCCGGCGCTGGTGGGAACTCCGAGGACGGTCAGGGCGGGCATGGGTAGGTCCTGCCCGAATATGTTACCGGCTAAACGTTTTAGACGGTTATAGGCAGTGTGACCGCCTCGTCGAGCGCGGCGCGTCTGCTGAGCGCCACGGCGCCGCGGACCGCTGCCTCGCCGCCGAGCCGCGCCGGCAGCACGCGGCAGCGCATGCGCCGCCCCGCCAGCGCGCGCGTTTCGAGCTCGCCCTCGATCGGGACGCTCAGCCACTGCGACAGAGGCGCGAAGTAGCCGCCCAGCAGGACGGCCTCGGGGTCGAGCAGGTTGGCCAGCGACGCGATCGCGATGCCGAGCGTGTGACCGACCTGGCTGAGCGCCTCTAGCGTGCGCGCGTGCCCGGCCCGGGCGCTCTCGGCGAGCATCGCTCCCGGCCACTCCGGCCGGGGACCCTCGTGCCGCATGCGCGAGTCCCAGCCCGCGAGGCGCAGCAGCGCGTCCTGGCCGGCGAGCCGCTCGAGGCAGCCGCGGCCGCCACAGCCGCAGGGCGGGCCGAACGGGTCGATCGTGAGGTGGCCGAACTCGCCGGCGAAGCCCGACGCGCCCCGGAACAGCTCGCCGCGCAGCACGACGCCCGCGCCGATGCCGATCTCGCCCGACACGTAGACGAAGTCGCACAGGCCCTGGCCGGCGCCCTCGACCAGCTCGGCGACCGCACCGAGGTTCGCCTCGTTCTCCACGCGCACCGGGTAGGGCGGGGTCTCGAGTGCCTCGATGAGCAGCTTCGCGACCGGCACGTCGACCCAGCCGAGGTTGGGCGCGACCGCGAGCTCGCCCTGGGGATCGACCAGGCCCGGCACCGCCACGGTCGCGAGCATCGGCTGGCGGCTCTTGGCGAACGGCTGGTCGAGCGCGTCCTCGGCGAGCCGGGCGAGCCAGGCGAGCGTCTCTTCGGGCGTGGCGGCCCGGTTGTCGCTCGCCACGAACGAGCGGTGCTGCACGGCGCCCGACAGGTCGCTCGCCCAGACGGCCAGGTAGTCGACGTTGACCTCGAGGCCGAGCACGAACGGACCGTCGGGGTCGAGCTCCACGTCCTGCGGTGGCCGGCCCACCCGTGCCGGCCGCTCCTCGATCGGCGAGTCGCGCAGCAGCCCGGCCTCGATCAGGTCGGCGACCAGGCTCGACACGGTGCTCTTGTTGAGCCCGGTCTCCACCGCCAGCCGCGCCCGCGAGCGCGGGCCGCGCTCGGCGACCTGCCGCAGCACGAGCCCGAGGTTGCGTTCGCGCACAGGTCTCATCGCAATCCGAGGATCAGGTCTACGGCCAGCTGGTCGAGCCGCTCGTTGCCGCACTCGCGCGCGCCGAGCGCATCAAGGTCGTGCTGCTCGGCGAGCAGGTCCGCGGCGCTCTCGGCCGAGTACGCACCGACCGTCTCGAGCGCCAGCTCGGGCACCTTGGCGGCGGCCTCGGCCGCCACGATGTCCGAGTCGGCGCCCCACTTGGCGGCGCGCTCCTTGAGCGCGAGGTAGGTCCGCATGCAGCCGGCCGCGAAGTCCCAGACGCCCTCCTGCGACTCCACCCGCAGCGGCTTGGCGTCGAAGTGGCGCGGGCCGTCGTAGCCCGAGTCCTCGAGCAGCTTGACGAGGAAGAACGCGTCCTTGAGGCCGACGGCGCCGAAGCGGAAGTCCTGGTCGTAGCGGCCGATCCGCTGGGCGTTCAGGTCGATGTGGAACAGCTTGCCCGACCACAGGGCCTGGGCCACGCCGTGCAGGAACGACAGGCCGGCCATCGTGTCGTGCGCGACCTCCGGGTTCACGCCGACCATCTCCGGGTGCTCGAGCCGCTCGATGAACGCGAGCATGTGGCCGACCGTCGGCAGGAAGATGTCGCCGCGCGGCTCGTTCGGCTTGGGCTCCAGTGCGAAGCGCATGTCGTAGCCGCGGTCGCGCACGTAGCCGCACAGGAAGTCGATCGCCTCGCGATAGCGCTCGAGCGCGTCGCGCGCCGGCTTGGCGGCGTCCGCCTCGACGCCCTCGCGACCGCCCCAGAAGACGTAGATC
>JBQGCL010000249.1:0-5484 GCA_052038485.1 Thermoleophilaceae bacterium | reverse complement strand
CACCGAATCTAGCAGGCGTTAAGTGGTCGTCAACCTCCAGTATCACTGGTGATACCATACGTTCCTGTGGCCATGACTCTGCGGCTCACGACTGAGGAAACCGAGGCCCTCCGTCTGCGCGCCAAGCGCGAAGGTCGCTCGATGCAGGACGTCGCCCGGGCGGCCGTGCGCGACTATGTCGAGCGGACGAGCCGGCGGGAGCTCCTCGACGAGGTCCTCGACGAGGAGCTACCTCGTTTCGCGGAGGCGCTGCGCCGTCTGGGCGAGTGATCTTCCTCGACCTCGAGGACTTGATCCACATCGCGGTGCGCACGCTTGGCTCGGACCCGGAGGTCCGCGATCACGGGCTGCTCGAATCGGCGCTCGCGCGCCCAAGAGCATCGGCGCTCGGGCAGGACGCCTATCCGGGGATTCATGAGAAGGCCGCGGCGCTCCTCCACTCGCTCGCGCGCAACCATGCGCTCGTCGACGGCAACAAGCGGCTGAGCCTCGCCGCCACGATCGGCTTCTACGGCATGAACGGCCTGCGTCTCAGACTGACCAACGACGAGGCCTACGACCTGATCGTCGAGATCGCGAGCGGTCGGCTGGACGACGTGGGCGCGATAGCCGCTCGGCTCGAGCGTGGCACGACCGAGCCCTAGCCCGCCCGGGCCGCCGCGAACGCCTGGGCCTCGTCCAGGAACGCGCGGACGCGGACCACGCGGCCGTTCTCCACGCGCGCCACATGGAACACCGGGACCTTGCCGATGTCGACGGCGCTCTCGAACCCGCGCGTGTGGGCCAGCATGCAGATGACCAGCTCGTCGCCCACCCGTTCGATGCGCTCCACCTCGATCTCGCCCAGGTGGATGATGTCGGCGACCTCCTCTTCCAGGAAGCGCACCACGTTCTCGCGTCCGTAGTAGATCGTCTGGCCGGGCCAGGCGGGGTCGTTGTGCCACTCGAAGTCGTCGCTCCACATCTGCGACACCGCGGACACGTCGCCTTGGTTCCAGAGCTCGTATCCCCGCCTGACGAACGCGAGTAGCTGATCCTCGCGGGCCTCGGCCACCGGGATAGGATGCCACCTTGACCCAGCCCACGAAGGTGGCCGTCCTCGGCGGTGGGGTCGGCGGCATGACCGCCGCCTTCGAGCTGACCGCCACGCCGGAGCTGCGCGAGCGCTTCGAGGTCACCGTCTACCAGCTCGGCTGGCGTAACGGCGGCAAGGGCGCCAGCGGTCGCAACGCGGCGATCGCCGACCGCATCGAGGAGCACGGCCTGCACGTCTGGTTCGGCTTCTACGACAACGCGTTCCGCGTCATGCGCGACGCCTACGAGGAGCTCGCCCGCGCGCCCGGCACCCCGCTCGCCACCTTCGAGGACGCGTTCCACCACTGCGACCAGCTCGTCCTCTACGACCGCCAGGGCGACGGCTGGCACGCGCTCCGCTTCGACTGCCCGCGCAACCTGCTCCGCCCCGGCGACCCAGGCGAGCTGCCCACCTTCTGGGAGATCGCCGCGACCGCGATCCGCTTCGCCCGGCACGGCTGGCGCGGCCTGCGCGAGAACCGGGACGACCTGGCCGCGCCCGACGCCCACACCGACCTGATCCCCGACTGGTTCGAGAACCTCGCCGCCGACCTCGCGGGCGAGCTGCTCGAGCTCCCGCTCGACGTCGCGGAGCGCCTGCTCGGCCTCGCCGAGCGGCTCGCCGACCTGCGCGCCGGCCACACGAACCACGCCGTCGCCCAGCAGGCCGCCCAGCCGCTGCTGCTGGTGCGCCTGCTCGAGGCCTTCCGCGAGTGGCTCTGGACCGCGGTGGTCGCACGCCGCGTCGACAGCGACCCGGAGCTGCGCTTCTTCTTCACGCTCGTCGACGCCGGCGTCTCGACCGTCGCCGGGATCGTCAAGGACGGCATCCTCGACCACGGCTTCGACGTCGTGAACGGCGAGGACTGGGCCGCCTGGCTGAAGCGCCACGGCGCGCGCGAGGTCACGCTCGGGCGCACCCCGGCCGAACGCTCGCCCGTCCTGCGCGCCGTCTACGACGTCGCCTTCGCCTACCCCGGCGGCGACATCGACGCCGCGGATTGCGCCGCCGGCACCGCCACCAGCGACCTGCTCCGCCTCGCGTTCAGCTACCGCGGCTCGATCATGTACAAGATGCAGGCGGGCATGGGCGACGTCGTGTTCGTCCCGCTCTACGAGGTGCTCAAGCGCCGCGGCGTCCGCTTCGAGTTCTTCCACGCCGTCACCGCCCTGCACCCCGGCGGCAACGGCATCGACTCGATCGACATCGTGCGCCAGGCCGAGCTGGCGGACGACGTGGAGAGCTACGAGCCGCTCTCGCCCGTGAAGGGCCTCCCCTGCTGGCCCAGCGAGCCCGACTGGAGCCAGCTCGAGCCCGCCGCGAACGGCGTCAACTTCGAGGCCGAGCTGAACCCGCTCGGCCGCCGCCCGCACACGCTCGAGCGCGGCCGCGACTTCGACGAGGTCGTGCTCGGCATCCCCGTCGGCGCACTGCCCGACATCTGCGGCGAGCTGATCGCACGCGACGAGCGCTTCAAGCGCGGCGTGGAGTCCGCCGTGACCGTGCGCACGCAGGCCTTCCAGCTGTGGACGAACAAGGACGCGCGCGAGCTCGGATGGGCATTCGACGAGAACTCCGTGGCCGGCTGCTACGTCGAGCCGCTCGACACGTTCTGCGACATGACCCACCTGCTCCCGCGCGAGTCGTGGGAGCAGGCCGACGGGACCAAGTCGATCGGCTACTTCTGCGGCGTCCTCGAGGACCGCCGCGGCGAGACGCACGACCAGGCGACCAACCGCGCCAAGCGCAACGCGATCGAGTTCGTCGAGCGCGACCTCGCCGAGCTCTGGCCCAAGGCCACCAGCCGCGGCAAGTTCGACTGGAGCGTGCTCGTCGACCGCGACGGCCGCAGCGGCCCGGCCCGGTTCGACTCCCAGTACTGGCGCGCCAACACCTCGCCGTGGGAGCGCTACGTGCTCACGCCCGCCGCCACGGTCGAGCACCGCCTGCCCTCCGACGACTCCGGGTTCGCCAATCTCAAGCTGGCCGGCGACTGGACGCGCACCGGCATCGACGGCGGCTGCGTCGAGGCCGCGGTCATCTCCGGCATCGACGCGGCGCGCGCGATCACCGGCGACCCGCGCGAGGTGTCCGGCAAGCGCACCGACTGGCTGCGGCCGCAGCCCCAGGAGCTCCCGCCCTACATCGAGTACGGCGGCCGCGTCACGGCGCCCTCGCCGTTCGCCTGCCAGCACGGCCGCATGCAGGGCCTGCTGCTGCGCGGCGACGCCGGCCGCATCGCCGCCCTCGTCGACACGGTCTTCAACGTCCCGGCCGGCCGCTCGATCGAGTACCGCGCGCTCGGATCCCACGTGATGATGCTGATCGGCGACTTCCAGCGCGTGACCTCGCTGACCGAGCCCTTCGACCGCTGGGGCGCCGTCCGCGAGACCCAGGCGTCGTTCTGGGTGCCGGTGCTGTCCGGGCGCCGCCTCGGCGATCTGTTCATCGCCGAGCGCCTGCTGCTCGCCGTGCCTTACGTGTTCGTCGACAACCCGATGTCCTACCTGGGCGGCCGCGAGACCTACGGCTACGCCAAGACGATGGGCCGCTTCGACCCAGCCAGCGGTACAGGGGACCAGGTCGCCGTCCATGTCTTCGGCGGCAACTTCGGCCGCAACGAGGGCGCCGATTGGCGGACGTTCCTGGAGATCGCCGGCGGCCCGCCGCGGCCGGCGGCGGGCAATCCGCAGCCGAGCGACGGCCCCCTCGCGCTCGTCCGCCACCTGGTCGGCGACATGCCCGAGCTGGCCGAGCCCGCCGAGGTCTTGCTCGGCGACATCCAGCTGACCAGCGGGCTGGTCGCGGACCTGCTCGCCGGGCGCGTCGGCCAGGTCTTCCTCAAGCAGTTCCGCGACGCCACCGACGGAACGCGCGCCTGTTACCAGGCCGTCGTCGAGGCGCCCGTGCAGATCGGGCGCGTGCGGAGCACGCTCTCGACTCGCGACTGGCGCGTCGACGTCCACCCGCTCGACAGCCACCCGATCGACCGCGAGCTCGGAATCGCCGATCAGGTCGCCCAGGCCGCCTTCGACATCGAGATCGACTTCGTCGTCGAGGACGGCCATGTGGTCGGCGGGCCGGGCGTCGTGAGCGGCTCGCCGGCGGGGCTGCCGCGGCCGGGCGCGGACGGCGGTGGGAGCCTGATCGAGGCCGCGGCCCGCTGGGTCTGGCGCGAGGTCACCGAGCTCGAGCGCGCCTCGCTGGACTGGCTGCGGCGGATCTGAGGTCTCTAGAAAGCGCAGGCGCCCCGCCGGGGTTGCGGGGCGCCTGCTTGCGTGGTGCCGGAGGGCTGGGCGCCACGTTTTGGGGGAGCTAGGGGTTACGCAGGGAGACGGCGGGGCCGTGCGGGTCGTTGCGCAGCTCCGCTGCTCTGTCCTGCGTGGTGGTGCCGGTGCTGGTGCCGGTTGCGCTGGCCTTCGAGCCGCGAAGCTCGATGCCGCCGGTGTGCGAGATCGCGGCCGCCGTGCCCGCCTCGTCCTTGCCGGAGATCGCGCTGCTGCCAGAGTGGGTAATTGCGGCAGCGGTGCTCGCCTCGTTCTTGCCCGGGATCGCCGCGCTGCCCTGAGCGGGCTGCTCGACGACGATCACCTTCGATGCCTGTGTGGCGTTGCCGTCGTCGATGAGGGCGTAGGCGCCGGTCGCCACGCCCGCGCCGACGACCAAGGCGACCAGCGGTGCCACGATCGAGCGGCGCTGCGGGAGCCTGGGGAGACGCGCTGCGTATTCCATTTTGGACAACCTCCTGGGGGGCCGGGGTGCGGAAGTTCTAAAACGTGCCGATCAGCACGAGGGCGACCGTCGTCACAGTCGGATGCACATCACAGATACGGTGCGCGCCGGGATGCGGGTGGCGGTCGTCGACATCGGGACGAATTCCACGCGGCTGCTGATCGCCGACGTCGAGGGCGAGGCCGTCACCGAGCTCGACCGGCGAACGACCGTCACCCGGCTTGGGGAACGGCTGGAGGCGACCGGCCGGCTCGCCGAAGCCGCCACCGAACGCGTCTCGAAAGCCCTCGCCGAGTACCGCGAGGCGATCGACGCCCTCGACGCGGAACGCGTGGTCGCGGTCGCCACCAGCGCGATGCGAGACGCCGAGAACGGCCCCGAGTTCCGCGACGAGATCGAGGTCCGCTTCGGCATCGATGCCCGCACGATCTCGGGCGACGAGGAGGCCCGGCTGACGTTCCTGGGCGCCACCGCGGGCCGCGAGGTTGGCGCACAGACGCTTGTGATCGACATCGGAGGCGGCAGCACCGAGTTCGTCACCGGCCGGCCCGGAACGGACCCCGATTTCCACATCTCGACGCGGATGGGATCGGTGCGTCAAACGGAGCGCCACCTCGCGTCAGACCCGCCGGCCGCCGCCGAGCTGGCGGCGCTGGCCGAGGACGCCCGCGCGATCG
>JBQGCL010000248.1:0-7500 GCA_052038485.1 Thermoleophilaceae bacterium | reverse complement strand
GCGCACTTCCGAACGTGGCCGCAGTGGCCTGCTTCGACACCGCCTTCCACGCGTCGCTGCCGGCGGCGGCCGCCACCTACGCGCTGCCGCGTGAGTGGCGCGAGCGCTGGGGCGTGCGGCGCTTTGGCTTCCACGGCCTCTCGCATGCGTACGCCTCCGGGCGCGCGCGCGAGCTGGCACCGGACGCCCGGCGGGTCGTGACGTGCCACCTCGGCGCCGGCGCGTCGCTGTGCGCGGTTCTCGACGGCCGCTCGGTCGACACGACGATGGGCTTCACACCGCTCGAGGGTTTGGTGATGGCCACCCGTTCGGGCTCGGTCGACCCTGGCCTGCTGCTGTGGCTGCAGGAGCGAACCGGCCTCAGTCCGAGCGAGATGGCCGACGCGCTCGACAACCGCTCCGGCTTGCTCGGGCTGGCGGGCACGGCCGACATGCGTGAGCTGCGTGACCGCCTCGACGCCGGTGACGACGGCGCGCGGCTCGCGCTCGATGTCTACACCCACCGGCTGCGCGCCGAGATTGGGGCCATGGCGGCGGCGCTGGACGGCCTCGACGCGCTGGTGTTCACCGGCGGCGTGGGCGAGAACGCGCCGCGCGTGCGCCAGCTCGCCTGCGCGGGCCTGACGCATCTGGGCGTGGCGGTCGACGGCTCGCGCAACGAGCGGGCCGACGGCGACGCCGACCTGACCGCCTCCGGGGCCCGGGCCGCCGTGCTCGTCGTGCGTGCGCGCGAGGACGTGGAGATCGCCCGCCAGACCCGGGCGCTGCTCTCCTAGGGCCGGCGGACGGCTCCGCTCGGCGGCTGGAGCGGCGAGCGGTCCCATGACGGCGGCCAGACCATCGACGGGCCGCACGCCTTCAGGAGGACCCAGAAGCGGTCCGCGGTGCGCCTCGTCATCGCGTGCCGGTCGACGAGCGCACCGAGCGCCTCGGGCACCGCGTCGCGCGCGCCGTCGGCCTCGACCGTGTCGCGCGCCAGCAGCAGCGCCTCGGCGAGGTCGTCCAGGATCTCGACGGCAAGCGGATCGAGCGGCTGCACAGCGATCGCGTCGCGCGCAGAGACGTAGCCCTCGTAGCGCAGACGATCCATGGACCTGCTGCTACCCGGAACGACCCCTTCCATGCCGCTGCTTGACATATACCTATATCGGCATATATAGTGAGCAGCGACATGGCACGAGCAGCGACCACGACAGACGCGTTCAACGCGGTCGCGGAGCCGCGGCGGCGGGAGATCCTCGATCTGCTCGCCGCCGGGGAGCGCCCGGTGAACGACCTGGTCCAGCTGCTCGGGCTGGCCCAGCCGCAGGTGTCCAAGCACCTGCGGGTCCTGCGCGAGGTGGGAGCGGTCGACGTGCGACAGGAAGGTCGCCAACGGCTCTACCGGCTCAACGGCCGGGCGCTCAAGCCCATCCACGACTGGGTCAAGGAGTACGAGCGCTCCTGGTCGGAGCGGTTCGCCGAGCTGGATGTCGTGTTGGAAGAACTCAAGCAAGAGGAGAAGCGAGATGGTGAGTAGCGGAACGGCGACGGTCGAGCTCCCCACGGACGACCAGATCCTGATCACGCGCGAGTTCGACGCGCCCAAGCACCTGGTCTTCAAGGCCTTCACCACGCCCGAGCTGGTCCGCCGCTGGTGGAGCGGCAAGCGGGGCGAGATGAAGGTCGCCGAGATCGACCTCCGGCCCGGCGGTCAGTGGCGCTACGTGATGGAGACCAAGGAAGGCTTCGAGGTCGCCTTCCACGGCGAGTACCGCGAGGTCGTCCCGAACGAGCGGGTCGTATCGACCGAGATCTACGAGATCCCCGACCAGGGCGATTCGCCCCCGACGGTCAACACCGCCACATTCACGGAGGTCGACGGGCGCACGACGCTCACGGTCCTCGTGCAGTGCTCCGACAAGGAGCTGCGCGACACGATCATCGACTCCGGCATGGAGGGCGGCATGCAGGAGGGCATGGACCTGCTCGAGCAGGTCGCGGTCTCGCTGCGCTGAGGGCCTACTTCACGACGCGGAACGAACCGCGCATGAACGGGTGGATCCGGCAGAAGTAGGTGTACGTCCCCGGGTTGAGGCTCTTCGGGGTGTCCCACGTGTTGCGGTTCGCCGCGGGCGTGAACCCCGCGGGGCCGAACCCGAGCTCGCCCGAGTCGAACTGCACCTTGGCGTTGGCCAGCGGGTAGGCGATGCCGGTCGTCCCGGTACAGGGCGCCTTGCACGCGGTGACCGTGTGGTAGGCGGACTCCTGCGGGCCGATCGCGGGGGTCGCGTCGAGGTTCGTGAACCGCAGCGAGTTGCCGGCCTTCACCAGGGGCGGCCGGGCACGCTTGCCGGCCACGTTGAGGTCGCCAGCGCCGTAGAGGAAGTGCTCGACGAAGACGTTGTCCATGAGTGGGCCGTTGGCGAGCGTGCGCGCATCGCGCAGGCTCGGGCGCGGCTTGCCGCCGTGATGGTTGTTCTCGGGCAGGTGCCCGTGCGTAAGCTTCCCGCGCGTATCGATCCGTGACCTGAACGGGTCCTTGGCGCCCTGCTTGATGCCGTCGGCCCACCAGACCACCATGATCCCCATCGACTCGTACCAGGACGCGCGCTTGGTGTCGTAGGTCGACGAGACGTTGAGCCGGTCGCCCTTCTTGAGCGCCACCCTCCAGCTCCCCTTGGTGGCGGTCATCGAGACGTCCCACGACACGGCGCCGGCCGGCTCGAAGTACTTCGCCTCGGAGCGGAACAGATCCTTCGTCTTCGACCCGCGCGTGGCCTTGAGGTCGGTGTAGAGCCCGCCCGGATGCAGGTGGCCCGCCGTCGCGAGCAGCGTCATGTCCTGGTTGGCCGTGTACTCGTGCGCGAACCCGACGTCCTTCTGCTGGGCGGCGTTGGCCTGGTCGGGGAAGGTGAACTTGCCCTTCTTGCCCTGGCCCTTGAGCGCGTCGAAGACCGGGTACGCCTTCAGGCCCGAGACGTCCATCCAGAGCGGCTTCGCCTCGGTCAGCGACCGCGCGGCGGGCGCCGAGTCGGGCACGAAGTCGATGTCGTAGGTCAGGTAGACCGACGTCGGCTTCGGCAGCAGGTTGTGGATCATGTAGTTCATGATCCAGCGGTCGCGCGGGTTGTAGCGATAGCCGTAGCCGCGCGGCAGCTGCAGCGTCGTCTTCTCCTCGCCGGCCGCGAAGGTCGGGTAGTTGCGCGCGAGCCAGACGCCGTGATGCAGGTGGATCACGTCGACCCGGGGCACCTTGCCGTTGCTCGTGTAGACCAGGTTGGGCTTGAAGCGGGTGATGAAGCCAGGCACCGACGGCTTGAGGCCGTTCGGATGCGCCTCGATGTTGTTCTGGCCCGGCATGATCGCGATCGGCCCGTACTTGTAGTGCAGGTGCTGCACGCCGGGATAGTCGACGCGCTGAATCATCGCCTTGGGCTTCGAGGAGATGCGCGCGCCGGGCAGCGCGCTCGCGACTGCGGGCAGCGCAGCCAGACAGGCGAGAGCAACGACCCACGCACGGACTAGAACCCTCCGGGACAAGGCTCCTTCATGCTAGCGGCTTGTTGAACGAACGGTCAAGTCGGTACTTTTCACCGGTGGGCACTCGTCTGACCAGCGACGAAAGGCGTGAGCATCTGCTCCACGTCGGCGTCGAGCTGATCGGCCGCCACGGCACGGCCGACATCTCGATCGAGGAGATCGCGCGCGCCGCCGGCGTCTCCAAGGGTCTGCTCTACCACTACTTCCCCACCAAGACCGACTTCTTCGTGGCGGCCTTCGCGCGCTCGCAGGCGGAGATGGACGCCGCTCAGGTGCGCGACCCCGAGCTGACCCCGCTCGAGCAGTTCGACCGCGACCTCGACGCCTTCCTGTCGTTTGTCGAGGCGCACGCCGAGGGCTACCTCGCCGTGGTCAACGCTCGCGGGCGCGAGCCGCGCCTGCAGGAGCTCGTCGAGCGGCGCCGCCAGGGCCGGGTCGACGAGCTGGTCGCGCTCGCGGCCGCCCTCGAGGGCGCGCCGCGCGAGACCGTGCGCACGCCCCTGCTGGTGGCGGCGATCCACGGCTGGCTGGGTTTCACCGAGGCCGTCGTCGCGCGCTGGCTTCGCGACCGCGAGATCGACAAGCAGGACGTCCACGAGCTGCTGCGCGCCACCTTGCTTCGGGTTCTAGAGTCTCGGCATGCCCGGGCGGGTTAGACGCGAGACCGTCGATCTCTCCGGCTATCCGGACCTGATCGTGATCTACCTCGGGATGCGGGTGCGCAGCCCCCGCGGCGCGCTCAAGTTCCTCAAGCTCGGGGTCGAGATCCGCAAGGCGGTCGACGCCGAGCCCGACGGCCTGCTGCTGCACGAGAACTACTTCTTCTCCCCCGTCCACGGCGGCATGCGCCAGTACTGGCGCGACTACGAGTCGCTCGAGCGCTGGACCCGCACCCTCCCCCACCAGGCATGGTGGCGCGACTTCCTGCGGGACTCCGGCGGGACCGGCTTCTGGCACGAGCTCTACTCGATTCGCGGCGGCATCGAGGCCGTCTACGACGACATGCCCCCGCTCGGGCTCGGAGCGTTCGCCCCACGCCAAGCCGCCCGCGGTCGCATGTTCGGCTCCCGCGGGCGGCTCGGCATGTCGGGCGAGGCACCGGCCCCGGTGCTCGCCGAGCACGAGGTCGACTAGCTCAGAGCGGGCTCCACCTCGGGCTCGCGTGCGATCTTGGGCAGCCAGCCGAGCGACCTCGGCAGGTACCAGTTCCAGTCGCCGAGCAGCTTCATCGACGCCGGAAGCAGGATGCCCCGGATGATCGTCGCGTCGATCAGGACCGCGACGGCGAGGCCAACGCCCATCTGCTTGAAGTCGAGCAGCGACAGGGTCGCGAAGATCGAGAACACCCCGACCATCACGACGGCGGCGCTGGTCACGACTCCGGCCGTGGTGCGGATCCCGTGCGCGACCGCCTCGTCGTTGCTCATGCCCCGGTCGTAGGCCTCGCGGATCCGCGTGAGGATGAACACGTGGTAGTCCATCGAGAGCCCGAACAGGACCACGAACAGGAACAGCGGCAGCCACGGGACGACCGAGCCGCTCGAGTTGAAGTCGAGCAGCCCCTCGGCCCACTCGTTCTGGAACACGATTACCAGCACGCCGTAGGCGGCACCCACGGAGAGCAGGTTCAGCACGACCGCCTTGATCGGGATCACGATCGAGCGGAAGGTGACCAGCAGCAGCAGGAACGCCGCTCCCAGCACCAGGCCGAACACGTACGGCAGGTGGGACTTCATGCTGTCGTTGAAGTCCTTCGTCATCGCGGCAGGGCCGCTGACGTTGACCTCGGCTCCGTCGACCTGACCGACCGTGGACGGGACGACGTTCTCACGCAGGTCCGCGAGCGCGCGGTTCGAGTCCTCGTCGTGGCCGTCGCCGATCGTCGGCACGCCGACGGCCGCCACCGACTTGTCGGGGCTGACCTCGATGTCCACCGACCCCGGGTACAGCTCGGGGTGGTCGGCCGTCTCCGCGGCGCGCCGGCCGATTGCGTCGGTGACGGGCTTCGCCGTGACGTCGTTCGCCTCGATGACGACGGTCGCGGCGTTGCCCTCGCTCGGGAACGCGTCCTCCCCGGGATTGACCGTCTGGACCACCGCCATGTCCTGCGGCAGCGACTCGTGCCCGGCCTCCGCCGTGACCATCCCGAGCGCCGGGAGCGCGAGGGCCACCAGCAGGCCGGTCGAGACGAGCGCGTAGCGCAGCGGGCGGCGCATGACACGGTCGACGACCCGGCCCCAAAGGCCGAACTGCGCCGCGCGAGCCTTGATCCGCCCGAGCAGCGGCACGCGGCCCCTGTCGATCCGCGGACCGAGCTTCGACAGCAGCGCCGGGAGCACCGTCAGTGACCCCAGCATCGCCATGCCCACGACCACGATCGTGCCGGTCGCGTACGACGCGAAGTCGGCGGCGCCAGCGAGGTACATCCCGCTCATCGCCGTCATCACCGTGAAGCCCGAGATCAGCACGGCACGCCCGGAGGTCGCCGCCGCGGCCTCGAGCGCCGCCTCGTAGTCCTTGCCGGCCGCACGCTCCTCGCGCTCACGCCGGATGTAGAACAGGGCGTAGTCCACGCCGACCGCGAGCCCGATCAGCAGGATCACGGAGTTGATCGAGTCCGAGACGGGCGAGAGCTGGCTCAGCGGGCCCAGCAGCCCCATCGTGCCGAGCACGGCCGACAGCGCCAGCAGCACCGGCAGGCCGGCCGCCACGATCGTCCCGAACGCCACCAGCAAGATCGCCAGCGTCAGCGGAAGCGAGATGAACTCCGCCTTGTGGAGATCCGACTGGAGCGACTCCATGAACTCCTTCTCCGTGCTCGCGCTCCCGAATCCCTCGATCAGGAAGCCGGGGTTCTCGCGAGCGGCGTCGTCGATCGCCGCGAGCGGAGCGTCGACAGCCTTCTTGGCGGCCTGCGCGTCGCCCTCGAGCTCGTAGTCCACCAGCGCCGCGTGACCGTCGGGCGACACGCTGTTGGCGGCCCCGGAGTACGGGCCCTCGACGTCCCGTACGCCGTCGGTCGCGCGCAGGCGCGTCGTCACGTCCTTCACGACGGCCTGGAACTCCAGGCTCTCGGCCTTGACCCGGTCGCTCTGGATGAGCACCGACTCGCTGGACTCCTGCGGGAACGCCTCGAAATAGGCCTTGTCGGCACGACCCGACTCGCCCACTCCGGATTCCTGCTTCTCGAGCGTCGTGAGCATGCCGTGGCCGAACACGAAGGCCACGATCACGAACGCGAACCATCCGAAGATGGCCTTCTTGCGGTGCTGCGCGCTCCAGCGCGCCATGCGGGCCGCGACGTTGCGCTTGGGGACCGGCGGGGCCTCGTGGGTCTCCGGCGGCTGTGGGTCTGTCTGGATGATGCGAGTCCTCATGACGGTCCTTTCGTTGGGTTGCCTGGACTCGCATGAAGGTCCCACCCGACGCCGCTTCCGGTAAGGCGGGCGACTGGCGACCGGGGGGGCGGTTTTCTGGTGTATCGGGGTGCGGTACGTTGCCGCGGGCATGGACTCGCGTCGGCCCTCGACAACCATGCTCTGGGCGCTCGCGCTCGCCGGTTGCGTGGCCGCAGGCGTGTCCTTCGCGGTCGCGTTCGCCAGCGACCACGTGAACGACGCGCTCGTCGACGCCGCCCTGCTCGACTGGATCGTCCTGCCCTACATCCTGGCCGGGGTCGTCGCGTGGTGGCGGAGGCCCGAGAGTCGCTTCGGGCCGCTCATGGTCGCCGCGGGATTCGCCCTGTTCCTGTCGAGCCTCCAGTGGGCGAACTGGGCCCTCCTCTACACGATCGGCCTCACCTTCGACCTGCTGCCGGCGGTGCTGTTCCTGCACGTCTTCCTGGCGTTCCCGGACGGCAACCTGGAGACCCGCGCCGAGCGCCTCGTCGTCGGGGTGGCCTACTTCGCCGGTATCGGCCTGCAGCTCGTGAAGATGCTGCTCGGCGGCTTCATCCCGGACAACCTGCTCGGCGTCGTC
>JBQGCL010000247.1:0-6214 GCA_052038485.1 Thermoleophilaceae bacterium | reverse complement strand
CCGGGGCGATCACCGGCTCGATGAACTCGGCCAGATGGGCGTTGCCCTCCTGAGTCGTCGTGAGGATGCGCATACGCCGGTCACGTGGGTGGGCAGCCCGCTCCACGTGGCCGGCGTCGATGAGCCGGCCGGCCAGCGCGGTCACGCCGCCCGAGGTCAACCCCAGGCGGTGCCCGAGCTCGCCCGGAGTCAATCCTCCCGTGGCGGCGAGGTGCTCGAGGGCTGCGAGCTCGACTTGGTGGACGCCCGTCTGGCGGGCGCGCGCGGCGCGCTGATACTGACCCGCGAGGTCCGCGCGGCGCAGCAGCTGGCGGAGCCGATCGGCATGAGTCATTGGCTCTGTACTCATTGGCTCAGCTTCTCCAGGATGCGGCGCGTGAAGCCCGAGGAGCGGTTCGCCGCAAACCTCCGACGGATCCGCACGGACGCGGGCATGTCGCAGGAGCAGCTCGCCGGGCGCACCGGCCTCCACCCCACCGAGATCTCACGACTCGAGCGCGCCGTCCGCGAGCCGAGGCTGGGAACGATCATCCGCCTGGCCCGCGGGCTCGATGTGGGTGTGGAGCGCTTGGTGTCGGGCATTCGCTAGCGACCGCTTCGCCGGCCGGCGATTGGACAGGAATGGTACACGCAATCTGAGCTATTGGCTCTAGGCTTTCTGGCTACGAAGGCCAGTTCGGACGTCCTGACGCTGTCGCTGCCCGCGGATCTCGTGCCGGGGTTCGTCGATGCCCTGGACCACCTGCGCCCAAGCGCCGCGGCAGAGCGCCGGGCCGAGCTCGACGACGTCTCGGCGAGTCTGGCGGCCGGCGCCACGATCACCGCGCGGCGCGACCTGCTCGGCGAGCTGCTGGCGGTGGCGATCGACGAGGCGGCCGAGCGCGTCGCGGGCGCCGGCTCGCTGCTGCTGCGCGGCGAGGGCGCCGCCGCCGGGCTGCGCGCCGAGCTCGACGGGCTGGGCCGCCTGCTCGACCTGTTCGACGGCGTCGCCGCCTAGAGGGGCTCCCGTTGGAAGCTGAGCCGCGCCGTGGTGCCGCCGTCGACGTAGATCGTCTGGCCGGTCACGAAGGCCGCGGCCGGCGAGAGCAGAAACGCCACCAGCGGGGCTACGTCGCCGGGCTCCCCGACCCGGCCGGCCGGGATCGAGCCGCCGTAGGCCCCACGGTCGTAGGTGGGTCGCGCGCGGATGCGCGGCACCTCCACGACGCCTGGAGCGACGGCGTTGACCCGGACACGGCGCGGTGCGAGGTCGACCGCGAGCGCCCGGGTCAGCGCGTTCACCGCCCCCTTGGTGGCCGCGTATGCGGCGTGGCGCGGCATGCCGCCGTGCGCGTGGATCGAGCTGACGTTGACGATCGCGGCCTCGCCGCCGAAGTGGGCGAGCGCGCGCTGGGCGCAGTAGAAGGCACCACGAACGTTCAGGTCGAACAGCTCCGCGAAGGCGTCCGGCCGGGTGTCCTCGAAGGCGAGCTCGCGCGTGACACCGGCGTTGTTGACGAGGCCATTCAGCCCGCCGAGCGCGGCCCCGGCCTCGTCGACCACGCGACGGCAGGCGCCGAGGTCGGAGAGGTCGCCGAGGACGGCCGGCGGCTGCGCCGCGCCGGCGGGCGGGAGAGCGTCGCCGGCGGGCGGGCGAGCGTCGCCGGCGGGCGGGAGGGCGTCGCCGGCGGGCGGGCGAGCGTCGTCGGTGGGCGAGCGCGCCGCTTCCGCCACCAGGGCGAGCGTCTCGTCCGGTGGCGTGTGCGCCGTGTGCACCGCGACTGCCGCTCCTCGCCGGGCCAGCTCGACGGCGATCGCCTGACCGATGCCGACTCCCGCGCCCGTCACCAGCACGCGCATCCCGGCGAGGCCCGCGCGCGACCTCAAGCGTGCACGCGCTCCAGCCGCATGCGCGCGGTCAGCGCGTGCCCCGGGAACAGCTCGGCCTCCGAGATCGCGGCGGCGGCCGGCGCGATCTGGCGCATGCCCTCCTCGGTCAGCCATTGGTAAGTCAGCGTCTTCAGGAACTTGCCGACCCACAGCCCGCCCGTGTAGCGCGCCGCGCCCGCCGTGGGCAGCACGTGGTTCGTGCCCACGGCCTTGTCGCCGAACGCCACCGTCGCCTGCTCGCCGAGGAACAGCGAGCCGTAGTTGCGCAGTCCGTCGAGGTAGGCGTCCAGCTCGTCCTCCGCCGCGTGCACCTCGACGTGCTCGTACGCGTACTGGTTCGCGACCTCGATCGCCTCCGCGCGGTCGCGCGCCAGGACGATCTCGCCGTGGTCGCGCCAGGCCGCGCCGGCCACGTCGCTGGTCGGTAGCCGGGTCAGCAGCTCGGCGACCTCTGCGACGACGCCGGCGCCCAGCTCGGCCGAGGTGGTCACCAGCACCGCCGGTGAGGTGGGGCCGTGCTCGGCCTGGCCGAGCAGGTCGGCGGCGACCAGGGCGGCGTCGGCGGTCGCGTCCGCGATCACGAGGATCTCGGTCGGTCCGGCCAGCAGGTCGATGCCGACCCGGCCGAAGAGCTGCCGCTTCGCCTCGGCGACGTACGCGTTGCCGGCGCCCACGATCATGTCCACCCGCTCGACGCCAGCGAGCCCGAACGCCAGCGCAGCCAGCGCCTGCACCCCGCCGAGGCACAGGATCTGGTCGGCCCCCGATGAGGCCATCGCGTGCAGCATCGCCGGATGGATTCCCCGACCCTCGCGCGGGGGCGCGCAGGCGACGACGCGTTCGACGCCGGCGACCTTCGGCACGACCACGGTCATGAACGCCGAAGCGAGCATCGGATAGCGGCCGCCGGGCACGTAGGCGCCGACCGCCCCGACCGGCACGTGACGGTGACCGAGCCGGACCCCGCGCAGCGTCTCGACCTGGAGGTCCGACAGCGTCGCCAGCTGGCGCTCCGCGAAGTCCCGCACCCGCCCCTGGGCGAAGGCGATGTGCTCGCGCAGCTCCGTCGAGAGCGTCGCGGCGGCCGGGTGCGCCTCGGACCCGTCGACCAGGAAGGAGTCCGGCGCCCAGCCGTCGAGCTGCAGCGACCACTCGCGCACCGCGTCCTCGCCGCGCCGCTCGATGTCCTCGAGCAGCTCCGCAACCTGTCGGCGGACCTCGTCGCTCGCCGCGGCGGGCGGAGCGGCCGCTCGCCTCAGATGGGTGGCCATGACTAGGCCGCCTCGCCGCGCGATCGGCGCGCGGTCGCCTCCGGCGTGATCGGGCCCACCCTAGGCCGCCCTCGCGCTCGGCAGTCCGGCCGTCGCCTCCGGCCCCGCCGGCTTTGCGTGGCCCAGCTCGCTCGACAGGTCGGCCGCCGCCTGCACCACGGCGCCGCCGATCTCGGTCCAGCGCTCGGCAGGAACGTCCGCGGTCGGCGCGACCACCGCGATCGCCGCCACCGCCTCGCCCGTCGCGTCGAACACCGGCGCGCCCAGGCCGCGCGTGTCGGGCTCGTACTCGCGGTCCTCGACCGCGAAGCCGCGCGCGACCGTACGGCCCAGCTCGCGGCGCAGCGACTCGGGGCCGGTGGTCGTGCGGTCGGTGAAGGACTCGAGCTGCTCGGCCAGCACTGCCTCGCGCCAGCCGTCGCGCCAGGCGAGCAGCGCCTTCCCGGCGGCCGTGCAGTGGCACGGGACCAGCTCGCGCAGGTGCGGACGGCAGCCGGAGCCGAGGTCGCCCTCCTCGTGCACGAGGCAGAGCGCCGACAGGTAGCTCGGCACGCACAGGTGGCAGCCGCGGCCGAGCCGCTCGCGCAGCGCGGTCACGTGCGGGACGGCCGTCTGGGTCAGCTCCGCCCGCTCCACGACCTGCCCGGCCAGCGCCACCACGCGCATGGTCGGCCGGTAGCGGCGCCGGCGGCCGTCGCCGAGCACCACGTATCCCTCCGACTCGAGCCGCTTGAGGATGCGGCGCGCCGTGCGAACGTGCACGCCGAGCCCGTCCGCCAGCTCGGGAGCCGAGCGCGGCGCCACCGCGAGCAGCTCCATCGCTCGGAGTGTGCGCGTGACGTGCCAGGCTTCAGGCGCCGACACGCACGCCCTCCTCGGCGCGCACGCGCGCGACCAGTTCGTCGATTGCGCGCGCGTAGATGCGCACGTCGGCCGAGCAGACCAGCACGGTGGACAGCTCGCCGGCGAGCTCGCCGAGCAGCACCGCGTCGTCGGGCCCGGCGAGGCCGGACGCGCTGCCCGCGCCGGCGGCGGCGCGCTGCACCCGCGCGATCGCGTCGCGCAGGTCCGCACCGGCGGGCTCGCAACCGAGCGCGAGCGCGAGATCGGCGCAGCCGACCACGAGGGCGTCCACGCCCTCGACCGACGCGATCTCGTCGGCGGCGTCGACGCCGGCGACGCTCTCGATCTGGGCGATCAGGACAGGGTCCGCGCCCGCCGCGGCCCGGCCGTAGCCGGTGGCGCGGCGCGCGGCGAACCCGCGCCGGCCGCGCGGCGGATGACGCAGCGCCTCGACCAGCCGGCGGGCCTGGGCGGCCGACTCGACACGCGGGGCAACCACTCCGTCGACGCCGGTGTCGAGCACCGCCGCGAGGGGTGCGCCCGCGTGCGCAAGGCGGACGAGCGCCGCGCTGCCGGCCGCGCGAGCGGCGACGGCGAGCGGCTGGACGTCAGCGACTCCGAGCGCGCCGTGCTCGAGATCGACCCAGACGAAGTCGAGCGGCTCGGCCACCAGCTCGGCCAGAGCGACGTCGGGAAGGGTGAGCACCGTGCCGAGCAACGTCTGGCGGCCGCGCAGCCGGTCGGCGAATCGAAGTTGACGCTGGGCGTTCAAGAGTGCGGGTCATACGATGACTCCGGCCCGAGGGCCGGAAGCGGGCTTGTTCGGTCTCAAGCCCGCAGGCGGACAGATTCGTCCCGCCTCAGGGAGCCGGCTGCTTCGCCGCCGGCTCGCCGCCGCGCTCGCGCAGATAGCCCTCGACCGTCAGCAGGTGCTCGCGCATGGCGAGCCGCGCGGAAGCGGGATCCCCGGCCCGGATCGCCTCCAGGATGCGTGCGTGCTCGGGCAACCCGCGCTCGAAGCGGGTCTGAGGACGGGCGAGCGCGCCGAAGGTGGCGCTCAGCGCGCGGTGGATCGGCTCCGCCATTCGCGCCAGCGGCCGGTTGGCGGCGGCGCGGATGATCGCCCGGTGGAAGTCGATGTCGGCCTGCTGGTAGAGCGGCTCGGCGGCTGAGTTCGCGCGCGCACGCTCGGCGGCGATGCGCATCGCGTCGAACGCGTCCGACAACCCCTGGATCGCGGGCGGCGTCGCCCGCTCGGCCGCCAGGCCGGCCGCCTCGACCTCGAGCAGGCGCCGCGCCTCGAGGTACTCCGCCAGCACCCGCGGCGCGCGATCGCCGCTCACGAGCGCCGCGAGCACGTCCGGGTCGAACAGGTCCCAGTCCTGCTCGGGCCGCACGACCGCCCGTCGGCCGTGCCGGACCGACAGCAGACCGCGCTCCGCCAGCGCCCGCTGGCACTCGCGGATCACGCCCGTGCTGACGCCGAACTGAGCCGCGAGCTCGGTCAGGGTGGGCAGCTGCTCGCCCTCCGCCACCGCCCCGCCGGTGATGTCGCCGAGCAGCACGAGCATCACCTCGCGGTGGAGGGAGGACATGCGCTGAGTTAACCACGGCCACAGCGCGCGGCGTTAGCTACTTTGGAGGTATGGACCGCCGCACCAAGACGCTGCTGCTGATGGCCGCCGGCTGCGCCGCCCTGTTCGGGCTGGTCGTGGTCGCCGCCTACTTCTGGCACCCCGGGCAGACGCTCGACGAGGAAGGCCTGGCCGGGTTCGTGCAGGCCAGGGACGGCTGGCTGCGCGAGGCCTCTTGGCGCTTCACCCGGCTCGGCAACCCGGTCAACGTCGGCGCGATCACGCTCGCGCTCGCAGCCTTCGCGCTCGTGCGCGGACGGCCGCGCCTCGCGGTAGGGGTGCTCGGCCTGGTCGCCGCGACCAGCGTCTCGAGTCAGGTCCTCAAGGCGCTGCTCTCGCACCCGCGCTTCCCGCCGATCTTCGACTATCCGGTCGGTCCGGAGGCGCTTCCGAGCGGGCACGCCACCGCCGCGATGTCGCTGACGCTGGCGGGCGTGCTGGTCGCGCCGCGCCGCGCGCGAGTCGCCGCGGCCGTGATCGGCTCGAGCGTCGCGCTGGCGGTGGGCGCCTCTGTCATCGCGGTGGGCTGGCACTTCCCCAGCGACGTGATCGCCGGCTACCTGCTGGCCACCGGCTGGGCGCTGGCGATCTTCGCGG
>JBQGCL010000246.1:0-5572 GCA_052038485.1 Thermoleophilaceae bacterium | reverse complement strand
CGCGCGGAGCCCGGAACGCATCGGCGACTTCGCCAGTCGCGATCGCCGGTCTCCAACGGCCGGCCCTTTGGGGGTCGTGGCCGGCCCCTGACCCCTGATGACCGACCTCAGACCGGTTCCGGCTCTGGCACGCCCATCTGAATCAGCTCGGTCCGCGAGGACACGCCGAGCTTGCTGAAGATCTTCCGCAGGTGGTAATCGATCGTGCGCGGGCTGAGGTAGAGCTGTTCGGCGATCTGTCGGTTGGTCATCCCGGAAGCGACGAGCCCGGCGATGTGGAGCTCCTGCGGGGTGAGCTGGTCGAGCGTCGAGGGATCGCGCTTCCTCGCCGTCTCGCCGGTGGCGCGAAGCTCCGCTTCGGCCCGCTCCTCCCACAGCGGGGCGCCGACCTGGCGGAAGAGATCGGCCGCCCGGCGGAGATGGCCGCGGGCCTCGCGTCGCTTGCGCCCCCGGCGCAGCCATTCGCCGTAGAGCAACTCGGTGCGGCCCTGCTCGAATGGCGAGAGATGCGCAGCGCCAGCGAGCGCCGTACCGAACTGCTCTGCCACATCGCCTTGCCCCAGCAGCGCACGACAACGTGCGAGCAGGGAAATGCGACTCGGAGTCGGCGCCTGCTCCACCCAGTCCGCGTAGCGATCGAGTCGATCAACAGTCCCGTCGAGCCGCCCGGACCGTGCCGCCCCCTCGATCAGGTCTGGGATCGACCACAGAGCCGGAAACCGATTCGACTTCGCTCGCTCGCTGTCGCTGATCATCAGCAGGCGATCGGTTGCTTCGCTCGGGCTGCCCAGCGTGAGCTCGAGCACGCCAAGCGCCCACCCGGCGAATTCGCCGATCAGTACGGCGCCGCTGCTCGCGGCGAGTTCGCTGGCCTCGTCGGCGTGAGCACGCGCCGCCGGCTCGTCTCCGCGCACCGCGTCGACCATGGCGAGGTTGGAAAGGTTCCGGCCCACGCCCCATTGGTGTCCGAAGTCGCTTGCGAGCCTGATCCCCTCATCCGCCGCGGCGTAGGCGAGCTTGAAGCGGCCATGACCGATCAGAGCGGACGCCTGATGTGACAGCAACACCGCCAGGACGCTGAGCATCCCCCGTTCCCGCGCGATGGTGACCCCGCGCGTGGCGTGGGGCAGGCCTGATCTGGGCATGTTTTCGATAGCCGCCGCGCGTACCGCCCAAATCAGCGCGTGCGGATCTTCGACCTCCTCCGCTCGCTGGGTCGCCTCAAGTAGGAGCGGTGCGGCTGATGAATAGTCGCCTGCAAGCGAGGCTGCGACTCCGCCGAGGGCAGCGACGCGGAAACGATCCGTCTCGTTGCTCGGCTCGATCCCGCTGGCGCGTGCGCCGATTTTCGCGGCCTGGACAGCATCACCGGCATACATGGCGGCCTCGGTCGCTTCGGTCAGCACCTTGAGCGTGAACGACCCGTCCTCGCTGGCATCCGCCGCCTCGACCAGCATGGTGACGGCACCCCGTGCGTCACGGGTTCTAGCCTCGATCACGCCGCGCAGATAGAGGAGCCTCGGCCGCAGCTCTCCTGTCGCGAACGGCAGTGCCCGCGCGCTCAACTCGCGCGCGCGCTCGGGCTGCCCTCCGGCCCAAGCCGCCTCCGCGGCAGCCGTGAGCCTGTGCGCGCGGCGGTCCTCGTCGGCACTGAGCTCGGCCGCGCGGGCGTACGCCGTGGCAGCCGAGGCGTGTCCGGCACGTGCCTGATAACGGCGGGCTGATGCCTCCAGCGCCGCGGCGACCTCTTCGTCGGTGGTCAGCGTGGCCAGAGCCTGGTGCCAGACGCGTCGGTCGCTGTCCTCGGCCGCGCTCAGCGCCGCCGCCAAAGCCGCGTGCGCGCCGCGACGCTCAGTGAGTGTCGACGACCCCTGCACCGCGGAACGCACCAGCGGGTGACGAAACTCGACCCGACCGCCAACCAGGCGCAGCAGGCCCGCCTTCTCGGCGGAGTCGAGCGTGTCCTCGGGCAGGCCCGACTCCCCCGCCGCACGCACCACCGTCGCAACCTCTCCGCTGTCATCGAGCGCCGCGATCAGCAACGCGGTTCGCGTCGCGGCCGGCAGGCGGACGATGCGCTGCTCGAACGCCGACCGCAGCCGCGAGCTCAGCGGGATCGCCGCGGGCAGAGCGGCGCGACCCTCCAGCTGCGCCGCGGACAAGCCAGTTGGAAGCTCGAGCAGCGCGAGCGGGTTGCCGCCGGCCTCGGCGAGCAACCACTCGCGCACCGGGTTGACCGCCTCCGGTGCACTTGACCGCAGGAGCTCGACACCCGCGTCGGCATCGAGGCCGTCGAGTGCGAGCTCGGACAAGCCCTGCGCCTCGAACGTGCGCGCCTCGCCCTCGCGGACCGCGAACAGCATCGCCACCGGCTCGGCCGCCAGCCTGCGCGCGCTGAAGACCAGCGCCTCCGCCGACGCCGCGTCCAGGAACTGCGCGTCATCGATCAAGCACAGCAGCGGACCCTCGTCGGCGGCCGCGGCGAGCAGACTCAACGTCGCCGCCGACACGAGCAGGCGGTCCGAACCAAGCGAGGGACCGAGCCCGAGCGCCCCTGCCAGGGCGGCCGCTTGCGCGTCCGGCAGCTCGCCCAGCTTGTGCACGATCGGACGGAGGAGCCCGTACACGCCCGCATATGCGAGGTCCGACTCGGCCTCGACCCCGGCGATACTGAGCACTGTCCTGTCGCCGCTTCGCTCGGCCGCGTGCGTCAGGAGCGCGGTCTTGCCGATCCCGGCTTCCCCACGCAGCACTAGCGAGCTGCTCTTTCCCCGAGCCGATGCCTTCAGCAGACGCTCGATAGCGGCGCACTCACGCTCGCGGCCAACCAAGGCGCTGGACGTCCGCTCAAGCCCGGGCGTCGCCATGAACCGATCGTAGACCTCTGTGCATTGCCTGACTGGCGATTGCAACTGGCGAACTCGCCGACGCGATCCAGCGCCGGCTCTGGCCAAATCGGATGCGCACGCAAACGACGAAAGCGAGTGCAGATGACAAGCGACATCAGAAGTTCATTCCGCAGACGGCCGCTTACGCGGATCGCAGCGGTCGCGGCAGTCGGAGCAGTTGCCGTCACCGGCCTCACTGCTGCCGCCTATTCGAGCGCGAGCCACAAGAGCCACAAGGTGGAAGGCGTTCGGGCGGACCTCAAGCACGGCATGCTGCGAGTCAAGGGCACCAACGGGGGACAGCGCGTCGCTCTTCGCCTGAAGGACGGCGATGCAAGCCGCATCCAGGTCGACGCCGGCGACGACGGCTCGGCGGACTTCGCGTTCGACCGCGCCGACGTTCGCTCGATCGAGGTCAGGATGGGCAACGGCAACGACTCCGCTCGCATCGATGACGCGAACGGCGCGTTCACCGACTCAATCCCGACCACGGTTGCCGGCGGGCCGGGCAACGACTCGCTCGAGGGCGGCCAGGTTCAGGTCGCGGCCGAGAACGAGACGTTCTACGGCGGCCGCGGCAACGATCTGGTCGACGGCGGCAAGGGCGCTGACACCGCCTATCTCGGCGCCGGCGACGACACCTTCCGCTGGGACAACGGCGAGGGCTCGGACGTGATCGAGGGCCAGGACGGCACCGACACGTTGGAGTTCAACGGCGCCGCCGGCGGCGAGGACGTGAGGCTGTCGGCGAACGGAGGAAGGCTGAACTTCTTCCGTGTCCAGGGCAACGTCACGATGGACACCGACGGGGTCGAGATCGTCGACGACAACCCGATCGGCGGGGCGGACAACGTCACGGTCAACGACTTGACCGGGACCGACGTCACTCAGACCAACATCGACCTCGCGTTTGCCGCCGGCAGCGACTTCTCCGACGGCATCATCGACAACGTGACGGTCAACGCCACCAACGGCGACGACAACATCGCCATCGCCGGGAACGGCGCGGGCGCGGATGTGACCGGTCTGGCCACGGCCGTCTCGGTCACGCACGCCGACCCGACCGACACGCTCTCCGTCAACACCCTCGCGGGCACGGACCACGTGACCACGGCCGGCGCGTTCGGAATGCAGGTGCTGGTCGACGGCGTGGCCGTCTAGCGACAGGCCGTCTGGCCGACTGAAGCTGGCGGGCCCCGGCCGCAGCGCCGGGGCCCCGCTCCTTCCAAGACTTTCGAAATCCCACCCCCTCCAAAGGAGCTCGGCATGACTCGCACCAGACCCATTCCCTTCCTTCTCGGCGCGGCAGCGGTAGGCCTGATCGCGCTGGCCGCCGCCGGCTGCGGCGGCGGCGACAACGGCGCCTCGGCGGCGAGCTCATCTCGTATCACCTACACCCCCACGGGCGGCGACCCACGCACGCAGTCGAGGGGGCTGGTGCTCAAGGGGCTCTAGCCGGGGTGCTTGTGTCCGACACCGTCGACACCCTGATCCTCGACCTGCTCGAGTGGATCGGGCCCACCACCCGCCCCTACGCCGAGGTGCTCGAAGCGTGGCGGACCTCGTGTCCGCGCCTGCCCGTGTGGGAGGAGGCGACGGGCCGAGGCTTCATCGCCCGTTACCGTGCGCCGGGGCGCGGCGCGCTCGTCTATGTCTCCGCGGCCGGGGCGGAGCACCTGCGGAAGCACCGCCGGCCCTTGCCCCGCGCTAACGGCCGGCCACGATGAAGATCTCCATCCTCGACGACTACCACGACACGCTGCCCACGCTCGACTGCTTCGCCAGGCTGTCGGGGCACGACGTCGAGGTCTGGAACGATCACGTTCAGGACGTCGACGCGCTCGCCGAGCGATTGCGGGAGACCGAGGCGCTGGTGCTGATCCGCGAGCGCTCCGAGATCCGCGCGCCGCTCCTCCGTCGACTGCCGAAGCTCCGGCTGATCAGCCAGCGCAGCGTCTATCCGCACATCGACGTCGACGCCTGCACGGAGCTCGGGGTGGTCGTCTCGTCGAGCCTGCATTGGGGAACGCCCTCATACGCCACCACGGAGCTCACCTGGGCGCTCGTGCTCGCGGCGATGCGGCAGCTTCCGCAGCAGGTCGCCGCGCTCAGGGCCGGGAGCTGGCAGGTAGGCGTGGGCCACACGCTCCGCGAGAAGACGCTCGGCGTCTACGGCTACGGCCGAATCGGCAGCGTGGTCGCGGGCTACGGGCGGGCCTTCGGAATGAACGTGTGGGTGTGGGCGCGCGGCGGCTCGCGCGACCGCGCGCGGAGCGACGGCTACACAGTGGCGCCCAGCAAGGAGGCGTTCTTCTCGGAATGCGACGTGCTCTCGCTCCACATGCGCCTGGTGGACGCCACCCGCGGCATCGTCACGGCGGGCGACCTCGCCCGCATGAAGCCGACGGCGCTGCTCGTCAACACCAGCCGAGCACAGCTGATCGAGCCCGGCGCGTTGGTCGCCGCGCTGAAGAGCGGGCGCCCAGGGATGGCCGCGGTCGACGTCTACGAGGAAGAACCCGTGCTCGACGGACGCCATCCGCTGCTCGCCATGGAGAACGTCGTCTGCACGCCGCATATCGGCTATGTCACGCGCGACGAGTACGAGCTGCAGTTCTCTGAGGTTTTCGATCAGATCGTGGCGTACGCGGCGGGCGCCCCGATCAACGTGGTGAATCCAAGAG
>JBQGCL010000245.1:0-10986 GCA_052038485.1 Thermoleophilaceae bacterium | reverse complement strand
GGGGGGCGGGGGCGGGGGGGATGGGGCCCGCCCCCACGATCGTGATGACGATGACGCTGCCCTCGCGCAGCGTCAGCAGCCGCTTGCCGATGCCCGCCATCCGCGAGCCCAGGCCCCGGCCTTGCGGCTCGGCCCCGCGCGATGGCGGGGTCGCCCGCTCGCCGGCCTCGCTGGCGGTCTCGACCGGCACGACTACGACTTGGAGACGCCGGGTGACTTCGAGTTGCCCTCGTAGCGCGACTTCGTCGTCACGTACGGCACGACCGTCTTCTCGTCGAGGAACTTCAGTCCGGTGTTGACGTCGGCGATGCCGGTCAGCGTCTCGGACGCCTTGTAGAAGAACAGCTCGAGCACCGGCAGGAACCCCTGCAGGTAGGGCTGCTGGTCGATCGTGAAGTCGATCTGCCCATCGGCCAGCAGGTTCATCGTTGGCTCGAGCAGGTCGTAGCCGCCGCCCTTCACGTCCTGGTCGCGCAGGTTGTACTTCTTGATCACCTGCGCGACGGCCTGGGTGCTGCCGGCGTCGACCGCGAACATCCCCTTGGTGTCCTTGTGGCCCACCCAGTAGGCGTCGACGGTCGAGAGCTCCTTCGGCAGCGCCGCGCCCGTCGCGATCGTGTGGTGCGTGACGCCGCCACCGGCCTTCTTGATCGAGTCGATCGCCCCGTCGATGCGCGGCTGGATGTTGAGCGACCCCGGCGTGGCGATGAACAGCGCGACGTCGCCCGAGCCCACCAGGTCGACGATCCGCTTGCCCATCTCCTGACCGGACACGAACAGGTCCTGGCCGATGTACGAGAGGCGGGCGTTGGGCGCATCGGCGTTGTAGCCGACGACCGGGATGCCGGCGTCGAGCGCCTTCTGGATCGGGCCGTTGAACGCCTTGAGGTCGACGATGCTGACCGCGATGCCGTCCACCTTCGCGCTGATGGCGCTGTTGAGGGCGTTGACCATCTCATTGACGTTGGCGGTCTGCGAGCCCGTCCACTGGTAGCTGCAGTTGAAGAGCTTGCAGGCGTCGTCCGCGCCGTAGCGCGTGGGGACGAAGAACGGATTCGTCGTCACGTGGTTGACGAACACGAACTTGTACTTCCGGGTATCGCCGAAGATGCCGCTCGTATCCGCGCCCTGGGCGCTCTCGTCGTCATCGCCGCCGCAGGCGCTGATCGCGTAGGCCGCCAGCCCGGCAGCTGTGCCGGTGAGCGCGGTTCGGCGGGTGAACTGCCGAAAGCGCTTGGCCGGCGTCGGCTCCTCGTCTCGTTCCCTCCACTCCAGACGCTCGATGGCGTCGCCAGTCACGTCTTGATCCGACACGGTGGCTGCTCCTCTCCTCCTCGGACGGCAAACCTGCTCGCGCCGTGTTAACGCTCACACTGCTCCGACTGGCGGCGACGTTAACGCTCACATATGAGCGTGTCAAGTATCGATCCGGGTCGCCATTTAAGCTTCATTGAGCGCTAACATTCGCGCGGGTCGAGGGGTGGAAACGAGCAGCGGACAGAATGAGGCGGGGGGTCGGGCGGGCGCGCGCGCGCGGCAGCGCCGGGGCGCCGTGATGGCGGATGTCGCCCGGATCGCGGGCGTCTCGCACCAGACCGTTTCGAGGGTGCTGAACGGCTCGGACAACGTGCGGGCCGAGACGCGCGAGCGGGTTCTCAAGGCCGTGCGCGAGCTCGACTATCGCCCGAACTCGGTGGCGCGGGCGCTCGTCACCGGGCGCTCGCGGACGCTCGGCGTCGTCAGCTTCGACACGACGCTGTACGGGCCGGCGTCGACCCTGTTCGGGATCGAGCGGGCCGCGCACGCCGAGGGCTACTTCATCAGCACGGTCAGCGTGACGTCACTCGATCGGAGCTCGGTGCTGGAGGCGGTCGAGCGGCTCCGGGACCTGGGCGTGGACGGCATCCTGATCATCACCCCGCAGGAGGCCGCCGTCGAGGCGGTACTGCACGTGCCCCGTGACATGCCGGTGGTTGCGGTGGAGGCCGGGCCGGAGGAGGCGGTGCCGGTGGTGGCGGTCGACCAGGTCGCCGGCGCGGCGGCCGCCACAAGTCACCTGCTCGAGCTCGGCCATCGCACGGTCTGGCACGTCGCCGGCCCGTCCGACTGGCTGGAGGCGCGGCAGCGCATCCAGGGGTGGACGATGGCGCTCGAGGAGGCCGGCGCGAACGTGCCGCCGCTGGTCTCGGGCGACTGGAGCGCGCGCTCCGGCTACGAGATCGGCAGGCGGCTGGCGACCGTGCGCGAGGTGACCGCGATCTTCGCCGCCAACGATCAGATGGCGCTCGGGATCCTGCGCGCACTCGCCGAGGCCGGCCGGGACGTCCCGGGCGCGCTCAGCATCGTCGGCTTCGACGACATCCCCGAGGCCCAGTTCTTCACGCCGCCGCTGACCACGGTGCGCCAGGACTTCAACGAGGTCGGTCGCCAGAGCCTGATGCTGCTGTTGGCCGAGATCGATGCGTCCGCGCGGTCGTCGTCGCGCGTGATCGTCCAGCCGCGGCTGGAGGTGCGTGAGAGCACGGCGCCGCCGAGGAGCGCGGATTGACATGGATGCGCGCGAGCGGGTCGTGTTCGGGACCTTCGACTTGCCGGACACCGAGCTCGCGCCGCGGCTGCTCGACAGGTTCCACGCGGGCGGCGGCCGCGCGCTCGACGTGGCGAACGTCTACCGCGACGGGGAGGCCGCGCGGGCGGCGGGCAAGTGGCTACGCGGACGGACGTCGGCGGACGGAGTGGTGGTCTACGCGAAGGGCTGCCACCCGCCGTACTGCGCTCCCGACCTGGTAGCCGCGGAGGTCGACAGGGCTCGCGAGCTGCTCGGTTTGGAGCACATCGACGTCTTCATCCTGCACCGCGACGACGAGAGCCTCCCGGTCACGGCCTTCGCGGACGCCCTGCGCGAGCAAGTGGCCGCGGGGCGGATCGGCGGCTTCGGCGTCTCCAACTGGACGCTCGCCCGCACCCGCGAGCTGAGGATGCAGCTCGGCGACGCCGGGGCGGAGCACCTCGTGGCGTTCAGCAATCACTTCTCGCTCGCCGAGATGATCACTCCGCCGTGGCCGGGCTGCCTGGCGGTCTCGAGGGAGGAGCTGAGCTCGCTGGGGGAGCTCGGGCTGAAGCTGCTCGCCTGGTCGAGCCTCGCGACCGGGTTCTTCTCCGGCCGCGCGACGCCGCATTGGGACAGCCCGGGAAACCGCGAGCGCCGCGACCGCGCGGACGAGCTCGCCGAGCGGCTCGGCACGTCGACCTCCGCGGTAGCGCTCGCCTACGTGCTCAACCAGCCGGAGCACGTGCTGGCCGTGGTGAGGACCGGCTCCGAGGATCACGTCGATCAGGCGCTCGAGGCGGCGGGCCTGCGGCTCAGCGGCGAGCAGCTCGACTGGCTCGAGACGGGAAGCGCGCAGCTGGAACGCGCGTAGGGAGGCGCGTCCTCGGCGACCTCGCGGGTATCGTCGCGGCCGCATGTCGCGCATGGGGGACCGGGTGCACGCCCGCAGCGTGCTGGTGATCGCCGCCGGCGGCACGATCTCGATGCGCGGCGAGGGGGGCGCCGTCCCCGAGCTCGATGCCGCCGCGCTCGTCGCCGACGTTCCCGGGCTCGACGAGTTCGCCGGGCTCGAGGCCCAGACGTTCCTGAACAAGCCGAGCGCGCATCTGACGCTCGACGATCAGCTCCAGATCTGCCGGCTGGCCCGCGACGCCGCCCGGACCGGCACCGGGGTCGTGGTCACGCACGGCACCGACTCGCTCGAGGAGACGGCCGTGCTCTGCGACGTCCTCCACGACGCCGACGCCCCGATCGTCTTCACCGGAGCGATTCGGCCGGCGTCCACGCCCGGCGCCGACGGGCCGGCGAACCTGCTCGACGCCGTCAGCGTCGCCGCCAGCGCTGAGGCCTCCGGCCTGGGAGTGCTCGTCTGCTTCGGCGGCGAGATCCACCACGCGCGCGGAGTGCGCAAGACCGACACGGTCTCGCTGGTGGCGTTCTCGTCGCCCCAGACCGGGCCGCTCGGGCGCGTCACGGAGGGCCATCCGATCATCTGGTCGCGACTGCCGCGCAACCCGCCGCTCGATCCGCCCGAGCTGAACCGCAGCGTCCTGGTCGTCCCGACAGTCGCGGGCGACGACGGCACGCTCGCCAAGGCGGCGCTGTCGACGGATCCCGACGGGGTCGTGATCGGCACGCTCGGGGCCGGCCACCTGGCGCCGGCCGTGCTGGAGCTGTGGGCCGAGGCCGCCGACCGGATACCGGTCGTCGCCTGCTGCCGCCCGGAGCGCGGCGTGATCCTGTCCTCGACCTACGCGTACCGCGGGTCCGAGCAGGACCTGAGGGACACGGCGATCATCCCGGCCGGCTTCCTGTCGCCCCAGGCGGCGCGCATGAAGCTGATCGCCTGCCTCGCCGCCGGCCTCTCAATCGACGAGATCAGGTGGGCGTTCCGGCAGGACGACGGCTGACCGCCTGCACGTCGACCAGGTTCTCGACCCACGCGCCGACGCCGGCGGCTTGGCGGACCGGTGCCGCGACGGCGACGTGCAGATAACCGGGGCGGTGCCGGTCGCCGGCCGCGTAGTCCACGCGCTTGATCACGCAGCCGCGGCGTCGCAGGACGGTGAGCACCCGCTGGAGCGTGCTCGCGTCAGCGCCGACGTCGACGGTCAGCGAGAGCTCGGAGATCGGACTGGCTGTGGTTGTCATGGAGACGGTCCCTTCTGGTCTCCATCCGGGGGGCGCACCGCCACGCCGGTCCGGAGACCGTCGTGCCCGCTGCGTGCTTCTCGCGCGCGCGGGCTAGCTGGCGATGGCAATCAGGCTCGTCGTCCGAAGACGCGCAGAGATGCTGCGGGACTGCGCGATGCGGGACGACGAGCTCATCTGCCCCAGAGCTTAGCTCTCGCGGTACGTGAGCTCAACGCGTGCGCCCTCCTCCGCCGAGCGCACCACGGCGTCCGCGATCTCCGACGCTCGGTAGCCGTCGCGCAGCGTTGCGCCGTGGGGCTCGACATCGCCGTCCTCGCGGATGGCCGCGAGCAGGTGGTGCAGCTCGTGGACGAAGGTGTGCTCCCAGCCGAGCACGTGGCCCGGCGGCCACCAGTGCGTCCAGAACGGATGCTCGGGCTCGGAGACGAGCACGCGCCGGAAGCCCTGCTCGCGCCCGCCGGGGATGTGCAGCTGGAGCTCGTTGAGCCGCTCGAGGTCGAACGCGAGCGATCCCTTCGACCCGTTGATCTCGAAGCTCAGCTGGTTTCGGCGGCCCAGGGCGACACGCGTGGCCTCGATCGTCCCGATTGCGCCGCCCTCGAACTCGACGATCGACTCGAACGCGTCGTCGACCGTGACCGCGCCACCCGGCCGAGTTGGGACGAACGTCGTGGTCGCGCCGCTGACGGTGGCGATCTCGCCGACGAGGTAGCGCGCCAGGTCGAACACGTGCGTCCCGAGGTCGCCCAGAGCGCCGGAGCCGGCCTGCTCCTTGTCGAGCCGCCAGACCATCGAGAAGTCGGGGTCGGTCAGCCAGTCCTGCAGGTAGCGCGCGCGGAAGTGGCGGATCTCGCCGAGCTCGCCGGCCTCGAGCAACTCGCGCGCAAGCCGCACCGCCGGAACGAAGCGGTAGTTGAAGGCGCACATGTGCTTCACGCCGGTCGCCGCGACGCGCTGCCAGATCTCGTAGCTCTCGTCCGCCGTGAGGCCGAGCGGCTTCTCGCAGACGACGTGGTTGCCGGCCTCCGCCGCGGCGATCGTCGGCTCGGCGTGCAGCACGTTCGGGCCCGAGTTGTCGAACAGCTCCACGCGCTCGTCCGCGATCAGCTCGCGCCAGTCGGTGCTGTGGTCGTCGAAGCCGTAGCGGCGCGCCGCCTCTTCGACCGCCTCAGAGTTGCGCCCGGCGATCCGCACCAGCCGCGGAACCAGCGGCGGCGGCCAGGTCATGTAGGCGATCGTCCGGTACGCGTGCGCGTGGGCCTTGCCCATGAACGCGTAGCCGAGCATCCCGACCCCGATCTCGGGCGCGTCGGTCACCCGCGGGAGCTTACGGCGGGAGCCGCTCGGCCAGGTAGTCGTTCCTGAACATCAGCCGCGCGAGCGGCTTGAAGGCGTCGAACTCGTGGTTGCGCCGCACGAAGTCCGGGTCGATGAAGTTGATCTTGCCCCAGTGCGCCTTGAACGGGATGCCGACGGCTTCGAGGTGCTCCCAGAGCCCCCGCAGGTGGGCGTAGATCGCTTCCTTCTCGCCCGGCTTCGTGCAGACCTCGGTCAGGTACATGAAGTTGACCTTCACGATGTATGGCAACCCCGGCCAGCTCCAGGCGGACATCAAGCTCCCGTCGCCCCGGCTCAGCTCGAGCTCGGTGGGGATGTTCGGCCAGCCGTGGTCGTCGAAGTACGCGCGGCACTCGGCGAGCACGTCGTTCAGGTCCGGGGGCCGGAAGCTCCACTCCGCCATCGCCACGTGCAGCGGAGCGCGCCGGTCGACCGGGAGCATGTTGCGCAGCGGACCGGTGGCGCGGGAGGTGCCGTAGGTGAGCGCCATCACGTCGTAGACCGCCTCCAGCACGAAGTTGAGCAGCGGGCCGGTGTCGGCGATCTTGTCGATCACCTCGAAGACGATGTCGAGGATGTGCTCCGAGGCGTCGGAGGCGTAGTCGCCGTCGGGCTTCGACTCCTTCTTAGGGACCGCGGTCGCCGCCCACAGCAGCGCCTTGTCCGATTTCGGCGCCCAGTTGACGCGCCAGAAGTCGTACTTCGCGGAGGTGGCGTCGAGGTCGTCCAGCACGTCGTCGAGCTCGACGACCTTCATGACGACGTCGAAGTAGAGCTCGTCGACGAGGCTGAAGCGAACGCGCGTCAGCACGCCCAGCAGGCCAAGCGAGCAGATCACGGCGGGGAAGTCGGGGTCGCCGCGCGCGATGCGCCGCTCCTGCGCGGCGCCGGCGTCGTCGACCGTCACCAGCTCGACCCAGTCGAGCTTCTCGTACAGGGCGTGCCGCGAGCTGGCCGGCGCGGTGCCGGTGGAGATGAGGCCGGCGAGCGTCTGGTGGTCGGTGCCGCCCGTGGCGGTCACGGACTTGCCGTGCTTGGCGAGCTCGGCGAGGAGCTCGTGGAGGGTGACGTTGGCGGTGGCCTCGACTGCGGCGTCGCCGGCGTCGAACTCGATGCTCTTCGGGAGGGCGGAGGTGTCGAGGATTGCGTCGGAGACGACGATCTCCGAGCACGAGTGGAGACTGCCCGGCACGCGCACCGTCCCGCCGTCGGCATGCACGCGCTCGAGCAGGGCCTTCAGCTCGTCGATGCTCGCCGGCCGCATGACCACGTCCGGGCGAAACGAGATCAGCTGCGCCCAGTCCTCCATCAGGGGTCCGGCCCGCGTGGCCACCGCAAAGCGGAGCCTAGCTTCTTTGGTGGAGTGGTGCTGCGCAGGTTGCGCGGCTCGGTCGCGCCGGATACGGTCGGCCGGTGAGCGCGACTGCCGTCGATCGGCCACCGGACGCGGCGCCTCGCTTGCTCGCTATCGCCGCCCTCGGGGCGGCCGTTGCCGTCGCGCTCGGCGTCTACGGGAAGGTGCACGACCCCAGCCAGGAGCTCGTCTTCACGCTGTTCTTCTCGACGACGATCTCGATGAAGGTCTACCTGGCGACCGTCGCGCTCGGGTTCGCGCTCGTGCAGGTGACGAGCGCGCTGTGGATCTACGGCAAGCTGCCCGGCAAGGCGCCGGCGTGGGCCGGCACCGCGCACCGCATCTCGGGCCGTGTCGCGTTCATCGTCTCGCTGCCGGTGGCCTACCACTGCCTCTGGTCGCTCGGCTTCCAGGACACCGACACGCGCGTGCTGCTGCACTCGCTACTCGGCTGCTCCTTCTACGGCGCCTTCGCCGCGAAGGTGACGATCGTCAACTCGCGCGGCCTGCCTGGCCTGGCGCTGCCGATCGCGGGCGGGCTGCTGTTCGCGGTGCTGGTCGGCATCTGGCTCACGAGCGCCCTCTGGTTCATCGACAACGGCGGCTGGCCGGACGTCTGATGCTGCGCACGGTCGACGCTGTGCTCGAGGTGCTGGCCTGGTCGCTGGTCGTCTTCTTCGTCGTGATGATGTTCGCCGGGCCGAAGGTGATCGCCGAGGACAAGCCCGACAAGGAGGACGCCGCCGCGGCGGCTGCAGCCCGGGACGGGGGCGGCGGCGGTGGTGGCGGGCAGCAGCAGGAGGAGGCGCCCACCGCCGTCGACGGCAAGGCCGTCTTCACCGACAACTGCGGCTCCTGTCACACGCTGTCGGCCGCGGGCACGTCCGGCACGACCGGTCCGAACCTCGACGACGTCTCGCTCGACGCCGGCGCGATCGAGGGCATCGTGCGCGACGGGCGCGGCGGGATGCCGGCGCTGGGCGGCAACCTGTCGGACGACGAGATCGCCGCCGTCGCGGCCTTCGTCGCCGGCAACTAGGCGAGCCGCAGCCGCAGCGCCGGGACGCCCAAGAGCGCCTCGAGCACGATCTTGGAGCTCATCTTCGACGCGCCGGCCTGGCGATCGCGGAAGCGGATCGGCACCTCCCGCACGCGAGCGCCGGCGCGCAGCGCGCGGTAGGTCACCTCGACCTGGAAGCCGAAGCCGGCGGTCTTGAAGGTCGAGGGGTCGAGGCGCTCGAGCAGGTCGCGGCGGAAGCACTTGAAGCCGCCGGTCAGGTCGCGGACCGGCACTCCCAGGACGGTGCGCGCGTACCAGGAGCCGCCGCGGCTGAGCAGCCGGCGGGCGAGACCCCAGTCGGCGACGCCGCCACCGGCGACGTAGCGCGAGCCGATCACGAGGTCGGCGTCGGCGGCGCCCGCGATCAGGGCGGGGAGGTGGCGGGGGTCGTGGGAGAAGTCGACGTCCATCTGCAGGACCAGCTCGGCGCCCTCGGCGAGCGCGCGCTCGAAGCCGGCGGCGTAGGCGCGGCCGAGGCCGTTCTTCTCGGCGCGGTGCAGGACCTCGACCGCGTCGAGCTCGGCGGCCAGCCGGTCGGCGATGTCGCCCGTGCCGTCGGGGGAGGAGTCGTCGACGATCAGGACCTTGTGGGCGCCCGCGGAGCGCGCCAGCTCGGGGAGGACGCGGCGCACGAACGGCTCGAGGTTGTCGGCCTCGTTGTAGGTGGGGACGACCAGCCAGGTGTGGTGGCGGCTCGGGGCGGATGCGGGCGCGGCCGGGGCGGTGTCGGCGAAGGCCCAGGTCTTGCTCCCGAGGAAGCTGAGCGGGGTCGCCGCCACCACCGCCGCCGGCTGGGCGGCGAGGGCCGGGAGGCCGGCCTCGCCGACCAGCAGCTGGAGGATCGCGACCGCCACCAGGCCGGCGGCGAGGCTGACTGTCAGGAAGCGGCCCGCCTGCATGGCGAAGGCCCGATCTCCGCTTTCGAAGGTCCAGTGGCGGTTGAGCCAGAAGTTGGTGGCGATCGCGACGGCGAAGCCGCAGCCGGCGGCGATCAGGTGCTGGGAGAGGAGCGCGAGCGAGATCGCGAAGGCAGCGAAGTTGACCGCGTAGCCGGAAGCCCCCACCACGCAGAACCTCAGAAACTGGGCTCGGCTGGTGCGGTGCTCCGGTGTGGTCAAGCTCATGGATAGAGCGTCCCGGCCGCACGGGAATCCGCCAACCGACCCAAGGGCTCGACCTCACCCCCCGCAGGTGGAGGAAATCCCCACCTAGGTGGGGCCCGCGCCGCGCTAGAGGTTCGAGATGGCGTTCAGCGCGAGCAGCATGAGGACGAACAGGAGCACCAGGACGGCCAGGGCGAAGGCCCAGCGCAGCGTGCTGGTGCCCGCGGCGGGCTCCGCCACGGCGCCTGCGGGCGGGCCGGTCGAGGCAGGCGCTCCGGCACTCGCCGCTTCGGCTGCCGGGGCACCGATTGCCGCCGCCGGCACGGCCGCGCCCGCCTTCGACAAGCCCGCAAGCGCAAGCGGGGCGTTTCGGAAGGGGGCCGCGTCGCCGGTGGCGACGCTCATCTCGGCGCCCGCGCGGCGCCGTGCCCCCGCGGCAACCAGCGCAGCCGCGCCGAGGTCGCCGGCCGACGGATATCGGTCGGCCGGCTGCTTGGCCATCGCGCGGTGGATGACCTCGTCGAACATCGGCGGCAGGTCGGGCCGGCGCTCCAGCGGCGACGGGGGCGGCTCGTTGACGTGGGCGAGCATCCCCGGGTCCTGGGAGGTGGCGTAGGGCGCCTCGCCGGTCAGCGACTCGTACAGCAGGCAGCCGAGCGCATAGACGTCGGTGAGCGCGTCCACCCGGTCCTCGAGCAGCTGCTCGGGCGCGACGTACTCCGCGCGCGCGACGATCGAGCCCTGGCGGGTCAGGCCGCCGCCCTCCTCCTCGCGCTTGGCGAGCCCGAAGTCGCTCAGGTAGACGTGGTCCGCGCGCGCGAGCAGGACGTTGGGCGGCTTGACGTCACGGTGGACGAGGCCGCGCGCGTGCGCGGCGTCGAGAGCGGCGCCGACCTGCTGCACGACGCGCGCCACCCGCAGCGGGTCGAGCGGTCCCTCGGCGACGATCAGCTCGCGCAGGTCGGTCCCCTCGACCAGGCGCATGCTGATGAACAGCATGCCGTTCTCCTCGCCGGCCTCGAGGATCGGGATCACGTTGGGATGGTCGATCGAGGCGGCGACGCGCGACTCGCGCCGGAAGCGCTCGCGGAAGCGGGCGTCCTCGGAGTGGTCGGGGCGGATCAGCTTGAGGGCGACGTGGCGCTGAAGCGCGAGCTCTTCCGCCTTGTAGACGACCCCCATGTCCCCGTGCCCGATCACCTCCTCGACGCGACAGCCGGCGATCACGGTGCCCGCGGGAAGCGCGTCCGGAGGCGGTGCCGGAGCGGGCCGCGGGCGGCGCGGCGCGGGAGAGGGCGGCCGGGCGGGGGGTGCCGAAGGCGGCGGCGAGGGCGGAGAGGCGCTGGGAGGCGGTGCGGCGGCGGGAGGTGGTGCGGCGGCAGGCGGTGCGGCGGCAGGCGGTGGCGAAGGCGGGGAGGGGGGCGTG
>JBQGCL010000244.1:0-12808 GCA_052038485.1 Thermoleophilaceae bacterium | reverse complement strand
GCCGGACTCGCCGCCCTCCCCGTGATCGCCGACGCGCAGATCGAGCTGGGCCGCTACGGGGCCGCCGAGCGGACGATCCAGCGCCTGCTCGATCGCAAGCCGAACCTGACCTCGTACTCGCGCGCGTCGTACTACCGCGAGCTGTCCGGCGACACGGCCGGGGCGATCGAGGCGATGCGGCTGGCCGCCTCGGCGGGCGGCGCGCCCGAGAACGTTGCCTACGTCGAGGTGATCATGGGCGACCTCGAGCTTCAGCGCGGCCGGGTCGCCGCGGCGCGGCTTGCCTACACCTCGGCCCTGCGTTCGCTGCCGGGCTACCCGGGCGGAATGGTTGGACTCGCACGAGCTGACGCGGCGGGCGGCAATCTGGGGAGAGCGGCCGCCCGCCTGCGTCGGGCCGCCCAGCGGCTGCCGCTGACCTCGACGCTGAACCTGCTCGCGCAGGTCGAAGGGGCGCTCGGTCATCAGGCAGCCGCGGCGGCCGCCCTCGGCACGGCGCGGGCGCAGCAGCGCCTCTACCGGGCCGCCTCCACGGCCCCGGACGCCGAGGCTGTGCTGTTCGAGGCCGACCACGGGTCGCCTCGCGCGGCCGTGTCGCTGGGCCGCCGCGTCTGGCGGGCGGCGCCGAGCGTGCGCTCGGCGGACGCGCTGGGCTGGGCACTGACGCGCGCCGGCCGGCCGGCCGAGGGCTACCGCTTCGCTGCGCGCGCCCTGGCGCTCGGCTCGCGCGATGCGATGTTCCGGCTGCACGCCGGCCTCGCCGCCTCTCGCGCGGGCCTGCCCGGCCCGTCCGCGCGGCATCTGCGCACCGCCGCTTCGGCCGAGGCCGCGCTTACCCCCGAAGCGCGCGCCCTGCTTCAGGAGGCCCGGCGATGACGAACCCGACGTTTGACACCCATAGGGTGCTCAAGGGCGGACTCGTCGTCGCGGCCGCCTTGGTTGCCGTCGTTTTCGCCCTGCTCAGCGCGCCGCCGGCGGCGCAAGCCCATCCGCTCGGCAACTTCAGCGTCAACCACCTGAGCACGGTGAGCGTCTCGGACGACCGGGTGGACGTCCGCTACGTGCTCGACCAGGCGGAGATCCCGACCGTTCAGGAGGAGGGGCTCAGCCGCGCCGAGGTGCTCGAGCGCAAGCGGGACGAGGTCGAGCGGCGGCTCGTGCTGCTCGTCGACGGCCGGCGCGTCGAGCTCGTCGCGGCCGGGTCGCCGAAGCTCAGCTTCCCGCCCGGCGCCGGCGGCCTGAAGACGACGCGGCTCGAGCTCCCGCTGCGCGCCGCCGTCGACGACCCGCGCCGGGTCGAGCTCCACGACGGCACGTTCCCTGGCCGGATCGGCTGGAAGGCCGTTGTCTCGGCGCCGGGCGACGGCACGGCGGTGCGCACCGGCGCGCCGAGCGGCGACCCGACCGACGGCCTCCGCGTTTACCCGAAGGACCTGCTCACCAGCCCGCTCGACCAGCGCGACGCGACCTTCCGCGTCGAGCCCGGCACCGGGACGCTGACCGCGCCGAAGGCACAGGGCGGCGGCGTCGCGGAGACGCGCGTCGAGTCGGACGGCTTCGCCGGCCTGTTCGAGGACGCCGCCTCGGGGGAGGGCGTGCTCGTGCTGCTGCTGCTCGCCGCCTTCGGATGGGGCGCGCTGCACGCGCTCTCGCCGGGGCACGGCAAGGCGATGGTCGCGGCCTACCTGGTCGGGACCCGCGGCACGGCCCGGCACGCGATCGCGCTCGGCGGCACGGTCACGGTCACGCACACGATCGGCGTCTTCGCCCTCGGCGTGGTCACGCTCGCGCTCTCGCAGTACGTGCTGCCGGAGGACCTGTACCCCTGGCTCACGCTGACCTCAGGCCTGCTGGTCGTCGGGGTCGGCGGAAGCGTGCTCCGCTCGCGGATCCGCACAGCGCGGCGCGCGCGTGCGCCCGCGCGCGCCCACGGCCACGGCCACGGCCAGCAGCACTCGCAAGGCCACTCGCACTCGCACGGCCACTCGCACTCGCACGGCCACACGCACGCGCACTCGCACGATCTGAGCTGGAAGGGCCTGCTCGGCATGGGGACGGCCGCCGGCCTGATCCCCTGCCCGTCCGCCCTCGTCGTCCTGCTGGCGGCGATCTCCCAACACGAGGTCGCGCTGGGGCTGGTGCTGATCACCGCCTTCAGCCTCGGCCTCGCGGCGACCTTGACCGGGCTCGGCCTGGTCGTCGTCTCGGCCCGCAAGTGGATTCCGGCCAGCCTCGCGGCCGGGCGACTGGCCGCCGTACTGCCCGCGGCCTCGGCGCTGCTGATCGTCGGCGTCGGCTGCGTCCTGACCGCCAAGGCAGTCCCGGGCGTCGTTTGAGAAAACACAAGGAGGACTCGCGATGAATTTCGAATTCCTGTTCAAGCCGGTCGAGGAGCTGGACTCGCTGATCACCGGCCTCTTCGACGGAGCGCCGCTGCTGGTGGCGCTGGGCGTCGCCTTCCTGCTCGGGCTGCGTCATGCATCCGATCCGGACCATCTGGTCGCGGTGACATCGCTCGTGGCCGCCGAGGACGGCGACACCAGGAAGGCCGCTCGCCTGGGCGCCTGGTGGGGAATCGGCCACGCGTCCGCCCTGATGGCGATCGGCGTGCCGTTGATCGTTTTCAAGACGGAGCTGCCGGCCACGCTCGAATCGGGCGCCGAGAAGGCGATCGGCGCGCTCATCCTCGTGCTCGCCGCTCGGGTGATCCTCAAGTGGGCGCGCGGCGATTACCGCGCGGGCGCGCACGCGCACGAGGCGGAGCGCACGCATGGCGAAGCGCGCACGCACGGCGAAGCGCTCCCGCACGGCGAAGCGCTCGCGCAGAGCGAGGCCCTCGCGCACGGCGAAGCCTCCGCGCACGGCGGCTCCCCGGCGCCTGCCGCACACAGTGAGGGTCACTCGCTCCGCAGGCACCTGCGTCGTGGCCACGGGCAGCACACGCACGTCAAGGTGCGGACCCCGGCACAGGCGCTGTCGATCGGCCTCCTGCACGGGCTCGCCGGAACGGGCGCGGTCGTGCTGCTGCTGATCGCGGCCCTGCCGAACCGCCTCGAGGCAGGGCTTGCGCTCGCGGTCTTCGCGCCGATGTCGATCGTGTCGATGGCCGCCCTCACCGCGGCGTTCGCGTGGGTGCTGACCCGTCCCGTGGTCGAGCCGGTCTACCGCTCCGTCCTGATCCCGGCGCTCGGCGCCTTCGGGATCATGTTCGGCGTTTGGTACATGGGCTGACACTGGAGCGCGACGGCGTCCGGCTGGCCGCGACCGACTTCGGCGGCACCGGCCCCTCGGTGGTCCTGCTGCACGGCCTGGGCGGCCACACCGGCGAGTGGACCCGCACCGCGGCGTGGCTGACCGAGACCCACCGAGCTATCGCCCTCGACGCGCGCGGCCACGGGCAGAGCGAGCGCCGCCCCGACGACGTCTCCCTGGAAGCGCGCGTGGCGGACGTGGTCTTCGCGATCGACCAACTCGCCCTCGCGCCCGTGACACTGATCGGCCAATCGCTCGGCGCCATCACCGCGCTGCTGGCAGCCGCCGAGCATCCCGGGCTGGTCGGCGCGCTCGTGATGGTCGACGCGAGCCCAGCCGCCGGCGACGACAGCGAGGTCGACGACGTGATCGACGGCCTCGCCACCTGGCCGAGTCGCCAGTTCGACCTCGACGTGATGGAGCGCACCCTCCGCGCGACGCTCGACCGCTCCTTCTGGCCCGAGTGGGAACGCCTTACCTGCCCCGCGCTGGTCGTGCTCGGCGAGCAGGGCATCGTCCGCCCCGAGGACGCCGCCGCCATGGCTGAGCGGGTACGCGTCGTCGAGATCCCCGGCGCCGGCCACGACCTCCACCTCGACGCGCCGGCCGAGTGGCGCGCCGCCCTCAGCGGCTTCCTCTAGCGGGACGCGGCGGAGACCGAGATCGCCAGGTGCTCCACGTCAGCCGCCTGTCTGATACGCCCGCAGCGCCAGCGTCAGGATCAGCAGCGCGCCCACGGTCATCACGCCCATCTCGCCCAGCGCCACCTTGCGCGCGAGCGCGATCTGCTCGGAGCGCTCCAGGGCGTCCACATCCTCCACGCCCTCCAGCTCCCGCTGGGCCACCCCCGCTCGCATCCCCTCGCTGATCAGCGAAACGAACAGGGGCGCGATCCCGTACACGACGTGCAGGCCGTCCGGCGCGGACGCCCCGCGCGCCAGCAGCAACAGCCCCAGCACGACCTGGACCACGACCGTCGCCTGGGCCAGTCGCAGCAGTGGCCAGAACGTGATCGCGGCGCGCGCGTTGTGGCGCAGCCAGCCGACCGCACCCCACCCCGCGGCCACCGCGTTGGTCGCCAATACGGCGATTCCGACCGCCATGTGAAACCCGCTCAACGGGTGTCCTTTCGCACTATGTAGCCCCGCCGCACAAAGTTGCGTTATACCTCCCGCCTGGAGTGCTGAAGAGCTACCTGCCAGCCCTTGTCTTCCTGCTCTTGGGGCTCGGAATCGGCACCCTTTTTGCGCACGCGAACAGCCTGCTCGGCCCCAAGCGCCCGGGGAAGGTTAAGAGCGAGCCCTACGAGAGCGGTCTGCCCTCCGACGTCAAGAAGAGCTTCCGCTTCGGGATCAGCTTCTACCTGATCGCGATGCTCTTCATCCTGTTCGACATCGAGGTGGTCTTCCTCTATCCGGTCGCCCTCCAGCTGGAGATCCTCGGTCCGTTTGCGCTCGTGGAGACGATCGTGTTCGTCGCCCTGCTGCTGATCGCCTTCGTGTTCGTCTGGCGACGAGGAGCCCTCGAATGGAAGTGACTCGTACGCGCGTGGATGACCTGCGCGTCCGCCAGCTCAAGGCCCAGCAGATGCTCCGTGGTGAGCTCGCCGGCAAGGACCTCGAGGAGTTCGTCGAGGAGCGCCTTCTGTTCACGCGGTTCGAGAACGCCCAGAACTGGGCCCGCAAGAACGCGATCTTCCCGCTCGGCTTCGGGCTCGCCTGCTGCGCGATCGAGATGATCACCGTGATCGGCTCCCCCCGCAACGACCTCGCCCGCTTCGGCGCCGAGGCGATCCGCTTCACGCCGCGCCAGGCCGACCTGCTGATCCTGTCCGGGCGCGTCTCGGTCAAGATGGCCCCGATCATCCGCCGGCTCTACGACCAGATGCTGGAGCCGAAGTGGGTGATCGCGATGGGCGCCTGCTCGTCGAGCGCCGGCATGTTCAACAACTACGCGGTCGTTCAGGGCGCCGACAAGTTCCTGCCGGTCGACGTATACGTGCCCGGCTGCCCGCCCCGTCCGGAGGCCCTGATCTACGGGATCATGAAGCTCCAGGACAAGATCATGGGCAAGCCCGACATGGGCTGGCGGGAGCGCTACCAGGCCTACGGCACGGAGGAGAAGGACGAGAGGCCGGAGGCCGAAAGTCGGTCTCAGACCGCGGGGCTGGAAGCCCCGCGGAGGTAATCCCAAGTTGCCTGATGCGACTGGCCTGGAGCTGATCGCGCAGCGGGTGCGCACATCGGTCGGGGACGAAGCGGTCGTCGACACCGTCTTCTTCCGCGATCAGGCGACGCTCGACGTCGCTCCGGAACGCGTCCACGACGTGCTCGCGTACCTCAGCCGCGAGGACGAAGAGCCGTGGGCCCGTCTGATGAGTCTGCACGGGGTCGACTACTTGCCGGCCGAGCCTCGCCTCGGCGTTCACTACCAGCTGCTGTCCATGGAGCGGACGGAGCGGCTGAATGTCCGTACCAGGCTGGGCGTGGAGGACGCGCGGCTGGAGACGGTGGTTGACCTCTTCCCGACCGCCAACTACCAGGAGCGCGAGGTCTACGACATGTTCGGAGTCGTCTTCGACGGCCACCCCGACATGCGCCGGATCTTGATGCCCGAGGACTACACCGGCTACCCCCAACGACGCGACTTCCCGCTCGGAGGGGAGCCGGTCCTGTTCACGTTCAACGAGCACAAGCTGCCGCGCTGGTATGACTGACCCGCTGAGCACGCCCTACCGCGAGCGCGAGCGCTCGGTGACCCTCGAGCCCATGGCCGAGGAGCCCCATGAGGAGCTGCTCACGCTCAACATGGGCCCGCACCACCCGGCGACGCACGGGGTGCTGCGCCTGCTGACCACGCTCGAGGGCGAGGTGGTGCGCGACATCAAGCCGATCATCGGCTACCTGCACACCGGGATCGAGAAGAGCTGCGAGGACCAGCAGTACTGGAAGGTCATCACGTTCGTCGAGCGGATGGACTACCTCGCCTACTACTTCAACGCGACCGCGTACTGCATGGCCGTCGAGAAGCTGCTCGACATCGAGGTGCCGCCGCGCGCCGAGTACCTGCGCGTGGCGCACATGGAGCTGAACCGGATCGCCTCGCACCTGTTCGCGCTCGCCACCGGCGCGCTCGACCTGGGCGCGGTCACGATGCTCTGGTGGGGCTGCCGCGACCGCGACCTGGTGCTCGACCTGTTCGAGATGTCGTCGGGCCAGCGCATGCACCCGCGCTACATCCAGGTCGGCGGCGTCATCGAAGACATCCCGCCCGGCTGGGTCGAGAAGGTGCGCAGCTTCCTCAAGCTGATGCCGACCCGGCTCGACCAGTACCTCGACCTGCTCGACCGCAACGAGATCTGGCTCGAGCGGCTCAAGGGAACCGGCGTGATCTCACAGGAGCGCGCCCTCGAACTCGGCGTGACCGGCCCGCTGCTGCGCGCCACCGGCCATCCCTGGGATCTGCGCAAGGCGATGCCGTATTCGTCCTACGAGCAGTTCGACTTCGAGGTGCCGGTCGGCCATTACGGCGACAACTACGACCGCTTCAGAGTGCGCATCGACGAGATGCGCCAGTCGATCCGCATCGTCGAGCAGGCGCTCGACGGGCTGCCCGAGGGCGACTACATCGTCCGGGACCGCAAGGTCGCGCTGCCGCCGCGGCACGAGCTGGCCACCTCGATGGAGGCGCTGATCCACCACTTCAAGCTCGTCACCGAGGGCTTCCGCGTGCCGCCCGGTGAGGCCTACGTGGGGATCGAGTCGCCGCGCGGCGAGCTGGGCTGCTACGTCCTCGCCGACGGCTCGGCCAAGCCGGCCCGCGTCCACATCCGCGATCCCAGTTTCGTGAACCTCCAGAGCCTCCCCGACATGGCGCGCGACTCGCTGATCGCCGACTTCATCGCCTGCATAGCGATGCTCGACCCGATCATCGGCGGGGTGGACCGGTGAGGGACGAAGGTCACATCCACGCGGTGCCGCTCCCGCCGGGCTGGGATGAGGCCGTGCGCCTCGACGAGGACCCGGCGACGATCCCCGACCCGGCCGCCGTCGACGTGCCACCCGAGCTGCGCGCCGAGATCGAGCGGTACATGGCCAAGTACCCCGACCGCCACTCGGCCACGCTGCCGGCGCTCGCCGCCGCGCAGCGCGTCCACGGCTGGTGCTCGGACGAGGCGATCGAGCAGGTTGCCGCGGTCATGCAGGTCACGCCCGCCTACCTGTCGAGCGTCGCCACCTTCTATGACATGCTGCGCACGCAGCCGATCGGCAGTCACTACGTCTACGTCTGCACCAGCGTTGCCTGCCACCTGCGCAACGCGAAGTCGGTCTACGAGGCGATCGAGGACGAGGCCGAGCGGCAGGACCTCCAGGACTGGGAACTACGCGAGTTCGAGTGCCTCGGCGCGTGCGACATGGCCCCGATGGCCTCCATCGACGGGCGCTACGTCGGCCCGCTCGACGAGGGCGACGCGCCCGACCTGGTGGCCGCGCTCAAGGAGGGCCGCCAGCCCTTCCCCGGCCGCGGGCTGTCCGATCCGGGCTTCGCTCTGCCCTGGGCCGAGTCGGGCGCGGCGCCGGACCGCCCCGGCCCGTCCGAGGAGCCTGACGTGCACCCCGCCGGCGGGACCTGGAGGGACGACGCGGTGCTCGACGTCCCGCCCGCCGCCGGCCCGCCGCCGCACCCGCGCGAGATCCCCGAGCCCCTCGATCCCGGGACCAGCGTCACGCCGGAGCACGAGGAATGAACGAGACGCGCGTCCTGCTCACCGACATCGACGAGCCCGACCTCAACACGCTCGCGGTCTACGAGCGCCTGGGCGGCTACAAGGCGATGCGGAAGGCGCTGCTCGAGCTGACCCCCGAGGCCGTGCTGCACGAGCTGGAGGAGTCGGGCCTGCGTGGCCGCGGCGGCGCCGGCTTCGCGATGGGCAAGAAGGCGTCGTTCATCCCCAAGGGGACGATGGACAAGTACCTCTGCTGCAACGCCGACGAGTCCGAGCCGGGCGCGTTCAAGGACCGTCTGCTGATGCAGAAGAACCCACACCTGCTGATCGAGGGCTGCGTCATCGGCTCGATCGCGGCGGGCGCCAACAAGGGCTTCATCTTCATCCGCGGCGAGTACGAGACGCAGGCGGACATCCTCGACGCCGCCGTCGCCGAGGCCTACGAACAGGGCTACCTGGGCGAGCGCATCCTCGGCTCCGAGCACAACTTCGAGCTGGTCGTGCACCGCGGCCAGGGCGCCTACATCTGCGGCGAGGAGACCGGCCTGCTGGACGCGCTCGAGGGCAAGCGCGGCAACCCGCGCCTGAAGCCGCCGTTTCCCGCCAACCAGGGGCTCTACCAGGGACCGACGCTGATCAACAACGTCGAGACGCTCTGCAACGCGCCGATGATCATCGAGCGCGGGGCCGACTGGTTCCGCAAGTTCGGCGAGGGCAACTCGACCGGCACCAAGGTCGTCTCGGTCTCCGGGAACGTGCAGCGGCCCGGCAACTACGAGATCGAGCTCGGCGTCACCGTGCGCGAGATCATCTACGGGCTGGCCGGCGGCCTCCCCGAGGGCCGCGACCTCAAGTGCTTCTTCCCCGGCGGCTCGTCGGCGCCGGTGCTGACCAAGGAGCACCTCGACCTGCCGTTCACCTACGAGTCGATGGCCGAGGCCGGCTCGATGCTCGGCACCGCGTCGATGATCGTAGTCGACGACTCGCAGCCGTTGGTGCCCCTCGCGCTGCGCCTGGCCGAGTTCTACCGGCACGAGTCGTGCGGCAAGTGCGTTCCGTGCCGCGAGGGCACCAACTGGACCGTGAAGATGCTCGAGCGCATCGACCAGGGCGAGGGCACGCCGATGGACCTGGACATCCTCGAGCAGGTGCAGGGCAACATCATGGGCAACTGCCTGTGCGTGCTGGGCGACTCGATGGCGATGCCGGTCGCCTCGATGCTGAAGCACTTCCGCCCCGAGTTCGAGCACCACATGGAGGAGGCGCGCACGAAGCGCGACATCGAGGAGCTGGTGGCGTAGTGGCGCGGCCGCAGCCGAACTGGATCACGTTCGAGATCGACGGCAAGCAGGTGCGCGCGCCCGAGGGCTCGATGCTGGTCGACGCCGCCAAGCACGGCGACGTCGAGATCCCGTTCTTCTGTTACGAGCCGAAGCTCGGCCACCCCGTCGGCGCCTGCCGGATGTGCCTTGTCGAGATCGAGGGCATCCCCAAGCTCCAGACGTCCTGCTCGACGCCCGTGCGCGACGGGATGGTGGTCAACACGACCTCCGATCGGGTCAAGCACGCGCAGGAGGCGATCGTCGAGTTCCTGCTCGTCAACCACCCGCTCGACTGCCCTGTCTGCGACAAGGGCGGCGAGTGTCCGCTTCAGGACATCTCGTTCGGCTGGGGCGGCGGCAAGTCGCGCTTCGTCGACCCCAAGCGCCACTTCAAGAAGCCGCTCGAGCTGTCGCCGCTGGTGGCGATCGACCGCGAGCGCTGCATCCTCTGCTACCGCTGCGTGCGCTTCTCGCAGGAGATCGCCGAGGACTACCAGCTGGTCTTCCTCGAGCGCGGCGACCACACCTTCGTCGGCACCCACCACGGGCGCCCCTACGTGGCCCCGTTCAGCGGCAACATCATCGAGCTCTGCCCGGTGGGCGCGCTCACCTCGACCGCGTACCGGTTCCGCGCACGCCCGTGGGACATCGAGGGCTCGGGGACGGTCTGCACGATGTGCCCGTCGCAGTGCAACGTCGAGCTGACGGTGCGCGACGACGCCAAGGTCGTCCGCGTGCTCGCGCGCGACAACGAGGAGGTCGACGACGGCTGGCTGTGCGACAAGGGCCGCTTCGGCTATCAGGCGTTCTCGTCGTCGGAGCGGATCACGGCGCCGCTCGTGCGCGACGGCGGCTTCCTGCGCGAGGTGTCATGGGAGCGGGCGCTGTCCGAGGCCGCGCGGGCGCTGCAGCGCGGAGGCGCGCGCACGGCCGCGACGGTCGGCGGCACCGCCACCAACGAGGAGGGGTTCCTCGTCCAGCACCTGTTGCGGCAGGGACTCGGCTCCGGCCAGGTCGACTCGCGCGCGGCCGGTCCGCTGTCGGGCGAGCAGGCGCGGGCGCTGGCGGCGCCGGCGCTGGCGGCGAAGACCTCCGACATCGACCACGCCGGCGCGATCCTCGTGCTCGACACCGAGCTCGTGGAGGAGGCGCCGATCCTCGACCTGCGCGTGCGCAAGGCGGTGCGCCGCAACGGCGCAAAGCTCGTTGTCGCCTCGGCGCGCCCCTCGACGCTCGACCCGAACGCCTCCGCGGCGCTGCGCTTCGCCCCCGGAGCGGGCGAAGCCGCGATCGGCGCCCTTGCGTCCGCCCTGGGCAGCCCGCGAGCCGGGGAGCTCGATCAGCTGGCGGGCAACGCCCGGGCCAGCGAGGGCTTCCGAGCCGGCTCGTCCAATGGCTCGGACCCGATGGGCCCGGCCGACGCCGTGCGCGCCGCTGCCGACGCGCTGCGCGATGCCGGCGACGTCGTGGTGATCTGGGGCGAGCGGGTCGGCTCGACGCCGGACGCGGTCGACGCGCTGCTCGCGCTTGCCGGCGCGCTCGGTGTCGACGGCCGCGAGGAGTCCGGGCTGATCGAGGTGCCTGCCGGCACCAACGGCCGCGGCCTTCGCGAGGTCGGCTGCCTGCCGACGCTCGAGCCGGGCCTCAGGGACGCCGCCCCCCTCGAAGCGTCCGAGCCGACAGCGCTGCTGCTCTTCGAGGCCGTCGCGCCCGAGGCCGAGCTCGCCCGCGTCGCCGGCGTGGTCGCCTTCGCCGCCTACCGCGACGACCTCCTCGACGAGCACGCCGACGTCGTCTTTCCCGCCTCCGTCTATGCGGAGAAGGAGGGCACCGTCACCCACCCCGACGGTCGCCTCCAGCGCGTGCGCCAGGCGCTCGGCCACCCCGACCAGGTGCGCGCCGGCTGGTGGGTGATGGCCGCGCTCTGTGAGCTGGCCGGCGCCGGCCTCGACGTGCCCAGCGCGCCCGCCGTCACCGCCGCTCTGACCGAGGCCGTCCCCTTCTACGCCGGCATCACTCTCGACGAGATCGGCGGCCGCGGCGTGCGCTGGCAGGAGCGCGACGCCGCCTCGGCGCTCGACCCGGGCGAACCGTCGGACGCGCCGCTGGCGGCCGCCCCGGCCCCGCCCACCGGCCTCACGGTGGCGTCCGCGCCGAGCTTCTGGACCGGCCCCGCCACCGAGCACTCCCCGTCGCTGCGCTTCCTCGGCACCGGCCCGCGCGTCGAGCTGTCGGTCGAGGACGCGCGCGCCGCGGGCGTCGACACCGGAGAGGAGGTGCGCCTCTCGGCCGGCGGTGAGTCCGTCGTCGCGATCGTCGCGGTCCGGACGGGCGTGCCCGCCGGCAGCGTCTTCCTCGGCGGTGCCGACCTGCCGCCGGGCCCGGTGGAGATCGAGACGGCGGTGGCGGTCAGATGATCGAGGGCACGCTCGTGATGATCGCCAAGTCGATCATCATCTTCGCGGTCTTCCTGCAGCTGGTACCGATCGTCCTGCTCGGCGACCGCAAGCTGATGGGCCGCATGCAGTCGCGCATCGGCCCGAACCGCGTCGGGCCGCGCGGCATCTTCCAGCCGATCGCCGACGTGCTCAAGCTGCTCTCCAAGGAGCAGTTCACGCCCGCCACCGCGGTGCCGTGGATGATGGCGATCGCGCCGGTGATCTCCGTGACCACCGCGATCGCGACGATGGCGATCATCCCGTTCGGCCCCTACGACGCCTGGGGCGGCGGCTTCGGCCTCTACGGGATCGACGTCTCGATCGGGCTGCTCTACTTCTTCGCGTTCGGCTCGCTGGCCTTCTACGGCCTGATGCTCGGCGGCTGGTCGTCGGGCTCGAAGTACTCGTTCCTCGGCGCCATGCGCGCGGCCGCGCAGCTGATCTCCTACGAGGTCGCGATGGGCCTGTCGCTGCTCGGCGTGGCGATGACCGCGGGCTCGCTGTCGCTCGTCGACATCGTCGAGCACCAGGACAACATCTGGTTCGTCGTGCCGCAGTTCGTCGGCTTCTGCATCTTCCTGGTGGCCGGCTTCGCCGAGACCGCGCGTGCGCCTTTCGACCTGCCCGAGGGCGATGCCGAGATCGTCGGCGGCTACAACACCGAGTTCGGCGGGATGCGCTTCGGCTCGTTCTTCATGGCCGAGTACATGGAGATCCTGGTCATCTCGGGCATCGGCGTGACCTGCTTCTTCGGCGGCTGGCACGGCCCCGGGCCAATCGCGCTGGCTCCGTTGTGGATGCTGATCAAGATCATGCTCGGCGCCGCCTTCTTCATCTGGGTGCGCGCCACCCTGCCGCGGCTGCGCTACGACCAGCTGATGTCGTTCGGCTGGAAGATCCTGCTGCCGCTGGCGACCCTGAACGTGCTGGTGACCGCGATCGTGCTGGTGGTGTGAGATGACGACGGATTGGAGAGAAGCCGCGGCGCCGATCGAGCGCGGGCCCGAGCCCGGCGGCGTGGGCGCCGTCTACCGCGTCTTCGGTGAGACCCTACGCGGGCTCAAGACCAC
>JBQGCL010000243.1:0-11441 GCA_052038485.1 Thermoleophilaceae bacterium | reverse complement strand
CGAGGATCGCGAACTCCTCCTCGATTCCGACCGTGAAGTCCGTTGAGGCCTCGAACGCCTCGTGGACGCGGGCCATGTCGAGCATCAGGTGAGGTAGAAGTAGAGCGCGTAGAGCAGGTCGACGGCGGGGCTCGAGGTGTGGACGGTCACCTCTGGCGGCACCTGGAGCAGGGCCTCGGAGTAGTTGAAGATGATCTTCACGCCCGCCTCGACGAGGTCGTCGGCGACCTCTTGGGCGGCGGCGGTTGGCACCGCCAGCACGCCCACCACCACGTCCTCGTCGCGGATCACCTTGTCGAGGTCGTCGTACGAGCGGACGGTGAGCGTGTCGCTGATGCGCTGGCCGACCTTGGAGGGGTCCTTGTCGAACAGGGCGACGACGCGGAAGCCGTGGTCGGCGAAGATGTCCGACCCGGCGATCGCCTGGCCCAGGTTGCCCGCCCCGAACAGCGCGATGTTGTGCTTGCCGGTCGTGCGCAGGATCTTGCGGATCTGCGAGACGAGCGAGTCGACGTTGTAGCCGACCCCGCGCTTGCCGAACTTCCCGAAGCCGGACAGGTCGCGCCGGATCTGCGTCGAGTTCACGTGCGTGTAGTCGGCGAGCTCCTGCGAGGAGATCGTCTCGCGCCCCATCTTCTTCGCCTGTGTGAGGACCTGGAGGTAGCGCGACAGACGCGCGGCGACACCCAGTGACAACCGCTCGACCCCGCCGTCCTGCACCCCGGTCCCGCCCGTGACGGGCTCCCGAAAGCTCACGCGTCCACTCTATCGAGACGCCGTTCCAGCACGATTTCGTCGACGAAGAACTCGAACACCGTCTCGCCGTCGATCTCGAGCACCGGAATGCGCTGTCCGTAGCGGGCGTAGAGGGTCGGGTCCCGCGACACGTCGACCTCTTCGACCGGGACGCCGCGGCGGCCGGTGACGCGCTCGACGGCCGCCCGCGCGTCGTCGCACAGGTGACACCCGGGCTTGCCGTAGAGGGTCAGCGTCGGCACAGGTGGCACTCTAGGGGCCGTGGAGCACATCGAGCTGGTCGTCTTCGGGTTGCTCGTGGGAGCCGCCGCACTGGCGGTGCTCGCGCGCCTGCTCAATGTGCCGTACCCGATCACGCTCGTGCTCGGCGGCGCCGGCATCGGCTACGTCCCGGGCGTGCCCGAGGTCGAGCTCGACCCGGACCTCGTGCTGCTGCTTTTCTTGCCGCCGCTGCTCTACGGCGCGGCCTTCTTCACGTCGCTGCGCGACCTGCGCCGCGACGCCCGGCCGATCGCCCTGCTGTCGATCGGTGTGGTCGCGGTGACGATGGTGGCAGTCGCGCTCGTCGCCCACTACTCGATTGGGCTCGGCTGGGCGGAGGCGTTCGTGCTCGGCGCGATCGTCTCGCCCACGGACGCCGTGGCACCCGCGGAGATCCTGCGCCGGATCGGCGCTCCGCACCGGATGCTGACGGTGATCGAGGGCGAGAACCTGACCAACGACTGGACCGCGCTGATCCTCTACAAGGTCGCGGTCGCGGCGGTGGTCAGCGGCAGCTTCTCGCTCTGGGAGGCAGGCCTGAAGTTCGTCTGGAGCGGCGTCGGGGGCCTGCTGGTCGGGCTGCTCGCGGGCGTGGTCATCCGCGAGGTGCGGCGGCGCATCGACGACCCGCCGATCGAGATCACGATCTCGCTGCTGTCGGGCTACGCGGCCTACCTGCCCGCCGAGGAGATCGGCGTCTCCGGAGTGATCGCGGCCGTCACCGTCGGCATCTACATGGGCTGGCACACCCCGGAACTCACGACTCCGGTGATGCGCCTCCAGGGCATCGCCATCTGGGAGGTGCTGACGTTCCTGCTCAACGCGCTGCTGTTCCTGCTGGTCGGCCTCCAGCTGCCCAGCGTGATCGAGGGCATCTCGGAGCACACCACCGGCGAGCTGATCGGCTGGGGGCTGCTGATCAGTGCCGTGGTGATCGTCGTGCGCGTGATCTGGCAGTTCACGGTCGTCTTCCTGATCAGGGCGATCGACAGGCGCGAGAGCGTGCGCCGGCGCCGCTCCACCTGGCAGCAGCGGCTGGTGATCGGCTGGGCTGGGATGCGCGGCTCGGTGTCGCTGGCGGCGGCGCTCGCGCTGCCGCTGACGATCGACGGCGGTGCGGCCTTCCCCGAGCGCGACCTGATCATCTTCCTCACCTACGCGGTGCTGTTCGCGACGCTGGTCGGGCAGGGACTGACGCTGGAGCCGCTGATCCGCCGGTTGGGCGTCGAGGACGACGGCTCGGAGGAGCGCGAGGAGGTGGCCGCGCGTGCCCGCGTTGCCGAGGCCGCGATCGCGCGGGTGGAGGCGCTGAACGGCGTGGACTGGGTGCGCGAGGACACGCTCGAGCGGGTGCGCGGGCTGTACGACTACCGGCGCCGCCGCTTCGGCGCGATCGGCGACGGCGACGGCGCCGATTACGAGGAGCGCACCAGCGCATACATCCGGCTGATGTACGAGCTGTTCGACGCGCAGCGCGAGGCGCTGATCGGGCTGCGCAACCAGGGCGAGATCTCGGACGAGGTACGGCGGCGGGTGGAGCGCGACCTCGACCTGGAGGAGTCGCGCCTGGCCTAGGCCGCCCGTGCCTCGGCGTCGAGCGCGAGGTAGTCGGGGTACCGGAGCGGCTCCGTGAAGCGTGCTGCTCCGGCGATCATCGCGGCGTTGTCGGTGCACAGCTCCATCGGCGGCACCCACACCTCGGCGTCGAGCTCGCGCACGGCTTCCCGAAGCTCCGAGTTGGCAGCCACCCCGCCGCCGATCGCCAGCCGCCTCAGGCCTTCGCGTTCGAGCGCGGCCTTCGTGCGCGCCACGAGCGCCTCGACGATCGCCCGCTGATAGGAGGCGGCGAGGTCCGCGCGCTCGGCCTCGGGCTCGTCACGCAGGCGGTAGAGCAGCGCCGTCTTGAGTCCCGAGAAGCTGAAGTCCAGCTCGCCCGGTGCGCTGCGCGGGAAGTCGAACGCCTCGGGGTCGCCGGTGCGGGCGAGGCGGTCGAGCTCGGGACCGCCGGGGTAGCCGAGCCCGAGCAGGCGGGCGCCCTTGTCGAACGCCTCGCCGGCGGCGTCGTCGAGCGTCTGGCCGAGCACCGTGTACGAGGCGGGGTCGTCCACGCGCGCGAGGAACGTGTGACCGCCGCTCGCCACCAGGCACAGGTAGGGCGCCTCGATCGGGTTGGCACCGAGCGTGCTGGCGACGACGTGGCCGTGAAGATGGTCGACGGGCGTGAGCGGCAGTTGCCGCGTGGCCGCCAGGGCCTTCGCCGACGACAGCCCCACCAGCAGAGCGCCGATCAGCCCGGGCCGCTGGGTGACCGCGACGCGGTCGACGTCGTCGAGGCTCACTCCGGCCCGCTCGAGGGCGTCGGCGATTACGGCGTCGACGAGCTCGAGGTGGTGGCGGGAGGCGATCTCCGGCACGACCCCGCCGTAGCGCGCGTGCAGCAGGCCTTGGGAGGCGATCACGTTCGAGCGGATTTCGCCTTCGGCGGTGACGAGCGCCGCGCAGGTGTCGTCGCAGCTGGTCTCGACCGCGAGGATCACGCCGTAGCGCGCTCGGGCACCGTGCGCCACATGATCAGGGCGTCCTCGCGATTGTCGTGGTAGTAGGCGCGCCGGCGCCCGGCGGCGCGGAAGCCGAAGCTCTCGTAGAGCTTGATCGCCGCGTCGTTCGAGGTGCGCACCTCAAGCGTGTACTGCTCGTTGGGCCGGTCGGCCAGCTCGAACAGGCGCTCCATCAGGGACGTGCCGATGCCCTGGCGGCGCAGGCGGTCGTCGACGGCCACGTTCATCACGTGCCAGACGGTGTCGTAGCCCGAGCAGACCACGTAGCCGACGATGCGCTCCTCGATCGTCGCGGCGAGACAGATCCCGGAGGGCTTGGACAGCTCCAGGACGAACATCGCCAGCGACCACGGCGTCGGAAACGCGCGCCGCTCGATGGCGATCACCTGCGGCAGGTCGGCGTAGGTCAGGCGGCGGATCTGGAGGTCGGTGCTCAAGACGAGGGCTTGGCGTCGGGTGTTCTCAGATAGTCGGGGAGGACCGCTTCGGGTGGCTCGTCCGGCACCGCCAGCGCCAGCCGGCAAACGTGCAGGGCCCGCACCACGTGGGAGCGCGATTCGTCCGCATCGACGCCTATCCCGGCCACCTCGAGCACCCCTCGAAATCGTATCGACCCGTCCCCGGCTGCCCGCGCGCCGTGGCCGCGCTTGCCCACCTCCTCGGGAGGTGCGACCACCGGGCCCCAGAGACGCTCGCCGGCCGCATCGAAGAGGGCGGCGAACAGCTCGCCCCGGCGGGCGTCGATGAGGGGCAGCAGGAAGCGCTCGCGGCCGGTGGCGTCACTCGCGGAGCGGGCACGCGCGGAGCGGTCACCTGCGGAGCGGGAACCCGCCGGCGCGCCCGCTTCGCGCATCCCCTCGGCGAGCGCCGCCAGCGACGAGACCGGTCGCAGCGGCAGGCCGCTCGCGCTCGCGAGCGCCCGCGCGGTTGCGATGCCGATGCGCAGGCCCGTGAAGGTCCCCGGCCCCACGCCGACGGCGATCGCCTGCAGGTCCCCGAACTCGACTCCCGCCCGCCCCATCACGTCGGCCACTGCCGGCATCAGCTCGCGCGCGTGCGCCGGCCCCTCGAGCAGCCGCGCGGGCTCGGGCTCGACCTCGGCGGCAGAGCCATCGTCGCGCAGCACGCAGGCCGCGCTCGCCGAGGTCGAGGTGTCGATTCCCAGGAGGGTCACGCGACCGTGATCCGCCGCCGGTCGCCGCCCAGGTGCTCGAGCTGCACCCGCGCCGCGATTCGCTCCAGGCTCGGCTCCGCCACCGCCGGCCATTCCACGAACGCGATCCGCTCCGGGGTCAGGTAGTCGTCGAGCAGAGCCGGGTCCTCCGCGGCCCGCGAACCGAGTCGGTACAGGTCGAGGTGCGCCACCTCGGGCGACCCGCCCAGCACGTGCCCGACCGTGAACGTCGGGCTCGTCACCGGCCCCTCCACGCCGAGCGCTCGACAGGCCCCCCGGACGAAGGTGGTCTTGCCGGTGCCCAGCTCACCGCTGACCAGCACGACGTCGCCGGGTGCGAGCCGGCGCGCCAGCTCCGCCCCCGCGGCCTCGGTCTCCTGCGCCGATGAGGACTCGCGAGTCAGTCGAACAGATTGATCTGCGGCGGCTCAGGCGCCGCCGCCAGGGGGACCGGCGCGACCGCCCCGATCGGCACCGGCGGCGGCTCCTCGAGCAGCTCGGGCAGCCGGTGGAAGTCCTCGCGCAGCTCCTCCAGCACCTTCGTGCTGCGCAGCGCGGCCGCCGGGTGGTAGATCGGGTAGACGCGCACGGCGCGGGCGCCCAGCTCGTGCACCTGTGGCCGCCCGTGGACGCTGGTGATGCCGCGCTGCGACCGCGTCAGCAGCTTCGTCGAGAAGTTCCCGAGCGTGCAGATCACGCGCGGCTCGATCAGCTCCACCTGCATGTGCAGGTAGGGCTTGCAGGCGTCGATCTCCGCCGGGTCCGGATCGCGGTTGCCGGGCGGACGGCTCTTCAGCACGTTGGTGATGAACACGTCGCCCCGGTCGAGCCCCACCTCGTTGAGCAGCTGGTCGAGCAGCTTGCCGGCGCGGCCCACGAAGGGCAGGCCCTGGAGGTCCTCCTCGCGCCCCGGCGCCTCGCCCACGAACATCAGGTCCGCGTCCGCGTTCCCGGCCCCGAACACCACCTTGGTGCGGCCCTGGTGGAGCGGGCAACGTGTACAGCGGGACACCTCCCGGTACAGCTCAACGAGGGCCTCGCGACGCTCTTCTGCGCTGCGTGCCTGCACGAAGCTAAGCCTAGAAGCCTTAGGCGACGGTATCCTTGTCGTGTCGGCCGCTACCCACCCAAAGAGCGGAGTGGACCGACCGAAGGATGCACTCGAACAGCGACATTCCCAGCGACGCCCGTGTCGGCGTCGTCGGAGCGGGCCGGGTTGGAACGGCGCTGGCCGCCGCGTTGCGCGAGGCGGGCGTGGCCGTCGACGGCCCCGCCGGCCGGGGCGAGGTCCCAGGCGGCTGCGACGCGATCGTCCTGTGCGTGCCCGACGCGGAGATCGAGGCGGCTGCCGCGACGGGGGCCGGCGCGGCCCCGCTGACGGGCCACACGAGCGGGGCGACGCCGCTGAGCACGCTCGCGCCAGCGGGCGGCGCGGCGTTCGGCCTGCACCCGCTCCAAACCTTCGCGGGCGGCGCGGCCGAAGCGCGTGAGGCCGAAGCGCGTGCGGCCAATGCGGGCGCGGTGGCCGCGGGCGGCCACCAGGCGCTCGCCGCTTTCGCCGGCATCGGCTGCGCGGTCGCCGGCTCGACACCGGAGGCGCTGGCCTTCGCCGCCGGCCTCGCTCGCGTCCTCGGCATGACGCCCTTCGAGATCGACGACGAGGGCCGGTCCGCCTACCACGCCGCCGCCTCGGTCGCCTCGAACTTCCTGGTCACGCTCCAGGCGGCCGCTGAGCGGATCGCCGCGGGCGCCGGGCTCGACCCCGACGAGGCACGCCGGCTGCTCCTCCCCCTCGTCCGCCGCACGGTCGACAACCTCGCCGCGCTCGGCCCGGAGCGCGCGCTGACCGGGCCCGTCGCGCGTGGCGACGAGGCCACCGTCGCTGCCCAGCGCGAGGCGGTCGGCGAGGCGGCCCCCGAGCTGCTCGACCTGTTCGACCAGCTCGTGCACCACACCCGCGCGCTGAGCGGAACGCGCGTATGAGGACCGTCCGCACCGTCGCCGAGCTGCGCGAGACGCTCGCTTCCGAGCGCGCAGCCGGCCGCACGATCGGCCTCGTGCCGACGATGGGCTACCTCCATGAGGGCCATCTCAGCCTGCTGCGGCGCGCCCGCGCGGACACGGACGTCGTCGTCATGTCGCTGTTCGTCAACCCGACCCAGTTCGGCCCCGCCGAGGACCTCGACGCCTATCCGCGCGACGAGGCGCACGACGCCGAGCTGGCCCAGGCGAACGGCGTGGACGTCCTGTTCGCCCCGGCGCTCGAGGAGGTCTACCCCCCCGGCTTCGCCACCACCGTCGCGGTGACCGGCCTGACCGACGTCCTCGACGGCGCCCCGGAGAGCCGAGGCCCCGAGCACTTCGCCGGGGTCACGACGGTCGTCACCAAGCTCCTCAACATGGTCGGACCCGACGTCGCCTACTTCGGTCAGAAGGACGCCCAGCAGGCGCTCGTGATCCGGCGGCTCGTCCGCGACCTCGACATGCCGGTCCGGATCGAGGTCTGTCCCACCGTGCGCGATGCGGACGGCCTGGCCCTCTCGTCCCGCAACGCGTACCTCTCGCCCGCCGAGCGCGAGCGCGCCCTCGGCCTGAGCCGCGCCCTGCGCGCGGCTGAGGCGGAAGTCGCCGCCGGCCACCTCGACGCGGACGCCGTGCTCGCGGCGGCCCGCACCGAGCTGGACGCCCACGGGATCGAGCCCGAGTACCTCGAGCTGCGTTCCGCCACCGACCTTTCGCCTGCCAAGCGGGTCAACGGCTCCACCCTGCTCGCCGTCGCGGCGCGCGTCGGCCGCGCGCGGCTGATCGACAACACCATCCTCGGAGGCACCAGATGAGCACTCGTCCGACCCAGCGACCGGCGATCACGCTGACCAAGCTGGCCGAGAAGAAGGCGCTCGGCGAGCCGATCGCGATGGTGACCGCCTACGACTACCCGAGCGCCCAGGTGGCCGAGGAGGCCGGCGTCGACGTCGTGCTGGTCGGCGACTCGGGCGCCATGACCGTGCTCGGCTACAGCTCAACCGTGCCGGTGACGCTCGACGAGCTGCTCATGCTCGCCTCGGCCGCGCGGCGCGGGCTGTCGACCCCGTTGCTCGTGGGTGACATGCCGTTCGGCTCCTACGAGGTCTCCAACGAGCAGGCGATCACCAATGCCCAGCGCTTCATCAAGGAGGCCGGCTGCGACGCGGTGAAGCTCGAGCGCGGCGGCAGCTCGGTGGAGCGCGCCCGCGCGATCATCGCGGCGGGCATCCCGGTCATGGGTCACGTGGGCCTCACGCCCCAGACGGCGACCGCCCTGGGCGGCTACCGCTCGCAGGGCCGCACCGCCGAGCGCGCGCTCGAGGTCGTGGACGACGCGCTCGCGCTCCAGGAGGCGGGCTGCTTCTCGATCGTGTTCGAGGCGATCCCGGCCGCGCTGACCGAGGTGCTGATGCCGCGCATGCGGATCCCGGTGATCGGGATCGGCGCCGGAGGCGCCACCGACGGCCAGGTGCTGGTCTTCCACGACCTGCTTGGCATCTACGACGGGCACGCCGCCCGCTTCGTGAAGCGCTACGCAGACATCCGCGAGCAGATGATCGCCGGCGTCAAGGCGTTCACTGAGGACGTGCGCACGCGCCGCTACCCCGAGCCCGAGCACGGCTACACGATGGCGCCGGACGAAATCGAGCGCCTGCACGAGCTCATGCGCGAAATGCGCGGGGAACCTTTCACGGGAGGCTTCAGCCTCTAGACACCGAACCCTCGGGGGAGTCCGCGGGTTAGGGCGACTAGCCCACCCCTGCATGAAAGAGAGTTCCCCATGGGTCGCATTCGTCGTTTGCTGCCGTCCCCGGCAATGGTCGTCGCCGTGATCGCGCTCGTGATGTCGCTCACCGGCGGCGCCTACGCCCTTGTCATCACCGGCAAGAGCATCAAGAACGGCACGGTCACGAACAAGGACATCCGCAACCACTCGCTGACCGGCAGCGACGTACGCCGGGACAGCCTCGGCGGTGGCGCGATCAAGGAGTCGAGCCTCGGCATCGTCCCCGCCGCCTACCTCGCCGGCGGGGCGTCCCGCTGGGCAGTCATCAACGGCGGCGGGCAGGCGGTGCGCGGTCGCGACGTCGCCTCGGTGGCGCGCACCTCCGAAGGCCGCTACCAGGTGCTCTTCAGTGGCAACGTGCGCGGCTGCGGCTACTACGCCACACCCGGCGATTTCAGCGCCGCGGCGCCGCCCGTGAACAGCCTGGTCACGGTCAGCGCGCTCGGCTCGAACGTGAACGGCGTGGCGGTCCGCACGATGAACAACGCCGGCAACCAAGCCGACCGCGCGTTCCACCTGCTGGTCATGTGCTGACCCGATCCGGGTAGTCGATCGGACGCAACACCCGCGCGGGTATCCCCGCCGCCACCGAGAAGGCGGGGATGTCCCGCGTGACGACGCTGTTGGCGCCGATCACACAGCGCTCGCCGATCGCCACGCCGCTGGTGACGACGACGTTGGCTCCGCACCAGACGTTGTCGCCGATCCGCGTCGCCCCCTTGCTGGTGAACCCCTGCCACGGCACAGGCTCGTCGGGGTCCTCGAAGCGGTGCGCGCCGTCGGTGACGAAGCAGCCGTTGGCAAACATGCAGTGGTCACCGATCTCGACCAGCTCGACCGAGGCGACCATCACACCGATGTTGAGGAACGTGCCGGAGCCGATCCGGATGCGGGCAGCTCCGGGGGCGGTCAGCCAGACGTGCGGCTCGAGCAGCGTGTGCTCGCCGATCTCGAGCCGGCCCTCCTTGAACGCCTCGAGCACGTTTCCGTGCACCGGCCAACGGGCGAACGCGCGCCGGGCCGCGAACTCGCGGTGGATGCGGACTCGGTTCCAGGGCAGGGCGTTCTGCTCGTACCAGCGCCATTTCTGCCACCACAGACGGGCGTTCTTCACGCGCGACAGGATCTCAGGGTTTGCAGAAAACAGCCGATCTATGGAGGTATGGATCCGCTCGAGGACCTGCCCGGCGCGGACGAGTTCGCCGAGCTGCTCGCCCGCGAGGAGCTTCGCCGCGGGCGAACCAGCGAGTCGCTGGCGGTCGCCGTGCTCGACCTCGACGGGCTGGGCAACGTGAACAAGGTCCACGGCGCGGCCGCGGGCACGCAGCTGCTGCGGACCTGCGTCGAGGTGCTGAGCCAGACCGTGCGCGGCGTCGACGAGATCGCCCGCACCGGACCGGACGAGTTCTCGGTCCTGCTGCACGCGACCGACGCCGAACGCGCCACCGCCTGGGAGGAGCGCTTCGAGGACATGCTCGATGCCTGCGGGCGCAGCATGCCGTCGGCCCCGGTGACCTGCTCGATCGGGATCGCCGACACGGCCGAGGCGCCGACCCTGATGGAGGTCGCCATCCGCGCCCGGCGCCGGATGGAGGTCATCCAGACGGTGCGCAAGCTGCGCCGCGCTCGCGAGAGCGGCGCGTAGCGCCAGCCGCCGGCCGACGCTCCACGACGGGCCGGGGGCGCGAGCCCCCCGATGGCATCCCTAGGCGGCCGCCGGGACCTTCGCCCGCGGGCGCGCCTTCTTCTTTGGCCGCTCCACGATCTCGGCCAGGAAGCGGCCGGTGTGCGACCCGCTCGAACCCGCGACCCGCTCGGGCGTGCCCTCGGCGATCAGCCGGCCGCCCTCCTCGCCGCCCTCGGGCCCGAGGTCGATGATCCGGTCGGCCCACTTGATCACGTCCAGGTTGTGCTCGATCACCACCACGGTGTTGCCCTGCTCGACCAGCCGGTCGAGCATCTCGAGCAGCCGCTGCACGTCGGCGAAGTGCAGGCCGGTGGTCGGCTCGTCCAGGATGTAGAGCGTCCGGCCGGTGGCCACCTTGCTCAGCTCCGACGCCAGCTTGACCCGCTGCGCCTCGCCGCCCGACAGCGTCGTCGCGGCCTGGCCCAGCCGGATGTAGTCGAGCCCCACGTCGTGCAGCGCCTGGAGGCGGCGCTTGATCTTCGGGATGTGCTCGAAGAAGCCGAGCGCCTCCTCGACGGTCATGTCGAGCACGTCGGCGATCGTCTTGCCCTTGAAGCGCACCTCGAGCGTCTCGCGGTTGTAGCGCTTGCCGTGGCACTGCTCGCACGGCACGTAGACGTCCGGCAGGAAGTGCATCTCGATCTTGATCTGGCCGTCGCCGCGGCACACCTCGCAGCGCCCGCCCTTGACGTTGAACGAGAAGCGCCCGGGCTTGTACCCCCGCGCCCGCGCCTCCTGCGTGCGCGAGTAGAGGTCGCGGATGTGGTCGAACAGGCCGATGTAGGTGGCCGGGTTGGAGCGCGGCGTGCGACCGATCGGCGACTGGTCGATGTTGATGATCTTGTCGATCGCGTCGAGCCCGCTGATGCGCCGGTGCGCCCCGGGCCGCTGCTTGGCGCGGTGCAGCCGGTTGGCGACCGCCTTGTAGAGCACCTCGTTGACAAGCGTCGACTTGCCCGAGCCCGACACGCCGGTCACCGCGCAGAAGACGCCCAGGGGCACCTTCACGTCGATGTCGGCCAGGTTGTGCTGGGTGGCGCCCTCGATCTCGATGTAGCCGCTCGGCTTGCGCCGCCGCTTCGGGATCGGGATCGTGCGCTTGCCTGACAGGAAGTCGCCGGTCGACGAGTTGTTGGAGGCCATCACCTCCTCCGGCGTGCCCTCGGCGACCAGCTCGCCGCCGTGCTCGCCGGC
>JBQGCL010000242.1:0-7280 GCA_052038485.1 Thermoleophilaceae bacterium | reverse complement strand
GAGAGCGGGTCGTCGGTCATCCGCTGCATCACCTCGAAGGTGTGCCCGTTCTCGCAGCGGTACTCGTAGATCGGCATGGCACTCCCAGTATATGAGTGCCAACGCGCGCTAACCCGGGCGTGGCGGCTGGGGGCGCTCCAGGTCGGCGAGGAGCGACACGCGGGTGGCGTGCCACACGATCCAGGCGGCGATGTGGCCGATCGGCCGGAAGGCGGTTGCCATACGCGGCCACCGTACCCCAGGTGGCCGACGCCATAGGCCGGTTGCGTCACACAGCCCCGGAATTCGCGCGTTTTTTCGGCGCCGGACGGCGCGCCCGGGGTACCGACTACCCTCCAGCGCCGTGACCGAGGCCGTCGCAACCATGGACAAGATCGTGGCGCTCTGCAAGCGCCGCGGCCTGATCTTCCCCGCGTCGGAGATCTACGGCGGCATCGCCAACACGTACGACTACGGCCACTACGGGGTCCTGCTCAAGAACAACGTGGCCAACGCCTGGTGGAAGGCGATGATCCAGGAGCGCGACGACATCGTCGCCCTCGACTCGGCGATCATCCAGCACCCGCGCACGTGGGAGGCCTCGGGCCACCTGGCCGGTTTCAGCGACCCGCTCGTCCAGTGCCTCGGCAAGTGCAAGCGGCGCTGGCGCGAGGACCACCTGCGCGAGGACGCCGAGGCCCGCGGCGAGGATCCCGACAACCTGGTCTGCCCCGAATGCGGGGGCGAACTCACCGAGCCGCGTCCTTTCAACCTCATGTTCGAGACGACGATCGGCCCCGTGAAGGAGGAGGGCTCCACCGTCTACCTGCGCCCCGAGACGGCCCAGGGCATCTTCCTCGACTTCAAGACCACGCTTCAGTTCGCGCGCAAGAAGCCGCCGTTCGGGATCGCCCAGATCGGCAAGTCGTTCCGCAACGAGATCACGCCCGGCAACTTCATCTTCCGCACGCTCGAGTTCGAGCAGATGGAGATGGAGTTCTTCGTCCCGCCCGCCGAGGCCGAGAAGTGGCACCAGCACTGGATGGAGCAGCGCCTGGAGTGGTACGTCTCGCTCGGCGTCGACCGCGACAAGCTGCGACTGCGCCCGCACGGGCCCGACGAGCTGTCCCACTACAGCTCGGCCACCAGCGACATCGAGTACCTCTACCCGATCGGCTGGTCCGAGCTCGAGGGGATCGCCAACCGCGGCGACTTCGACCTCAAGCAGCACGCCGAGTACTCCGGCCAGAAGCTCGAGTACGTCGACACCGCGACCGGCGACCGCTACGTCCCCCACGTGATCGAGCCCGCCGCCGGGCTCGGGCGGACCGTGCTGACGCTGCTCTGCGACGCCTACGACGAGGACGAGATCGGCGGCGAGCAGCGGACCGTGCTGCGGCTCCAGCCGCGCATGGCGCCGATCAAGGCGGCGGTGCTGCCGCTGGTCAACAAGGACGGCCAGCCCGAGAAGGCGCGCGCGATCTACGAAGCGCTGCGCTCGCACATGAGCGCCGAGTACGACGCCGGCGGCTCGATCGGCAAGCGCTACCGCCGCCAGGACGAGATCGGCACCCCCTGGGGCATCACCGTCGACCACCAGACGATGGAGGACGACACGGTCACCCTGCGCGACCGCGACACGCTCGAGCAGGTGCGCCTGCCGGTGGCCGGCCTGGTGGACGAGCTCGGCGGGCGCCTGGGCTAAGCCGCAAGCAGCCGGCTCGGCCGGCTGCGCGCGGACTCGCTCACAGCCGCTCGAGTTCGGCCCAGATCTCGGGCTCCGAGTCGGCGAGCTGCTCGTCGGTCCAGCGCCAGCGCGCGCCGTCGACCATCTCGGTGCGGCCGTCGGCGAGGTGATCCTGAACGCGCTCCACGCGCAGCTCGACCGCCACCACGGTGTCCGCCACCTCCAGCTCCTCGGCCACGACGGCGGCGGTGCCGTAGGCGCTGAACGCGAGCCCCTCGCCCATCACCAGCAGCGCGGCACTCGGGTCCTCGCGCAGCCGGCGAAGCATCTCGCGCCGGCGGCCGAGCGCAAAGCGCACGACGTCGTCGGCCACGCGAACGGCCGTCGAGACGGGGATCGCGTGCGGGCCGGTCGCACACAGCACCGCCGGTGTCCCGCGCTCCCACTCGGGCAGCATGCGCGGCAGCTTACGCGGGGGCGCGCTCGAGCTCCGCGCGCGGCAGCATGCGCGCGAGCGGTCCCGGCAGCCACCAGTTCCAGCGACCCATGATCTCCATCGTCGCCGGAACCAGGATCAGGCGGACCAGCGTCGCGTCGAGTGCGATCGCCACCGACAGCCCGAGGCCGATCTCCTTGATCGACGGCGTGCCGGTCCCGGCGAAGACCGCGAACACCGCGACCATGATCAGCGCGGCGCTGGAGATCGTGGCGGCGCTCGCGCGCAGGCCCTGCGCCACCGCCGTGGTGGTGTCGCCGGTCGCGTCGTAGCGCTCGCGGATCCGGGTCAGCAGGAAGACCTCGTAGTCCATCGACAGGCCGAACACGATCGCCAGCAGGAACGGCGGGGTCATCGTGTTGATGTAGCCGAGCGAGTCGTAGCCGAGCAGGCCGTCGAGCCAGCCCCACTGGAAGACGGCGACCAGCACCCCGTAGGCGGCCCCGACCGAGAGCAGGTTGACAAGCACGGCCTTGAGCGGCAGCAGCACCGAGCGCAGCAGCAGGAGCAGCACGAGGTAGCTGAACGCGAGGACGAACACGAGGATCTTCCACATCGACCCGGAGACGAGGTCCTTGAAGTCCTCGACCGCGGCGGTGGCGCCGCCGACCTCGACGTTGTCGACGCTCGCCGGCGGGTCCCTGCGGAGTCGGTCGACCAGAGCGCGCGCCTGCGGGCTCTCGGCGTCGTGGCGAGGCTGAATCGTGACCAGCGCCGCGCCGCCGTCGCGGGCGGGCACGGGCGGCGCGACGCGAGCGACCTCGGGGTCGGTTGCGACCTCGGCGGCGTAGGCCTTGGCGCCCTCGGCCGGGCGCACGAGCACCTGGGTCGGCCCCGCCGCGCCCGCGCCCTGCTGGCGCGCGGCGAGCTCGGCGCCGACTCGGGTCGGGTTGTCCGTGGGGAACTGGCGCAGCGCGCCGTCGCCGAACTCGAGCGAGAGGGCCGGGATGGCGAGCACGAGCAGCACGGCGGCGCTCGCGATCGCAGCCACCCAGGGACGGCGGGTCACGCGCGCGGTCCAGCGCTCCCAGAAGCCGCCCCGCTCGACGCCGGGCCGGGTCGAGCCGGGCCGGCGCGGCAGGCTGCGCCAGCGGCGGACCAGCAGGGAGGCGGTCAGCGCGATCCGCCCGCGCGCGTACGCGCGGCGCCCGAGCAGGCGCATCAGCACCGGCAAGAGCGTGACGGCCGCGAGGATCGAGACCGCGACGACCATGATCGCGCCCATCGCCATCGAACGGATCGTGGTCGAGTCGATCAGGAACAGCCCGGCGAGCGAGATGATCACGGTGACGCCGGAGAACGCGACGGCGAGGCCCGACGTGCGCAGCGCGATCCGGCGGCCCTCGACGGGGGCGGCGCCGCGGCGGATCTCCTCGCGGTAGCGGGCCAGCACGAACAGCGAGTAGTCGACGGCGACCCCGATGCCGATCATCGACGAGACGTTGGTGACGAAGACCGACATGTCGGTCGCCTGCGAGAGGAAGTAGATGCCGGCGCCGGTGAGGCCGACGCTGGCGAAGCCGAGCGCGAGCGGGAGCGAGGCGGCGGCGAGCGAGCCGAAGACCGCGAGCAGGATCAGGAGGACGATCGGGAAGCCGACCCGCTCCGACGCCTCGAGATCCTCCTTGGCGAGGTCCTGCATGCCTGCCCAGAGCGCCTGCTGGCCGACGAGGTAGGGCTGGACGCCGTCGCGGGCCTCGGTACCGAGTCGATCGCGGACGTCGACGGCGAGGTCGGCGAGCTCGTCCTGCGTGCCGTCGACGGTGAGCGGGACGATCGTGATCGAGGCGTCGCCGGCCTGGCGGACCGCGCGCTCGGCGGCGGTCGCCGTCAGGGCGGCGTGCGGCAGGTCATCCGCGATCGACCTCACCCGGGCGACCTCGGCCCGCACGGCGGCCTCGGTCGCGCCGGGCCGCTGGGCGAGTACGACGGCGAGCGGCTCGCCCTGAGCGCCCTCGAAGCGATCGAGGTTGCGGTCGACGGCCTCCGACTGCGAGCCGGGGACGGAGAAGCCGCCGCTGGTCAGGTGGTCGGTCTGCTTGGCGGCAAAGGGCGCCGCCACCAGCAACAGTGCAACCCAGACCCCGAGCACGAGCAACCTGCGCCGCTCGAGCAAGTTCGCGAGCTTGTCCATTCCTGCGTGCACCAACGGTCTCCCGGGCTTGGTTGGCTGACCAGCCAAAGATTCCCCGGGCGCAGGAGGGTCTGTGTGACAGGGGTCACACTAGGCCCGGCGATGGCGCTATCCGAGGGTTACTTGTCCGCGCCCAGCAGCCGGCGGGCGATTCGCACGCCCAGCTCGAAGGCCGCCTCGCGGTCCCATTCCGGGTCGCTGAGCACCTGGATACCGAAGCCGTCGCCGAGGCAGAACAGCATCGAGGCGACCGAGTCGGGGTCGGCGTCGAGGCGGACGACCCCCTCGCGCTCCTTGGTGCGCAGCGAGTCCGCCAGGTCGGCGCGCCAGCGCCGGTAGAGCTCCGCCAACTCCGCGCGGATGTCCTCTGAGTGGCGGGAGGCGGACAGCAGCTCGTAGATGACCGCCGGGCTGCCGGGCTCGCCCTCGATGAACTCCTCCAGCCCCATCACGAGCGCCGCGATGATCTCGTCCGCGGTGCCGGCCTTCGCGATGCGCGCGCCCATGGTCGCGATGCGCACTTCGCAGTCGTGGCGCACTACCTCGACGAGCAGCTGCTCTTTCGAGCCGAAGTAGTAGTGCAGCAGGCCGCGCGACACGCCCGCCTCGCGGGCCACCACGTCGAACGTCGACCCGGCGGCGCCGCGTGTCCCGACGCTGGTCCGCATCGCCTCGATGATGCGGCGGGCCTTCTCTCCGTCGAGCCGCTTGGGAGCGGCGATTTCGGTAGCGGTCATGCCGCGGGGAGGCTACCGCAGGCGGCGGAAGCGGGGCCGCAGGCGACCCACGAAAAAGGGCGCCCCGCGGGACGCCCTCTCTCGTAAGCGATTCGCGCGTGCGATCAGCTGGCGCCCACCGGCGCGCTCTCGCTGGTCGTCGAGCTGCTGTTCGTGTCCGGCGTGGTGCTCGCCGTGTACTCGAACTCCTCCTCGGCGCCGAACAGCGCGTCGAGGACCTTCTTGCGCAGACCCTCGCTCAGCGCCAGGGCAAGCCCCGCGCCGACGAGTCCGATGAAGAGCAGACGGCCCTTGCGCCGCTTGCGCTTCTTCTGCCCGCGCAAGGAGTCGGCCGCCTCCTTCAGGGAGGTGGCGGCATCCTTCAGCTCGCGCTGCACCTTCTTGTCGTCGAGGGCCTTCGCGGGGCCCTTGCCGTTGACCCGCCCATACGCCTTCTTCGCTGAGACGAAGGCGTTGCGCAGGTTCTCACGCAGCTCCTGATCTTCGACCAGGCGCTGGACATACTCGTTCGAGCGGACCGCCTTGCCGGCGGCATACGCTCCGGCACCGGCCTTTGCGGCCTTTTTCTTTGCTGCCATTGCTCTCCTCGGATCCGCTTGCTGGCGAACACTGTACCCGGAGAACCCGGGCTTAGCGGGAATTCTTTTGTGCGCGCTTGCGCAGCGCGGCGTCCAGCACCTCGTCCTCGGAGTCGACCAGCACGAACTTCATTCGCTTGCGCAGGTGCTCGGGGATGTCCTCGATGTCGGCCTCGTTGCCGCGCGGGATGATCAGCCTGTTGATGCCCGCGCGCTGGGCCGCCAGCGCCTTTTCCTTGAGGCCGCCGATCGGCAGCACCTGGCCGGTCAGCGTGATCTCGCCGGTCATCGCCGTGTCGGCTCGCACCGGCCGGCCGGTCGCGCGCGAGGCCAGCGCGGTCGCCATCGTGATGCCCGCGCTCGGGCCGTCCTTCGGGATCGCCCCGGCCGGCACGTGGATGTGCACGTCGTGCTCGCGGAAGTAGTTCTCGGGCACGTCGCCGTCGAGCGTCTTCACGTACGAGAGCGCGGCCGCGGCCGACTCCCTCATCACGTCGCCGAGCTGACCCGTGATCTGGAGCTGGCCGTCGCCGGGGTAAGCGGTCGCCTCCACGAACAGCACGTCGCCGCCGACCGGAGTCCACGCCAGCCCGGTGGCCACGCCGGGCTCGGTCACGCGCGTCTTCACGTCCTCCTGGAAGCGGCGCTTGCCGAGCAGCTCGCGCGCGGTCGCCCGGCGGATCACACGCTTCGACTTGCGCGTGCCCTCGGCGAACTCGCGCGCGACCTTGCGACAGATCGACCCGATCTCGCGCTCCAGCCCGCGCACCCCCGCCTCGCGCGTGTAGCCGTCGATGATCTCGTCGAGCGCCTCGGCGGTGAACTCGATCTTCGAGCGACCCAGCCCGTTGCGCTCCATCTGGCGCGGCACGAGGTAGCGCTTGGCGATCTCGCGCTTCTCCTCGTGCGTGTAGCCCGACAGGTCGATGATCTCCATCCGGTCGCGCAGCGCGGGCGGAACCGTGTCGAGCTGGTTGGCAGTGCAGATGAAGAAGACCCGCGACAGGTCGAACGGCAGGTCGAGGTAGTGGTCGCGGAAGGTCGAGTTCTGCTCGGGGTCGAGCACCTCGAGCATCGCGCTGGCCGGGTCGCCGCGGTAGTCCGATCCCATCTTGTCGATCTCGTCGATCATCAGGACCGGGTTGTTGGCCCCGGCGTCGCGCAGCGCGCGGACGATCGTCCCGGGCAGCGCGCCGATGTAGGTGCGCCGGTGGCCGCGGATCTCGGACTCGTCGCGGACGCCACCGACCGAGATGCGCTCGAAGCGCCGCCCCATCGCGGTCGCGACCGACCGCCCCAGCGACGTCTTGCCGACGCCCGGCGGGCCGGCGAAGCAGAGGATCGAAGAGCGCGCGTCCGGCTTGAGCCGGCGCACCGCGAGGAACTCGAGGATGCGGTCCTTCACGCGCTCGATGTCGTAGTGGTCGCGGTCGAGCACCGTGCGCGCGTGCTTCAGGTCGAGGTTGTCGTCGGTCGAGGTCGACCAGGGCAGGTCGGCGAGCCACTCCAGGTAGGTGCGGATCACGCCGTGCTCGGCCGCCTGCGGCGGCAGCCGCTCGAAGCGCTGGAGCTCGCGCTCGGCCTGCTTCCAGGCGTAGTCCGGCAACCCGGCCTGCTCGAGCCGCTCGCGCAGCTCGGTCGCCTCGGCCTGCGTCTCGTCGACCTCGCC
>JBQGCL010000241.1:0-6700 GCA_052038485.1 Thermoleophilaceae bacterium | reverse complement strand
CGCTGGTCGGCGCGCGGGGCGTAGTCGCGGTAGTAGTCGAGGCCGGTCTCGCCGATCGCGCGGGCATCCGGGTGTGCGGCGGCGCGCTCGATCTCCTCCAGCTCGGCGGGGCCGAAGCCGGCCGTCTCGTGCGGATGGCGGCCGACGATCGCGAACACCTCGTCGTACTGGCCGGCGGCGGTCAGCGCCCGCTCGATCGAGGCGCCGTTCATCCCGACCGTGGCGATCCGATCCACACCCGCGTCGCGGGCGCGCCCGACGACCTCCTCGGCAGGGCCGTCGCAGTGGTCGAGATGGCAGTGCGTGTCGATCACGGCCGTACCGCCCGCGGGCGGCGCATCAGGCCGCCGTGCGCTCCGGGGGCTCGACCCGCGGGAACAGCTGCCCGAGCTCGCCCAGCGACGCGCCGCCGCCGGCCGCGCCGAGCCGGGCTCCGTCCAGCGACAGGTCCTCGTTGCCGAGCGCGGCGAGCAGCCGCTCGGCCGAGGCCGGCAGGAAGGGGTGCACCAGGACCGAGACCACGCGAAGGCCCTCGGCCAGCGAGTAGAGCGCCTGGTCGAGCCGCTCGACGGCCGACTCGTCCTTGGCGAGCTGCCAGGGCTCCTCTTCCTGGACGTAGCGGTTGAGCAGCTTGATGCGCTGCCAGATCTCGTCGAGCGCTGCGGTCAGCTCGATCGCGTCGAGCCGCTCGCAGACGGCTTCCTTCAATCCCTCGAACTGCTCGAGCAGGGCAGGAGCCGGCTCGGCGTCGGGCACGACGCCGTCGCGGTAGCGGCCGATCATCGCCAGCGTGCGGCTCGCGAGGTTGCCGTACTCGTTGGCGAGCTCGGTGTTGTAACGAGTCTCGAAGCCCTCGGGCGAGACCTCCCCGTCCGAGCCGAAGCTCACCTCGCGCAGCACGTAGAAGCGCAGCGCGTCGGCGCCGTAGAGCTCCGCGACCTCGAACGGCTCGATCACGTTGCCGAGCGACTTTGACATCTTGTGCTCGCCCAGCAGGAGGTACCCGTGGATCCCCACGCGGCGCGGCACCTCGATGCCGGCCGCCAGCAGCATGGCGGGCCAGATCACGGCGTGGAACTTGAGGATGTCCTTGCCGATCAGATGGACGGTCGCCGGCCAGAAGCGGTCGGTGAGGTCCTCTCCCTCGCGCGCGTAGGAGAGCGCCGTGTAGTAGTTGAGCAGCGCGTCGATCCAGACGTAGATCACCTGCGACCCGTCCCACGGCACGGGCACGCCCCACTTGAGGCGGGCGCGGCTGAGGGAGATGTCGCGCAGGCCGCTCTTGATGAAGGCGAGCGCCTCGTTGTAGCGATTCTTGGGGGTGACGAAGTCGGGCCGGTCCGCGTAGAGCTGCTCGAGCGGCTCCTGGAAGGTCGACAGCCGGAAGAACCAGTTGTCCTCCTTCTCGACCTCGAGCACGATCTTGTGGATCGGGCAGCGGTTGCCGTCCTCGAGCTCGGACTCGGTCTTGAAGTCGGCGCAGCGGGGGCAGTAGTAGCCCTCGTAGGTGCCGGCGTAGACGTGCCCGTTGTCGTGGATGCGCTGCACGACCTCGGCGACCTTCGCGATGTGCTCGGGGTCGGTGGTGCGGATGAAGAAGTCGTTGGTGGCGTTGACGGCCGCGGCGATCTCCTTGAACCGGACCGCGTGACGGTCGCCCAATTGGCGCGGCGTGATGCCGAGCTTCTCGGCCGCCTGCGTCACCGGCTCGCCGTGCTCGTCGGTGCCCGTCAGGAAGAAGACGTCGTCCCCGCGCTGGCGCCGGTGCCGCGCGAGCACGTCGGCGGCGATCGTCGTGTAGGCGTGGCCGAGATGCGGCTCGCCGTTGACGTAGTAGATGGGCGTGGTGACGTAGAACGACATCGATAGCGATGCTACTCAGCAATGGCAATCCGGCCCGCTCAGCTCGAGGACGTCGAATCGATCCGCTCGCTGGTCGAGCGCGCCTACGGCCCGTGGGTGCCGGTGATCGGCCGGCGACCGGGTCCGATGGACGAGGACTATGCCGAGCTGGTGGCGGGCGGCGACGTGTACGTGTGGGCCGCGCCCGAGGTCGTGGGCCTGCTGGTGCTGCGACCTACGGACGGGGCGCTGATGGTGGAGAACGTGGCGGTGGAGCCGGCCGCTCAGGGCCAGGGCCTCGGGCCGGCGCTGCTCGCGTTCGCCGAGCAACAGGCACGCGAGCGCGGGATCGGCGAGCTGCGGCTGTACACGCACGAGCGCATGACGACGAACATCGCGCTCTACGAGCGACTGGGCTGGAGCGAATACGACCGATTGGCCCAGCACGGCTTCGCGCGGGTGTTCATGCGCAAGCACCTCAGCCCCGGCCCAACCGGAGGCTGAGCAGCGCCCTGGCGGGCCGGCGCCGGCGGCTCTCCCTGCGACCCGGCCCGGAAAGCCCCAGAACGGCAGCGGCCGCGAGCACGCCAAGGCAGGCGAGCACGAGTCCGAGGTCGGGGCCGCGCCCCCCGGCGGCGGGCCGCGGAGCGGCGCCGTCCGGCCGGCGAACGACGGGCCTCGGAAGCGGCCCGCCACGGGCTGCGGGAAGCGGTCGGGATGCGTGCGGAACGGGCACGCGGTGCGGCGCTCGGTGCGGGAGCGCGCGCGGCCCGAACCGGGGCGCGCTTCGCGGCGCCCCTCGGGGCACGAGGTGGGGCGCGCTTCGCGGTGCGCCTCGGGGCGCGAGGTGGGGCGCGCCTCGCGGCACGCGGTGCGGCGCGGGACGAGGCACGCCTCGTGGCACGCGATGCGGGAGCGCGCGCGGCGCTCGCTTCGGGAGCGCGCGCGGCGCGGGGTGCGGCGCTCGCTGCGGGGCCGCTCGCGGCTCGGGAGCGCTCTTCGGCGCGGGCTCCGGTGTCAGCGGCAGCGGTGCGGGCGCGGGGGTCGGCTCGGGGCGGCTGGGTGCGCCTGGCGGAGGAGGCAGGAAGGCAAGCGGGTCGTGGTAGGCGTGCTTCGTGCCCGCGTCGCGTACGCCGAAGTGCAGGTGCGGTCGCTCGGCTGACCGTACGCCTGTCGTTCCGACGCGTCCCAGTCGCTGACCGGCCGCCACCCGGTCGCCCTCCCGCACCGTCGCCTCCGAGAGGTGCAGGTAGGCGGTGTCGTACGCGCCGTCGGCGGTCCGGATGCTCACCGTGAGTCCGGAGGAGCCGGCCGTCCCGGCGAAGCGCACCTCGCCGCCCGCGGCCGCCACCACCGGCGTGCCCACCCGGGCGGCGATGTCGACGCCGCGGTGCTGGCCGGCCGCGTACGGGTCGGCGCCGTTGCGGTACGGAGTGATCACCTCGCCGTCCACGGGCCACACCCACGCCGCCTGGGCGGGCGCGGCCGTGGCGAGCAGGGCGACGAGTGCGAGGACGGTGCGCTGGAGCATGCACGCGACCGTACGGCGCGCCCGGCCAACTGCGGCTACCAGGGAACAGAGATGTCACGCGGACGTCGCGCCCGCGTAAGTGACGCTCGCGAATCGGACATTTGGCCCTCTATGGGTGTCAAACGTCCGATTCGCCGGGGAGCAGCGCGCGGTAGAGCGCGTTCGCGCTGCCGTCGGTCAGCTCCGCCACGACGGCCGCGGCCGCTCGGGGCTGGGCGCCCGCGTCCACCAGGCGGCGCAGGGCTTCCAGCCCGGGTGGCTCGGCCGAGGGCGCCGCCTCCGACGCCGGTCCCAGCACCAGCACCACCTCGCCGCGGGGCGGGGCCCCCTCGTAGCGCGAGGCGAGCTCCGCCGCGCTCCCCCGCACCACCTCCTCGTGCGCCTTGGTCAGCTCGCGGCAGACCGCCACCTCGCGCTCGGGGTCGATCGACGCCAGCAGCGCCAGCGTCGCCGGCACCCGACGTGGCGACTCGAACGCGACAACGGTCCCGGCGGATGAGGAGAACAGCCGCCGCAGCTCCCCCTTCTTGCGCGGCAGGAACCCCTCGAACCGCCACGAGGCGGCCGGCAGCCCCGACGCCACCAGCGCGGTCAGCGCCGCCGACGGCCCGGGCAGCACCTCCACCGGCAGCCCCGCCGCCACGCACGCGTGCACGAGCACGTAGCCCGGGTCCGACACCAGCGGCATCCCCGCGTCCGACACCAGCGCCACGACCGAGCCGGACTGCATCCGCGACACAAGCTCCGCCGCCCGCTTCCGCTCGTTGTGCTCGTGGTACGACACCAGCCGGCCCGACACCCCGTAGCGGTCCAGCAGCACCCGCGTCCGGCGCGTGTCCTCGCAGGCCACCAGATCCGCCTCGCGCAGCGCCGACAGCACCCGAAGGGTCACGTCCTCCAGGTTCCCGATCGGCGTCGGGCACACGACCAGGCGGCCGCTCACAGCGAGTCCAGCGCCAGCAGCGCCGCCCCCAGCATGCCGGCCTCGTCCCCGAACGCCGCCGGCACGATCGACACCATCTCGCGCACCGGCGGCAGCGCACGCTCCGCCACCACCTCGCGCGCCGGCTCCAGCAGCATCTCGCCCGCCGCCAGCGCCCCGCCCCCGAGCACGATCAGCTCGGGGTTGAACACGTTCACCACGCCGACCAGGCCGTAACCGAGCCGGCGCCCGATCTGCGCCAGCACGGCCATCGAGGCGGGGTCGCCCGCGTGCGCCAGCTCGGTCACGATCCCGCCGCTGATCTCCTGCCCGGCGGCGGCCCGCTGCCCGAGCGCGGAGGACGGCTCCGCAGCCGCGGCGGCCCGCCCCTCGCGCCCGATTGTCGACCCCGATGCCATCACCTCGAGGCACCCGCGTCCCGGGCATTCGCCCTGGCAGTCGGGCCCGTGCAGGTCGATCACCATGTGCCCGATCTCCGCTGCCATGCCGCGGGCGCCGCGGTAGATCTGCCCGTCGAGCAGCAGCCCGCTGCCGATGCCGGTCCCGAGCGCGACGAACACGGCGTGCGACACCTCGCGCGCCGCTCCGAAACGGGATTCGGCGATCAGCGCCGCGTTGGCGTCGTTGTCCACGAGCACCGGCAGCCCGAGGCGCTCGCTCATCACGTCGCGAAAGCGGACGTCGGCCAGCGGCAGGTGCGTCGACCACCGCGACACACCCGAGTCGAACTCCACCAGCGCCGGAATCCCGAACCCGACGGCGGCCACGTCCGGCGCCGCCGCGCGTACCTCCTCGACCGACTCCACGAAGATGTCGAGCGTCTCCGCACGGTCCGCTCCGCGCCAGGTCCGATGCACCCTGTGGTGGACCACGAGACCCTCGTCCACGACCCCGCCCAGGAGCTTCGTGCCACCGGCGTCGATCCCGATTACTCGCCGAGGCGGCATGGCCGGACGATATACAGAGGTACGTGACCGACCAGAATCCGGCCCCTCCGGAGTACAAGGTCTACCGCTCGCGCAAGCGTCCGCTCACTCGCGGCGGCGATCTCGACGCCCTCAGGCGCCGGCTCAGCCGGGTCACCGGTCGCGAGCCCGATCTCGACAAGGAGCGCAAGCCGATCACCCCCGGCCGCGTGCTCAAGTGGGTCGCGCTGGCGATCGCCGGCTGGCTGCTCCTGTCGCTGGTCCTGTTCCTGATCAGCGCACAGATCCAGGACGGCGTCTCCGACGATGCGAAGGCCGCCCTGTCCAAGGGCGGCAGCATGCTCGGCGGCACCAACATCCTCGTGCTGGGCTCCGACGCGCGCACCGGCGAGTCGATCGACGAGAGCGCCAGCGGCCCCTCGCGCGCGGACACGATCATGATCGTCCACGCCGAGCTGGGGGGCGTGCGAAAGCTCTCGATCCCACGCGACACCGAGGCCGAGATCCCCGGCCACGGAAGCCGCAAGATCAACGCCGCCTACGCCCTCGGCGGGCCGGCGCTGACGATCGAGACCGTCGAGAACTTCCTCGGCAACGGGCTCGAGATCAACCATCTGGTCGAGGTCGACTTCGACGACTTCCCGGCGTTCATCGACTCGCTGGGCGGCATCACGGTCAACAACAAGACCCGCATCTGCTCGCCGCCGTTCGACAACTTCTGGAAGGGCATCCACTTCCGCAAGGGCGAGCTCCACCTCGACGGCACGCGCGCGCTCGGCTACGCGCGCGTCCGCAAGAACAACTGCAACCTCAAGGAGGACGACCGCGCCCGCGCCGCCCGTCAGCAGGAGGTCATGCGGGCGATCGGCGCGCAGGCCAAGTCGCCGGGCACGTTCTTCCGGCTGCCGTGGGTCAGCTGGCAGGCGCCCAAGGCGCTCAAGACCGACATGAGGGGGCCCGCGCTGATGGGCCTGTTCGCCGACATCGCCACCGGCAACTCGGACGAGACCGACGTGCTCGACGGCACCTGCTGCGACCTCGAGGGCGACATCCAGGTGTCACCCGGCACGCGCGCCGAGGCCGTCGACAAGCTGCTGAACGGGGACTAGCTAGTCCGAGGACGACGCGGACTTGGTCTCGGACTTCTTTGAGCTGGGGGAGTCGGACTTGGACTCGGACTTCGACTCAGACGGCTTCGAGTCGCTCGCCGGCGCCTTCTTCTTGCCGTAGTCCGTGTTGTAGAAGCCCGAGCCCTTGAAGTGCACGGCCACCGGGTGGAACACCCGCTGCACCGGCGCGCCGCAAGTCGAGCAGCTCGAGAGCGGGTCGTCGGTCATCCGCTGCATCACCTCGAAGGTGTGCCCGTTCTCGCAGCGGTACTCGTAGATCGGCATGGCACTCCCAGTATATGAGTGCCAACGCGCGCTAACCCGGGCGTGGCGGCTGGGGGCGCTCCAG
>JBQGCL010000240.1:0-25742 GCA_052038485.1 Thermoleophilaceae bacterium | reverse complement strand
CGAGGACGCATCGGGATCGGGCAAGCGCGAACCGCGCAACCCGCGTCAGCTCGCCAAGTCGATCGCCGCGCTGCGCCGGCCGCTCGGCATCGAGGCGCACTTCCGGCACCGCGACCCGCGCGTGGTGCTGCGCTCGAGCGAGGTCCGCTTCGAGGGCCGGGTGGCCGTCAGCGTCCGGGTTGCCCGGGCGCGCCGCTGACGGCGGCCTCGTCCCCCTCGCGGAAGACGGTCTCGACCGAGGTGTGGCGCTGGCCGTCGGAGCTGACCAGCAGCTTGAAATCGTGCGGGTGCGTGGCGGCCTTGAGCGCCTGGTCCATCGCCACGCGGCCGGCCTGCACGTGCTCGAGCAACGCCTGGTCGAACGTCTGCATGCCGTAGTAGGCGCCCTCCCCGATGACCTCGTGGAGGCGGCCGGTCTCGTCCGGGTTGATGATCATGTCGCGTACCCGGCCGGTCATGCGGAGGATCTCGCAGCTGGCGATCCGGCCGAGGCTGTCGGCGGTCGGCACGAGCCGCTGCGACACGACCGCCTTGAGCGTGCCGGCCAACATGGCGCGGGCCTGGCGCTGCTCGGTCTGCGGGAAGAAGTCGATGATGCGGTTGACGGACTCGGAGGCGTCGACGGTGTGGATCGTCGAGAGGACGAGGTGGCCGGTCTCGGCAGCCGACAGCGCGGTGCGCACCGTCTCCTCGTCACGCATCTCGCCGACGAGGATGACGTCGGGGTCCTGACGCAGCACACGCCGCAGCGCGCGGGCGAAGGAGGCGGTGTCCTCGCCGACCTCGCGCTGGTTGATGATCGACATCTTGTCGCGGTGGAGGAACTCGACCGGGTCCTCGATCGTGACGATGTGCTTGGCGTACTTGGAGTTGATGTGGTCGATCATCGCGGCGAGGGTGGTGGACTTACCCGAGCCGGTCGTGCCGGTCATCAGGATCAACCCGCGCTCCTCGTCGGCGATGTCCGAGATCACGCGCGGGAGCAGCAGCTCCTCGGCGCTCTTGATCTGGAACGGGATGGCGCGGCAGACGAGCGACACCGACCCGCGCTGGACGAACGCGTTGACGCGGAAGCGTGCGACGCCGGGGATCGAGTAGGAGAAGTCGACCTCGCGCTCGACCCGAAAGGACTCCAGCTTCGCCTCGTCGGTGAGCATGTGGAAGAGCGTGCGCTCGGTGTCGTCCGGACGCAGGCCATCGGTCTCCGGAATCGCCATCAGCTTGCCGTGGCGGCGGATGATCGGGCGCGAGGGCACCTTGAGATGGAGGTCGGAGCCGTCCACCTCGATGACCTTCATCAGGGCGGCATCGATGTCGAACATGAGGTCCGCATCGGCAGGGAGCCCCTTCGGCTAAAACGCCCAGGCCGTGTTTGGACCGGCGAACAGCCGCAATAAAGGGTGCATGAAGCGGCCCCGCGCCCACGAGGTTGCAGTTAGCCCCCTATAGCGCGGTTAAGTGCAACCTCGTCGCTCAGGCGACGTCGCGCAGCTTCTGCGCTTCCGCCAGCGACTGCAGCTTCTTCAGCGACTGGTTCTCGATCTGGCGGATTCGCTCGCGCGTCACGTTGAACGTGCGGCCCACCTCGTCGAGCGTGCGGGGGTGCTCCCCGCCCAGCCCGTAGCGCAGCTCCAGGACTCGCCGCTCGCGGTAGGAGAGGTTCTCCAGCGCCTCGCGCAGAGCTTCCTTGGTGAGGATCTCCGCGGCGCGCTCGTAGGGCGACTCGGCCCGCTCGTCGGCGATGAACTGGCCGAACTCGGACTCCTCCTCGTCGCCCACCGGCTTCTCGAGCGACACCGGCGCCTGGGCCGAGCGCTTGATCGACTCGACCTCCTCGGGGTCGATGCCGGTGTGCTCGGCGATCTCCTCGGGGGTCGGCTCACGGCCCAGCTCGGTGACCAGCTTGCGCTCGGCGCGGCCGATCTTGTTCAGCTTCTCGACGACGTGCACGGGGATGCGGATCGTGCGCGCCTTGTCGGCGAGCGCGCGGGCGATCGCCTGGCGGATCCACCAGGTCGCGTAGGTCGAGAACTTGAAGCCCTTGCGGTAATCGAACTTCTCGGCGGCGCGGACCAGGCCCAGCGTGCCCTCCTGGATCAGGTCGAGGAACGGCAGGCCCTGGTTGCGGTAGTTCTTGGCGATCGAGACGACCAGTCGCAGGTTCGACTCGACCATCTTCTGCTTGGCGTCGAGGTCGCCGCGCTCGATGCGCTTGGCGAGGTCGACCTCCTCCTGCGCCGTCAGCAGCCGGACCTTGCCGATGTCCTTCAGGAACAGCTGAAGGGAGTCGGTGGTCATGTCCGGCTTGAGGTCGATCGAGGCCTTCTTGCGGCGGCTGCGGCGATCGACGGCGCGCTCGACCTGAGGCTCGCTGGCCGTGGGGTCGTCCTCGACCAGCTCGATCTCACTCTTCTCGAGGAAGCCGTGCAGCTCCTCGACGTCGCCCTCGTCGAGCTCGACCTCGGCCAGCGCGACGGCCACCTCGGCGTAGGTCAGTACTCCGGTCTGGCGACCCTTGGCGACGAGCAGCCTGACCTCTTCGAGCTCTTGCAGTTCAGCTACAGACATTCCGTTCCTTGGAGTGAAGCAGGACCTGACAGGCCCGCGGCGGGCCGATTAAATCCAACCGCGTACCACACTAACGCTACAGATAGTGAAGTCAAGCGACCCAAAGCCGAATTTGCGCCGACTAGCCAGTCAACCAACAAGACATGTACTCCAGTAGGTCCGAGGGGATACGCAGTGTTTGCAGCTCCTCGCCGGATGTCCCCACCGCGGGTACGTCACCAAACATTTCGACCGCTCCTCTTCGCGGCTGTACCCGGACCGCCGAGGACTAGACTCCTTCCCGATGACGGACGACGGCGGCGTGCTCGGCAACCTGCCCAACTCGCGCCCGGGCCGGCGCAGCTCGAAGCGGGCGGCGGCCCCGAAGGCGACCTCGAAGCCGGCACCCGACCCCCAGGCGCCCGCCGCCGAGCCGCGCCCCGATCCGGTCGGCGACGCGCTCCGCACGGCGACCGGCATCGCGGCCGCCGGGGCCCGCGTCGCCAGTGAGATCGGCCGCGAGGTCGTCCGCCGCCTCCCACGCCCGTAGCGGGAGTATGCTCCCGCGTCCATGGCTGGGGCGAAGGAATCCCCTCGATGCCTCATCGTCGACGACCACCCGGTGGTCAGGGCGGGGGTCCGAGCGGTACTGGAGCAGGCGTTCGGTGAGTCGCGCATCAGCGACGCGGCCTCGCTCGAGGAAGCCAGCGCGAAGATCAACGGCGAGCTTCCCGACGTAGTCATCGTCGACCCCTGGCGGGTCGGCGTGGACGTCGGCGAGGTGGTCGGGCGGTTGCGTGGTGAGCTCAAGGCACCGATCGTGGTGTTCACGTCGGACGGCGGCGCGCGGCTGCTGAGCGAGGCGCTCAAGGCCGGCGTCAAGGGCTACGTGCGCAAGGACTCCCCCTCCGAGGACCTGATCCGGGCGATCGAGGCCGCGCGCGTGGGCGAGTTCTACGTCGACCCCGGGCTGTCCTCGACGATCGTGCTCGACGAGGGCGACCGGACGCTCAGCGCCCGCCAGCGCGAGATCCTGCAGATGCTCGCCGACGGCATGCAGACGGACGCAGTCGCCCAGAAGCTCGGTCTCTCGACCGAGACCGTGCGCACGCACACGAAGCGCATCCTCGCGAAGCTCGACGCCTCGACCCGCACGCAGGCCGTGGCGATCGGCATCAGGCACGGCCTGATCGAATAACCGGCTTAGGGCGAGCCGTTGGTCGACTCTTCGGCGACCTCGGGCTCCGGCTCGCCCGCCTCGCCCAGTGCCACGCTCTCGCCTGAAGCCTTGGCCCGGTACATCGCGCGGTCGGCCGCGTCGATCAGTGCCTCGGCGTCCTCGCCGTGCTCCGGGCACGAGACCACGCCGATCGACAGCCCCACCGGCGGGTCGGCCGGGATCGAGACCTCCTCCGCCACCGCGGTCGCGAGGCGCTCGGCGAGCAGCACGGCCGCCGCGGACCCCTGCTCGGGCGCCAGCACGCAGAACTCGTCGCCGCCGAGCCGAGCCGCGACGTCCACGCTGCGGATCGACCGCTGAAGCGCCATCGCTACCTGCATCAGCAGCCGGTCGCCGGCCTGGTGGCCCTGCGAGTCGTTCACGCGCTTGAGCCCGTCGATGTCCATCAGCAGCAGGCCGAACGGGTGCCCGTAGCGCTTCTGCATCTCGAGCATCTGCGAGAGCTCGCTCTGGAGGTTGCGCAGGTTGCCGAGCCCCGTCAGCGGGTCGGTGTTGGCCTGCGACTCCAGCTCGCGCGAGCGCGTGCGCACGAGCTCCTCGACGGCCGCGGCCTGGATCGCGCCGGTCGCGTCGGCCAGCCGCTCGACCGCGTCGGCGAACCGCTCGGGGTCCTTCTCGGCCAGCTCCTCGCGCAGCGCGCGCACCAGCACGGCCTGGAGCGCGGCGATGTCGCGCGCCACGTCGGCGGCGCTCGTGTCACGGCCGCTGCGCAGCCCCGCCAGCGCGGCGGCGCGCTGGGTCTGGCGCTCGGTGAGCTCGTACGGGTCGCCGTTGGTGCTGGCGACCTGTTCGACGATGTCGCTGATCAGCTCCGGCAGCTCGCGCGCGATCTGGTCGGTCGGCAGCTCGCTGATCTCCTCCAGCGAGGCGCGCTCGATCAGGCGGACGAGCCAGGCTTTGGCGAGCTCGTCCCGCGAGCGGTCGAGGCGCGCGAGTGGGCCCCGGATCGGTGTCATGCTGTGGCGGTCACTGGGTGGACCGGTCGGCGCCGGCGGCTTCTACGAGCTTACTCCCGGAAACGGCCGGGTATACGCGTTATCCACCATTCGCGCGCCGCTGCGAAGATCCCCCTGAATGGCAGAGCTGATCGCCATTGCAGAGGCACGCAAGCGGGTGCTGGAGGCCGTGCGCCCGCTGCCCGCCGAGCCCGTCGAAACCTCCGCCGCGCTGGGTCGGGTGCTGGCGGAAACCGTCGAGAGCCCGATCTCCGTACCTCCTTTCGACAGCTCCGCCATGGATGGGTATGCCGTGATCGCGGGGCCGGCCGCCGAGCTCGAGGTCGACGGCGAGGCGCGCGCCGGCCACCCGGCCGAGTCGCCGGTCCGCGAGGGCACCGCGATCGCGATCTCGACGGGCGCGGCCATGCCCGAGGGCGCCACCGCCGTGGTGCCCGTCGAGCGCACCGAGCCCGCGGGCGACCGCGTCCGCGTTCCGGACACGGAGGTGGGGGCGAACATCCGCCGCGCCGGCGAGGACATCGGCGCCGGCGAGACCGTGCTCGCCGCGGGCACGGTGCTCACCCCCGCCGCGCTCGGCGTGACCGCCTCGATCGGCCGGAGCGAGCTGTCCTGCGCGCGCCGGCCGCGCGTTGCGCTGCTGGTCACCGGCGACGAGCTGACCGACCCCGGTCAGACGCTGCCGCCGGGCGGCATCTACAGCTCGAACGGCTACGCGCTCGCCGGCCAGATCGAGAGCGCCGGCGCGACCGGCGCGGCCGCCCGGCGCGTGCCCGACAGCCCCGACGCCACGCTCGCGGCGATCGCCGCGGCACTCGACGAGAACGACGTGGTCGTGGTCTCCGGCGGCGTGTCGGTAGGCCCGCACGACCACGTCAAGGCCGCCTTCGCCGCAAACGAAGTGGAGGAGCGCTTCTGGGGGGTCAGCCTGCGGCCCGGCAAGCCGACCTGGTTCGGGACGCTCGGCGACAAGCTCGTGTTCGGCCTGCCGGGCAACCCCGTCTCGGCGATGGTCACCTTCGGGCTGTTCGTGCGCCCCGCGCTGGCGGCGCTCCAGGGCGCCGACCCCGCGATCACGCGCACGACCGCGCTGCTCGACGAGCCGGTGGAGCGCAACCCGCGGCGCGAGCAGGCCGTGCGGGTCGTGCTCACGCCCGGCGGCGACAACTGGCGCGCCGCGCCGACCAGGGGCGCCCAGGGCTCGCACGTGCTGACCTCGATGCTCGGCGCGAACGCGCTGGCGCTGATCCCGCCCGGCGCCGGCGAGGCGGCCGCGGGCGAGCTCGTGGAGGTCGAGCTGCTGTGAGGCCGCGCGAGGCGATCGAGCGGCGCCGGCGCGCGCGTGCGCGCGTCACGCTGATCCGCCAGCGCGGCACCGAGTCCGCCCCGGGCGGCGGCGTCGGCTCCAAGCAGGTCGCCGAGGTAACGCTGCCGCGCGAGGAGCTCGACCGGGTCTGGTCGGCCGAGTACCTCGAGCGCCTGGCGCGCACCTACTGGCGCTTCCTGACGCGCATCTCACTCGGGCTGCTGCGCGTGCTCTACACCGACACCAGCCGCGAGGTCGTGCTGCTGACCCGGCCGTTCGTGCTGCTCCGCTTCGGCCCCCCGCGCTACGACTTCGACCCGGAGGGCGGCACGGTTACGTGGCCGGTCGACAAGGGGTTGCTGGTGGCGAGCAGCGGCCGCGGCCGCGGCTACCTGCGGCTCAGCGTGCGCCGCCGGGCGGCGGCCGAGGAGGAGCCCGAGGCGACCGCTGTGGTCACGTCCGAGGTCGTCAACTTCTACCCGCGCATCGCCGCCGGGGTCGGCAGCTTCCTCTACAACCAGACCCAGCTGCGCATCCACGTGATCGTGACCAACGCGTTCCTGCGCTCGCTGGCCAACCTCGACCTCGAGACGTCGGTCGTCGGGTCGCTCAACCCAGGCGCTCGCCCACGATCTCCCGCAGCTTCGCCCGGTCGTGGCGAGCGGTGATCGTGCGCACGGTTCCCGAGCGCGAGCGCATCGAGATCGACTCCGTGGTGGCCCCCTGCGGACCGATGAAGTGCACGCCTTCGAGCATCTCGCCGTCGGTCACCCCGGTGGCCGCGAAGAAGACGTCTTCGCCCGACACGAGCCGGTCGCGGTCGAGCACCTCGCTGAGGTCGTAGCCGGCCTCGATCGCGGCGTCGCGCTCCTCGTCGGAGCGCGGCCACAGGCGACCGAGGATCTGGCCCCCGGCGCACTTGATCGCCGCCGCCGCCAGCACGCCCTCGGGCGTCCCGCCGATGCCGTAGAGCAGGTCGACGGGCGAGCCCTCGGTGACCGCGACCAGGGCCGCGGAGACGTCGCCGTGCGGGATCAGCCGGATGCGCGCGCCGACCTCGCGGATCTCGGCCATCGCGTCCTCGTGGCGGGGACGGTCGAGCATGATCACGACCAGGTCGCCGACGGCCACGCCCTTCTCCTTGGCCATCAGCGTCAGCGTCTCGCCCAGTGGCCGGTCGAGATCGAGCAGGTCGGCCAGGTCGCGCGACGTGGCCATCTTCATCATGTATACGCAGGGCCCCGGGTCGAACATCGTCCCGCGCTCGGACAGGGCGATCGTGGCGATCGCGTTGGGCAGGCCCTTGGCGCACAGCTCGGTGCCCTCGAGCGGGTCGACCGCGATGTCCACCTGCGGCAGCGACCCGTCTCCGATCTGCTCGCCGTTGTAGAGCATCGGCGCCTCGTCCTTCTCCCCCTCGCCGATCACGACGACGCCGTCCATCGAGACGGTGTCGAGCAGGATGCGCATCGCGTCGACCGCGGCGCCGTCGGCGCCCTCCTTGTCGCCGCGCCCGATCCAGCGCGCGCAGGCGAGTGCCGCGTACTCGGTGGTGCGCACCAGCTCCATGGCGAGGTTGCGGTCGGGACCGCGTTCCGACGGCTGCTCTGGCACGCCTAGATCACACCCGGCGGCTTGCGCGCGTCGCCGTAGACGGCCTGGCGCAGGTACCCGGCGACCAGCATCCCCGCCGACGCGATCAGCCCCACGAAGTAGCCGATGCCCAGCCCGATGTCGACGCTGTCGCCCGGGCGGCCCAGGATGATCCCGTTGCAGAGGATCAGCACGAACGCGGTGATCCCGACGATCATCGTCACCTCGCCGGGCTTCCAGGTCAGCCGATGCCCGCGGGCGATGATCCAGGACAGGATGAACGGCGCAGTAGCTGCGAGGACCAGCAGGATGTCGAGCGTGCTGAACACCTGCCACGCGTTCACGCCGTCACCGCCGGTCGCGCCGGCGAGCCGACTGAACCGATTGTCCGCGCTGGTCGTAAACCACGGAAGCCACAGCGACAAGAACAGAACGAGGCCGGCGCCCATGCCGACGAACTCGCCCGGCGACAGCCGGGAGGTGTCGAGGTAGCCGCCCCCCTCAGCGCGCGAGGCCTCCATCCAGCGCAACGGTACAGGCCCCGGTAGCCTCCGTACAACCCCCGACCGAAGGAGCACCGAGTGGCGGTTACGAAGATCATCGAGGTGGTTGGCAGCTCACCTGAAAGCTCCGACGGCGCGGTGAAGGCCGCGCTCGCCGACGCCCAGCAATCCCTTCGGAACATCAAGGCCGTCGACGTAGTGTCCACCGGCCTGCGTGGGGAGAACCTCGACGAGTGGCGGGCGCTCGTGCGCATCTCGTTCCTCGTGGAGCGCGTCTCCGAGTAGCTCCATGGATACCGCCCGGACATCGCCCCTTGGAGGGGTCGGGTCGCTGCTCGAGGAGGCGCGCGAGCGCACCCTCGCGCTGGTCGAGCCCGTGTCCGAGGCGGATCTCGACCGTCAGCACCATCCGCTGATGAGCCCGCTGGTCTGGGATCTCGGCCACATCGCCGCGTTCGAGGACCTCTGGATCTGCCGCGAGACCGGCCATGAGCTCCTGCGCGCGGACCTGGCCGAGGTCTACGACGCCGACGAGACGCCGCGGCCGAAGCCCGGCGACCTGCCCTACCTGCGCCGCGACGAGGCCGTCGCCTACATGGACGCGGTCCGCGAGCGGACGCTCGCGAGCCTCGACCGCGTGTCGGCCTTCATCGGGGAGATGCTCGTCCAGCACGAGCACCAGCACAACGAGACGATGCTCCAGACGCTCCAGCTGGCCGACCCGGGGGTGTTCGCCCCCGAGCGGACACCGCAGACGGGCATCGCGGGGCGCGGGAGCGTGGCGGTCGAGCAGCGCACGGCGGAGATCGGCTTCGAGGGCGACGGCTTCGCCTACGACAACGAGCGCCCGCGCCACGCCGTCGAGCTGGGCGCCTACAGGATCGACCGCGCGCCGGTCACCAACGCGCACTACCTCGAGTTCGTCGAGGACGGCGGCTACGCCCGCCGCGAGCTGTGGACCGACGAAGGCTGGGCCACGCGCGAGCGCGAGGGCTGGGAGCGGCCGCTCTACTGGACCGCAGACGGCGGCGAGCGGCGCTTCGATTCGATCGAGCCGCTGGCCCGCGAGCTGCCCGTGATGCACGTGTCGTGGTTCGAGGCCGACGCCTTCGCGCGCTGGCGCGGCGCCCGCCTGCCGACCGAGGCCGAGTGGGAGCACGCGGCCTCACTGTTCGAGCCCGAGCGCGGCGCGCTCGACCAGCTCGCCTTCGGTCCCGGACCGGCGGGCCCGTTCGTGGGCGACTGCTGGGAGTGGACGGCGAGCGAGTTCGAGGGCTACCCGGGCTTCGAGGCGTACCCGTACGCCGAGTACTCGTCGATCTTCTTCGGGGAGGGCTACCGCGTCCTGCGCGGCGGCTCGTGGGCCACCCGGCCGCGGGTGGCGCGCCCGACCTTCCGCAACTGGGACCACCCCCAGCGCCGCCAGCTGTTCGCCGGGTTCAGGTGCGCCGAATGAGCGTGGTGATCGAACGCCACGAGGTGCTCGACACGCTGGTCGAGGACGTGCGCGACGGCCTGACGCGTTCGCTCAAGGAGCTGCCGCCGAAGTACTTCTACGACGAGCGCGGCTCGGAGCTGTTCGACCGTATCACGACGCTGCCTGAGTACTACCCCACGCGCTGCGAGCGCCAGATCCTCAACCGCCACGCGCCCAAGATCGTCGACGCCAGCGCCGCCGAGGAGCTCGTCGAGCTGGGCTCCGGCACGGCGTCGAAGACGCGCGCGCTGCTGTACGCGATGGCCGGGAGCGGCTCGCTGCGTCGCTATGTGCCGTTCGACGTCGACCCCTCGGTCGTCGAGGCGTGCGCCGTCGAGCTGACCGAGCTCTACCCCGGCCTCGAGGTGCACGGCGTGGTCGGCGACTTCGGGCGCGACCTCGACTGCATCCCCGACGGCCGGCGGCGGCTGTTCGCGTTCCTGGGCGGCACGATCGGCAACCTGCTGCCGGAAGAGCGCAAGCTGTTCCTGCGCCAGGTGCGCGAGCAGATGGGTCGGGAGGACCGGCTCGTGATCGGCACCGATCTCGTCAAGGACCGGAGCGTGCTCGAGGCCGCCTACAACGACAGCGCAGGGGTGACCGCCGAGTTCAACCGCAACGTGCTGCGGGTCATCAACTCCGGGCTCGACGCCGACTTCGACCCTGAGGCGTTCGAGCACGTCGCGTTCTTCGACGAGGCCAACTCGTGGATCGAGATGCGGCTGCGGGCCAACGGCGCGCAGCGCGTGCGGATCGACGGTGCCGACCTCGAGGTCACGTTCGCCGACGGCGAGGAGATCCGCACCGAGATCAGTGCCAAGTTCACGCGCGAGGCCGTCGAGCGCGAGCTGCGCGCAGCCGGGCTGAGGCTCGACGAGTTCTTCACCGACGGCTCGAAGCTGTTCGGGCTGGCGTTCGCTAGTCCGCGCTGATCCCGCGCGGGGGAACCGGCGACTTCTGCATGATCGAGGACGTCGTCTGGCCGTAGATCACGAAGCGGTCGATCAGCTCCTCGAGGTGCTCGACGTCACGCACGTAGGCCTTCATGAAGAAGCAGTCCTCGCCGGTGATCCGGTGGCACTCGACCACCTCCGGCGTGCGCTGGGCGAGCTCGGCGACCTTGGCGATCTCCCGCGGCGCCGGGCGGATTCGGATCACGACGCCGAGCGTGAGGCCGAACGCCTTCGGGTCGACGTCGGCCCGGTAGCCGCGGATCACGCCGGTCTCCTCGAGGCGGGCGACGCGCTCCGCCACCGCGGGTGACGACAGGCCCACGCGGCGACCGAGCTCGGCGAACGACAGGCGGGCGTCCTGCTGGAGCTCGGCCAGCAAACGCAAGTTGGCGCCGTCGAGGCCGTTTTCCCTTTGATTCGCAGGCATGTATTGGAGAATAGCTTCGAATACAGCTGTCGGTGGCCCTTCTGGCCGGGGAGGCTGTAGGTGTGTCCGAGCGCGTCCCGCCGCACGCCTACTTCCTCGTCAGCGCCGTCTTCCACTACCTCGGCCCCGCGTTCGCCGTGCTGCTGTTCGTGCGCGTGGACGTGCTCGGCGTGGCGTGGCTGCGGATCGCCGCCGCGGCGGCGGTGTTCGCGCTGTGGCGACGGCCGTGGGGCGCGCTGCGCCACCCCCTGCTGATCGCGTGGGGAGCGGTGCTGGCGGTGATGAACTGCTGCTTCTACCTGGCGATCGACCGGCTGCCGCTGGCGACGGTCGCGGCGATCGAGTTTCTGCCGGTGGTGGCCCTGGCGGCACTCGGGGCGCGTACGCGACGCAACTTCGTCGCGCTCGCGCTGGCCGTACCGGGCGTCTACATGCTCACCGGGGTGCACCTCGAGGGCGACGCGCTGGGCGTGGCGTTCGCGCTCGGCAACGCCGCCCTGTTCGCGCTCTACATCGTGCTGGCCCATCGCGTCGCACAACTCGGGACGCTGAGCGGGATCGACGGGCTGGCGGCATCCATGCTGATCGCGATGGTCGTGGTCACGCCGTTGGCGGGCTGGGCGGCCGTGCCGGCGCTGACCGACCCGGTCGCCCTGCTGGCCGGCGTCGGTGTGGGCATCTCCTCGTCCGTCATCCCCTACGTCAGCGACCAACTCGCCATGCGCCGGCTGTCGCGTGCCGCCTACTCGTTGATGGTGTCGCTGCTGCCGGCGACCGCGACGGTGATCGGCGTGATCGTGCTCGCCCAGGTGCCTTCGGTGAGCGAGCTGGTCGGCGTGGCGCTGGTGATCGCCGGCGTGGCACTGCACCGCGAGGCCCAGGTAGATTCCGCCGCCGTATGCAGCTCGACGGAATCGGAGCACTTGTCGCCGGCGGCGCATCCGGCCTCGGCGAGGCCACCGCTCGCGAGCTCGCCGCTCGCGGAGCACGGGTCACCGTCGCCGACCTGAACGAGGAGCTCGGCACCGCGCTCGCCGGTGAGATCGGCGGCGCGTTCGTCCAGGCCGACGTGACCGACGAGGCGCAGGTGCAGGCCGCCGTCGACGCCGTCGAGGGGCTGCGCTTCGCGGTCTCGTGCGCGGGGATCGGCTGGGCCGAGCGGACGGTCGGCAAGGACGGCGCGGCGCAGCTCCAGCCGTTCGAGACCGTGATCCGGGTCAACCTGATCGGCACGTTCAACGTGCTGCGGCTGAGCGCGGCAGAGATGTCGCTCGGCGAGCCGGACGCGGAAGGTGAGCGCGGCGCCGTGGTGATGACGGCCTCGGTGGCGGCGTTCGACGGCCAAATCGGTCAGGCGGCCTACTCGGCGTCGAAGGGCGGCGTCGTCGGGCTGACGCTGCCGGCGGCGCGCGACCTGGCGCGCCAGGGAATACGCGTCTGCACGATCGCGCCGGGCCTGTTCGACACGCCGCTGCTGGCGGCGCTGCCCGAAGAGGCGCGCGCGGCGCTGGGCGCGTCGGTCCCGTTCCCGCCGCGGCTGGGCCGACCGTCCGAGTACGCGCGGCTGGCCTGCCACATCGCCGAGAACCCGATGCTCAACGGCGAGACGATCAGGCTCGACGGCGCTATTCGGATGGCGCCGAAATGACGCGCGTCTCCGCGCCGCGCGCCTTCAGCTGATCGATCAGCGACCCGACGGCAACGTCGACGGCTCCCTGCGGCGGGAGGACGTCGAAGACGAAGAAGGCGTTGCTGGTCACCTCCGTCAGCCGGGTGCGCGGCTCCTGTCGCCAGTTCCAGCGGCGGCACGTGATGCCCACGTCGTCGCGCCAGACGACCTCGCCGTCCGGCTCGCGGACCAGGCGCAGGTCGCCGACCAGCTCGTCGAGGTCCTCGCCGCCGACCGGGATCACGTGCGTGAGGCTGATCGCGTTGTAGGTGTCGACGAGCGCGTTGATGCGCGGCAGCTCGCCGCCCTTGAGCACGCGCGCGAGCAGGGACTCGGCCGACGAGGGGTAGCGGCTCGGCTTCGAGCCGAACTCGGAGAAGGCCATGCGCCAGGCGGCGATGCGGGGGTCGTCGGCGGCTCGTTCGAGGCCGAGCTCGCGGACGGCGCTCTCTGCTTTGGCCAGCATGCGCCCCGAGGCCGCGTCGCCCGGCCCGTTGCGCACCCCCTCGGCGATCACGACCGCGACCCGGTACTCGGGCCAGGCCGCCGTGACCTCCGGGGAAACGTGTACGCCGACGTTCATGAATGAGTAGCCTTACCGCTCCCCCGATTCACCAGGAGCCCGAAACAGAATGCCCGAAGCAGTCATCGTCGACGCCGTCCGCACGCCCATCGGGCGCGCCTTCAAGGGATCGCTGGCCCAGTTGCGCCCGGATGAGATGGGTGCCTTCGTGCTGGACGCCCTGCTCGAGCGCAACCCACAGGTCGATCCGGAGCTGATCGAGGAGGTCTACTGCGGCGTCGGACTGCCGCAGGGTCTCCAGGGCTTCAACATCGCCCGGATCATGGTGCTGCTGTCCGGGAAGCTGCCGCTGGGGACCAACGGGGCGTCCGTGTCGCGCTACTGCGCGTCCAGCCTCGAGACGATCCGCCAGGCCGCCAACGCCGTCCAGGCCGGGCAGGGTGACGCCTACATCGCCGCCGGGGTTGAGTGGGTCTCGCGCTACAACGAGGCCGTCGAGGGCGCCCGCCCGCAGGACCAGAACGAGAACCTCCAGGGCCGCAACGGGCAGCCCGACGCCTACATCTCGATGGGCATGACCGCGGAGAACGTGGCCGACCGCTACGAGGTCAGCCGCGCCGACATGGACAAGTTCGCCCAGCGCTCGCAGGAGCTCGCCGTGCAGTCGCAGGAGAACGGCTACTTCGACCGCGAGATCGTGCCGGTCACGCTGCCGGACGGGACGACGATCGCCAAGGACGACGGCCCCCGCGCGAGCTCGACGCTCGAGAAGCTGGCCGAGCTGGACCCGGCCTTCCGCGAGGGCGGCAAGGTCACCGCCGGCAACTCGTGTCCGCTGAACGACGGCGCGGCCGCGGTGCTCGTGATGTCGGACGAGAAGGCCCGCGAGCTCGGGCTGTCGCCGCGGGCGCGCGTGATCACGTCGGCGACGGCCGCGATCGAGCCCGAGTACATGGGCGTGGCGCCGATCCCCGCGATCCAGAAGGTGCTCGACCGCGCCGGCATGAAGATCGAGGACGTGGACACCGTCGAGCTGAACGAGGCGTTCGCGGCCCAGGTGATCCCGATCATGGACGAGTGCAACATCCCGCTGGAGAAGCTCAACCCCCACGGCGGGGCGATCGCCCTCGGCCACCCCTTCGGGATGACCGGCGCCCGCATCATGACCACGCTCCTCAACGGCCTGGAGACCGACGACAAGACGATCGGCCTCGAGACCATGTGCGTGGCCGGCGGGCAGGGCCAGGCGATGCTCGTCGAGCGCCTCAACTAAGCGGCGGCGCGGCTCCGCTCCCTCAGGAAGGAGCCGATCGCCTCGGCGACCCGCTCCGGCCGGTCCTCCATCGAGAACGTGCGCGCGCCCTCGATCCATTCGAGGCGCGCGTTCGGGATCACCTTGGCTAGCCGCTCGGCGTGCTCGGTCGGGAAGAACTTGTCCTTCTCCGACCAGGCGATCAGCGTCGGGCGGTCCCAGCTCGCCAGCTTGGCGGCGGCGTCGAGCGTGTAGGTCGGGTTCAGGCCGCCGAGCAGCTTGCGGACGTCGCGGCGGATCCCGCCTCGCGTGAGCACCGGCAGCACGTAGGAGTCCTCGGCGTCGGGGTCGATCGGCTCGTTCGTGAGCCATCCGTAGGCGATCGGCAGGCGGCGCATCGGCCGCAGCCGCAGGCCGCCGAACGCGACGGGGATCGCCCCGGGGACGCGCGCCGGCGCCAGCACGATGCGGAAGAAGCGCGGCGGGAAGCTCTCGAACGCGTCGCACGAGGTGAGCACCAGGGCGCCGATTCGCTCGGGCCGGCTGGTCGCGACGATCTGGCAGAGCCCGCCGCCGGTGTCGTTGCCGACCAGCGTCACGTCGGTGAGCTCGAGCGCCGCGAGCGAGTCGGCGATCAGGTCGGCGAGCGCGGGCGGGCGCAGGTCGGCGTCCTTGGGCATCGGCTCGATGTGGGAGCCGAGCGGCAGGTCGAGCGTGACGCGCTTGTAGCCGTCCAGCCGCGGGACGACCTTGCGCCACAGGTTCGCGTTGACGAGGGCGCCGTGCACGAACACGATCGGCGGCCCCTCGCCTGTCACGTGGGCGCGGAGCTTGCGGTCGTTGCCGAGGTCGAGTGTCTGGGCGGGGCCGAGGTCGGGCGAGCGCCAGTCTGCCGAGGTCACGCGAACTCCTTCCATACAGGTTGTACGCGAGTACCATACAGGTTGTATGTCTCGGGGGAAGACGGCCGCGGCCGACTCGCGCGCCGCGCGCGGCGACGCCACGCGCGAGACGCTCCTGCGCGTCGCACATGACCTCTTCGCCGAGCGCGGCTTTGCGGCGGTCGGGACGGAGGAGATCGTCGCTCGGGCGGGCGTCACGCGCGGGGCGCTCTACCACCACTTCGTCGACAAGCAGGACCTCTTCCGCGCCGTCCACGAGGAGCTCGAGCAGGCGCTGGTCGAGGGCATCGGCGAGCGCATCGGCGGCATCGAGGATCCGTGGGAGCTGATCGTCACCGGCGTGCGTGCCTTCCTCGACGCCTGCACCGACCCGGCCATCATGCGCATCGCCCTGCTCGACGCCCCGGCCGTGCTCGGCTGGGCCGCCTGGCGCGAGATCGACGAGCGCTACGGCCTCGGCCTGGTCAGCTTCGGCCTCCAGAACGCCATGGACCGCGGTGTGCTGTCCCCCCGGCCGGTCCGCCCGCTCGCCCATCTGCTCATGGGCGCGATGGCCGAGGCCGCGATGGTGATCGCCAACGCCGACGACCCGGCCGCCGCCCGCGACGATGTCGAGGCGCCTCTGCTCGGCCTGATCGCCGGCCTACGGCAGTAGGACGATCTTGCCCAGTTTGCCGCCGGCCTGGAAGCGCTCGTAGGCCGCCTCGACCTCGTCGAGCGGGAAGGTCTCCGCCACCGGGACGGTCAGCTCGCCGGCCTCGAACAGCGGCAGCACCTCCTTCTCGACCAGGCGCATCGCGATCGCCTTCTCCTCGAGCGGGCGGGCGCGCAGCGTCGAGCCGTGGATGCTGGCTCGCTTGCCCATCACCGCCAGCAGGTTGATCTCCGCCACCGGGCCTGTCCCGCCGATCCCGATCACCGTGATGCGGCCGCCGGTCGAGAGGGACTTGAGGTTGTCGGCGAGGTTGGAGGCGCCGACGAGCTCCAGGATCACGTCGTAGGGGCCCTGCTCGGCGAAGCCGTCAGGGGCGATCGCGCTCGCGCCGAGCCGTTCCACCTGCGGCCGCAGCTCCTCGCGGCGGACGGTGGCGGTGACCCGCGCGCCGGTGGCCCGCCCGAGCTGGACGGCGGCCGTGCCCACGCCGCCGGCGGCACCGTGCACGAGCAGGTGCTCGCCGGGCCGCAGCCCGGCCTGGCTGAAGATCGCGTCGTGTGCGGTCGTGAAGACCTCGGGCAGGCCACCCGCCTCGGGCCAGTCGAGTGCGTCGGGCACCGGCATCGCGGCGCGCTCGTGGACGATCGCCAGCTCCGCGTGCCCGCCGCCGCCCACGACGGACATGACCCGGTCGCCCTCGGCGAAGCGCTCCGCATCCGGCCCCACCGCCACCACCTCACCGGCCAGCTCGAGTCCCGGGATGTCGGGCGGCGAGCCCGGCGGCGCGGGGTATCCGCCGCGCAGCTGGAGCATGTCGGCGCCGTTCAGCCCGGCAGCCTTCACCCGCACCAGCAGCTCGCCGCGGCTGGGCTCGGGGTCGGCGCGGGCCTCTACGACAAGCCGTCCGTCCTGGATCGTTGCCGCTTGCATCGCGGGAAAACTACAGGCGAATTCCGGCCGCTCGTGGTACTAGGTTGACCAGGCCCATGAGCTCGAGCCCCATCCCACGTCCGCCGCTCTGGCGCGAGGCGCGCATCGGCCTCGAGGCCGCCGCGCTGCTGCGCGACCCCGTCCTGCGGGGCGAGGGGCTCCGCGACGGCCGCGGCCGCCCGGCCCTGCTGATCCCCGGCTTCATGGCCGGCGACGGCTCACTGGCGCCGATGGCCGATTGGCTGCGCCGCGCCGGCTATCGCCCGTCGAAGGCGGGGATGCTGTCCAACATCGGGTGCGCCGGCACCGGGCACGATCGCCTCGAGCAGCGCCTCGAGCGCCTGGTGGCCGAGCAGGGGCAGCGGGCGGTTGTGATCGGCCAGAGCCGCGGCGGCAGCATGGCCAAGGTGCTCGCCGTGCGCCGTCCCGATCTCGTCTGCGGCCTCGTCACGCTCGGCTCCCCGCACCAGCAGCCGCTCGCGGTGCATCCACTCGTGCGGATGAGCGTCGAGACCGTCGGGCGGCTCGGCTCGCTCGGCGTTCCGGGGCTGTTCAAGCGCAACTGTCTCGACGGCGAGTGCTGCGCGTCCTTCTGGGACGACCTGGCGGCGCCGACCGCGCCGGGCGTCGGTTTCGTCGCCGTCTACTCACGCAGCGACGGCATCGTCCATTGGCGCGCCTGCCTGGACCCGGCGGCCGACGAGCAGGTGGAGATCGGCTCGAGCCACTGCGGCATGGCGGTCAGCCCGGCCGCGTGGCGGGCCGTGGCCAAGGCGCTCGAGCGGTTCGGGCGCGCGGAAGCCCGCCGCGCCAAGCAGGCCGAGGCGCGCAAGCAGCCGGTGCGCCGGCTGCGACGCGTGGCCTAGCGAGTTCCGCGGGTCCAGTTGCTGATCGAGACGCGCTCGTCTCGACCCGAGGCGCTGCTCTTGCCATGCGCGCCCGGTGCGCCGCCGTAGATTTTGCCGTACGGGGTCTCGGCGATCCCGCTGCCGCTCACGGTGTAGTAGCCGTACACCACACCGGCCAGCATGATGAAGCAGAAGATCACGATTTCCATGCACGCCAGCCTCTCGCGCCGGTGACCGCCGTTATGTGAGTTGCATCACGCTTCTGGCACGACGACGGCGGCGCCGCGGAGGGCTCCGGAGCGCACCCGCTCGAGCGCGTCGCCGGCCCGTTCGAGCGGATGCGTCTCGACCTCGGTCCTGACCGGGACATCCGGGGCGAGCGCCAGGAAGCGCTCGCCGTCCTCACGGGTCAGGTTGGCCACCGAGCGCAGCACCCGCTCGCCCCAGAGCAGCTCGTAGGGGAAGGACGGGATGTCGCTCATGTGGATGCCGCCGCAGACCACCACGCCGCCCTTGCCGGTCGCGCGCAGCGCCGCAGGGACGAGCTCGCCGGCCGGCGCGAAGATGATGGCGGCATCGAGCTCCTCGGGCGGCGGGCCGAGGGCGTCGCCGGCCCACTCGGCGCCGAGCTCGAGCGCGAATGCCTGGGAGGCCGTGTCGTCGGCGCGGGTGAAGGCGAACACGCGCCGCCCCTCGTGCCGGGCGACCTGGCAGATGATGTGCGCCGCGGCGCCGAAGCCAGAGAGGCCGAGCCGCTCGCCGTCACCGGCGAGGCGCAGCGCGCGGTAGCCGATCAGGCCGGCGCACAGCAGCGGGGCGGCCTGGAGATCCGGGTAGCCCTCGGGCAGCGGGAAGCAGAAGCGCTCGTCGGCGACGGTCTGCTCGGCGTAGCCGCCGTCGCGGTCGTAGCCGGTGAACTGGGCGCGGTCGCACAGGTTCTCCCGGTCGGAGAGGCAGTAGCGGCAGGTCCCGTCCGTCCAGCCGAGCCACGGCACCCCGACGCGCTCGCCGGGCTGGAAGCGCTCGCCGCCGCCCAGCACACGGCCGACGATCTGATGGCCGAGCACGAGCGGCAGCTTGGGCCGATCGAGCTCGCCGTCGAGGATGTGAAGGTCGGTCCGGCAGACACCGCAGGCCGCCACCTCGAGCAACACCTCCCCCGGGCCCGGCTCGGGCGCCGGCCGGTCAGCCAGCCGAAGGGCGGAGCGGGGCGCATCGAGGACCATGGCGCGCACTCCGTGAAGGCTACGACCGGCCGCCCGCCGGGGCCGGCGCGCCCACGAGGGTGCACTCAACCGCGCTATACGCGGCTAACGTCAACCACGTGAGCTTCGGGCCGCTCGTGGATGCCGGTTGGTTGCGTGAGCACCTCGGCGATGGCGGCCTCGCGGTCGTCGACTGCCGCTTTGTGCTCGGGCGGCCGGGAGCCGGCGAGGCGGCGTGGCTCGAGGGGCACATCCCGGGCGCCGCGATGCTCGACGTGGACCGCGACCTGGCTGCGGCGCCGGGGCTGCGCGGGCGGCACCCGCTGCCGAGCGCGGAGGCGTTCGAGGCGGCCGCCCGCGGTGCGGGCGTCGGCGCGGACAGCCGAGTGGTCGCCTACGACGAGGCCGGCGAGGGCGGAGCCGCGCGGCTGTGGTGGCTGCTGCGCCACTTCGGCCACGACACCGCCGCGGTGCTGGACGGAGGCCTGAACGCCTGGCGCGAAGCCGGCGGCGAGCTGCGTGGCGGGCGCGAGGAGCCGGATGCGGGCGACTTCGCGGCGCGGCCGCGAGAGGGCGACACGGTGAGCCTGGACGAGGTCGCGGCGAGCGCGGAAGCGGCGGGCGGCGCGGATGGCGAAGCCGGAGGCGGCGAAGCCGGAGGCGGCGGCGCCGTCCCCTCGCTGCTGCTTTTCGACGCCCGTGCGCCCGAGCGCTTCCGAGGCGAAGTCGAGCCGGTCGACCCGGTCGCCGGCCACATCCCCGGCGCTCGTAACGTGCCTGCCGCCATCGTCGCGCCGGGCGGCCGCTTTCGGGCGCCGGAGGAGCTGCGGGAGCAACTCGGCACGGAGCCCTTCGTGGCCTACTGCGGCTCGGGCGTCACCGCGTGCACGCTGGTGTTGGCCGGTGAGATCGCGGGCGTGAGCGCGAAGCTCTATCCGGGCTCCTGGAGCGAGTGGGTCGCTAGCGGTCGTCCGCCCGCCAGCAGGTGACGCGCTCGACCGACAGCCGCAGCAGCGGCCCCGGCGGCGGCTCGTCCACGTACTGCGGGTACTTCGCCGTGAGCGCCCGAAGCGCGGGTCCGAGCGGCTCCACCGACACGGGCCCACGCAGCTCCACCCAGGCCAGGCGCGACCAGTCGTCGTCGTAGACGTCCACCAGCAGCGCCGCCGACGGGCGACGCTTCAGCCGTCTCACCCGCGCCGGCGAAGCCGTCCGCTTCGGCTTCTGGTCGATGGCGCTCCAGACCGCCCCCTCGAACACCGCGAACGTGATCGGCAGCAGCCTTGGCAGGTCCTCCTCGTCCAGCAGCGCCAGCCGCCCGACGCGCGCCTCGTCCAGCAGCTCGGCGGCCCACGCGGGGCACCCCTCTAACGTCATGCGCCCAATCTAGATACGGAGATCGCCACGTGGAAATCGCAATCGGGCTGCCCACCACCATCCCCGGCACCACCCGCGAGCAGGTGCTCGAGTGGGCCAAGCGCGCCGACACCGCCGGCTTCTCCAGCCTCGGCACGATCGACCGGCTCGTCTACCCCAACTACGAGCCGCTGGTCGCCCTCGCCGCGGCGGCCGCGGTGACCGAGCGCATCCGCCTGACGACCGCGATCGCCCTGCTCCCCCTCCGCCAGAACGCCCCCCTGGTCGCCAAGCAGGCCGCGTCCCTCCAGAAGCTCTCGGATGGCCGGCTCGTGCTCGGCGTCGCCCCGGGCGGCCGCTCCGACGACTACGAGGCCGTCGGCGTCCCCTTCAACAGGCGCGGCAAGCTCATGGACGAGATGCTCGACGAGATCACGCGGATCTGGGCCGGCGAGGAGCGCGGCTTCGCGGGCGGCATCGGACCAGACGTCTCAGACAACCCGCCATCGATCGTCGTCGGCGGTGGCGCCGACGCGGCCTACCGCCGCGCCGCCACCTACGGCGACGGCTGGATCATGGGCGGCGGGCCGCCCGAGGTCTTCGCCGGGGCGCGCGAGAAGGTGCTCGAGGCCTTCCAGGATGCCGGCCGCACCGAGCAGCCGCGCGCATTGTCCCTGACGTACTTCTCGCTCGACGCCGACCCCGAAACCCAGACGCGCGACACCATCGGCGACTACTACGCCTTCGCCGGGGAGTACCAGGCGATGGTGATCCAGGGCACGGCCAAGGGCGAGGACGAGGTCGAGGAGCGCGTGCGCGGCTTCGCGGAAGCGGGCTGCGACGAGCTGATCATGTTCCCGGCCTCACCGGACCCCGATCAGGTCGACAAGCTCGCCGCGACCGTGCTGTAGGCGACCGGCCGGGCGCAGCGGGGGGCAAGGGGGGCGTGAACCCCCCGGGCGCCATTCCGTCCACCCCGCCCGGGACCATGCGCCACGCATGCCCTCGGCAAAGCTCGTCATCGGTGGCGCCGCGGCCACGACCGCGGTCGGCATCCGCGTGGCTCGCTCCCTGTACGCGCGCTGGCGCATCCTCCCCGCCGCCGACCGCCGGCGCATCGAGCCGCTGGCGGAGGACCTCAAGGAGCAGGCGCTCGCCATCCGCGGCGCCCCCGACCGCGCCCGCGCCGAGGCCGACCTGTTCGCCGCCAACGAGACATTCGCCGCGGCGCTGGTCGAGACGGCCGAGGCTGACCCGGAGCTGGACGAGATCGAGGTCCGCGAGCTGCGCGACGACCTGCGCCGCGAGCTGGAGCGCCTCGCCGACGCCGACATTAAGGCTTGGCGAACTCGGCGCGAGGCGACGCCGCCACCCGGGTAGCATTGCGAGCTTCCTCCGGGAAGCCTCACCCGTGAACAGTTCTGACTCCGCCCAGCCTCCGGGGCCGTCGTCACGCCCCGCCGCCGCGACCCTCGAATTTCGGCAGGCCACGAAGCAGTACCCGGGTCAGGCGGAGCCGGCCGTCGACTCGCTCTCACTCGAGGTGCCCGCCGGCGAGATCTGCGTCCTGGTCGGCCCGTCCGGCTGCGGCAAGACCACCGCGATGCGGATGGTCAACCGCATGATCGACATCACCGCCGGCGACATCCTGCTCGACGGTCGCAGCGTCAAGGAGCGCCGCCCCGCCGAGCTGCGCCGCGAGATCGGCTACGCGATCCAGCAGATCGGCCTCTTCCCACACCTGAGCGTCGCCGGCAACATCGCCACGGTGCCGCGCCTGCTGGGCTGGTCGAAGCAGCGCATCGCCGCGCGCGTGGACGAGCTGCTCGAGCTGGTCAGCCTCGACCCGAACGAGACGCGCGACCGCTTCCCCGCCCAGCTCTCCGGCGGCCAGCGCCAGCGCGTCGGCGTGGCCCGCGCACTCGCCACCGACCCCCCGCTGATGCTGATGGACGAGCCGTTCGGCGCGATCGACCCGATCAACCGCGAGCGCCTCCAGAACGAGTTCCTGCGCCTCCAGCGCGAGATCCGCAAGACGATCGTGTTCGTCACCCACGACATCGACGAGGCGATCAAGATGGGCGACCGCATCGCGATCATGCAGCGCGGCGGCAAGCTGGCTCAGTACGCCCCGCCGGCGGAGCTGCTGATGCACCCGGCGAACCCCTTCGTCGAGGACTTCGTCGGCGCCGACCGCGCTCTCAAGCGGCTCTCGCTCCAGCGCGTGCGCGACGTCGACCTCTGGACCGCGCCGCTCATCCGAGAGGGCGAGCCGACCGGCGCCACCACCGGCGACGTCCCCTATTCGCTCCAGGTCGACGCCGACGGCCGACCGCAGGCCTGGCTCTCGCCGGATGGACACCGCTCGCCCGCCACCCCGTTGCTCGAGCTCGACGACGTCCTGCGCGACGCCCTTTCCGACCTGCTCGCCGCGGAGTCCCAGTACGGGCCGGTCGTCGACGCGCGCGGCCGGGTCGTGGGCGTCCTCTCGATCGAGATCCTCGCCCACGCCCTCCAGGAGGAGGTGGCGGCGTGACGCTCGAGCCGGCGCAGGTCCAGATCCACAACCGCACCGACACCTGCGAGTCCGACAACGGCTTCTGCCCGGGCTGGATCAAGGACAACTTCGACAACTACGTCGACCCGTTCTTCCAGCACGCCTACCTGACCGTGGTCGCTGTGGCGATCGGCTTCGCGATCTCGTTCGCGCTGGCGATCGTCGCCTACAGGCGCCGCTGGCTGGTCAACCCGATCACCCAGGTCACCGGGATCCTCTACACGATCCCGAGCGTCGCGGCCTTCTTCCTGCTGCTGCCGATCACCGGCCGCGGCAACACGACCGCTCTGGTCGCGCTCGTCTCGTACGTGCTGCTGATCATCTTCCGCAACGTCCTGGCCGGGCTCGACAACGTCCCCGACGAGACCAAGGACGCCGGCCGCGGCATGGGGCTGACCGACCGCCAGCTGCTCTGGAAGGTCGAGGTGCCGCTGGCGCTGCCGGAGATCATGGCCGGGCTGCGCATCGCGGTCACCACGACGGTCGGGCTTGCCACGCTCGCGTTCTTCGCCGGCGCCGGCGGGCTCGGCGAGCAGATCTTCTCCGACATCACGTTCAAGTCGAACGTGGTCGTCGCCGGCGGGCTGGCGGTCGTGCTGGCCGCCGTGCTCGACGGGCTGATCCTGCTGGTGCAGCGCGCGATCACGCCCTGGACCCGGGCGGTGGCGGCACGATGAGCACGACCTTCGCGGTGCTGGGCGAGTTCGGCGACGCCGTCGACTTCATCTTCAACGAGCGCCCGTCCCCGGCCGGCGGCACCCAGGTCGGCGGCCTGGGCGAGCTGTGGGAGCTGATGTGGCCGCACCTGAAGCTGTCCGCGGCCTCGATGGCGATCGCCTGCGCCGCGTCGATCCCGGTCGGGCTCTGGCTCGGTCACATCGGCAAGGGCGGCTTCCTGGCGATCAACGCATCGAACGTCGGCCGCGCGGTGCCGAGCCTGGCGCTGATCGCGTTCTTCGTGGCCTACCTCGGCGTCGGCTACACGAACCTGACGCTCGCGCTCGTCCTGCTCGCGATCCCGCCGATCCTCACCAACGCCTACACCGGCGTGCGCCAGGTGGACCGCGACACCGTGGACGCCGCCCGCGGGATGGGCATGACCGGCCCCGAGATAGTGCGGCGCGTGGAGCTGCCGCTGGCGCTGCCGCTGATCTTCGGCGGCATCCGCATCTCCGCGGTCAACGTGGTCGCCACGGCAACGATCGCCCCGCTCGCCGGGGTCACGACGCTGGGCGACCCGATCATCAACGTCAACACGTACGGCGACGAGGGAAGGCTCGCGGCGGCAATCGTCGTGGCACTCCTGGCCGTCGCCACCGAGCTCGTGTTCGCGGCCCTGCAACGGGCTCTGACCCCACGCGGGCTGAAGCTGTCCGGCGCCGGCAAGCGCCGGTGGACGTTTGCAACCACAAGGAGGGAAGCGATCCCATGAGGTCATCCCGCTGGACCGCCCTGCTGATGTTGCTGTTCGTCGCGCTCGCGCTGGGCGCGTGCGGCGGCGACGACGACGACAGCGGCGGCGACGACTCGGCCAAGCAGGCGGAAGAGGCACCCGCCGCGGGCACCATCCAGAAGAACGACCAGAACGCCTCGACCAAGCTCGTCATCGGGTCGAAGAACTTCACCGAGCAGAAGGTGCTCGGCGAGATCTACGCCCAGGCGCTCGAGGCGGCCGGGTACGACGTCTCCACGGAGCTCAACCTCGGCGACGAGAAGACGGCGCTCAAGGCACTCGAGCAGGGCGACATCAGCGGCTACCCGGAGTACACCGGCACAGCGCTGCTGTCGTTCTTCGGCTACACCGCCGACGAGATCCCGAAGGACGGCCTGGTCGCCTACGCCAAGGCGAAGGAGGGGTTCGCCAAGAAGGACCTGACGGCGCTGCCGCTCACCCCGTTCACGAGCTCGAACGAGGTGGCCGTGACCAAGGAGACCGCCGACAAGTACGGGCTTCAGAAGATCTCCGACCTGTCCAAGGTCGCGAACAAGCTGACCCTGTACGGCAGCCCCGAGTGCCGTCAGCGGCTGGACTGCCTGCTCGGGCTGGAGAAGGTCTACGGGCTGAAGTTCAAGAAGTTCGTGCCGGTCGACCTCGCGCTGCGTCACGAGGTGCTGGCCAAGGGCCAGGCCGACGTGTCGATCGTGTTCACGACCGACCCGCAGATCAAGCGCGAGGGCGAGGTCCTGTTGGAGGACGACAAGGGCATGTTCCCGCCCTACAACTCCACGCTGGTCGTCCGGAACGACGTGATCGAGAAGGCCGGCCCGGACCTCGAGTCGACCGTTGCGCTGGTCAGCAAGGGCCTGACGGACGAGGTCATGCAGGAGCTGAACGCCCGCGTCGACCTCGACAAGAAGACGCCGGACGTGGTCGCCGGCGAGTACCTGAAGGAGGCGGGCTACGTGCAGTAGCTCCCTAGTCTCCGCGGGCATGGTGGAGCCGCTGCGATTCGAGGACGGGGCACTGCTCGTACTCGACCAGCGGCTCCTCCCCGCGGAGGAGCGCTGGCTGCGCTGCGACCGGCCCGAGCAGGTCGCCGACTGCATCACGACGCTGGCCGTGCGCGGCGCGCCGGCGATCGGGATCGCGGCGGCTTACGGGCTGGCGCTCGCGGAGCCCGGCGAGCGGCCGACGGCCGCCGAGCTGCTGCGCGCCACGCGCCCGACGGCGGTCAATCTGGCGTGGGCGATCGACCAGGCGCTGGCGGCGCCCGACCCGCTCGCGCGGGCGCGCGAGCTGCACGACGAGCAGGAGGCGGCCGCCCGGCCCCTCCCGGCGCTCGGCGCCGCCCTGTGCCAACCGGGCGACCGCCCGCTTACCCACTGCAACCCCGGCGCCATCC
>JBQGCL010000239.1:0-2478 GCA_052038485.1 Thermoleophilaceae bacterium | reverse complement strand
GGCGGCTCTTTCCCTCGTTCTGCTTGCGCTCCAGGTATGCACGTGCGGGCGCGTGGACACGCCCTTGGGTGACCGCGATCCGGTGCAGCGCGCAGTTGAGTTGGCGGTTGCCGCCGCGGTCGAGCCGGTGGCGCTGGTGCTTACCCGAGCTGGCGTCGAGCGGTGCGACGCCGGCGTGGCGGGCAAGCTGGGCATCGGAGCGGAAGCGGGCGATCGGTCCGATTTCGCAGAGCAGCTTGGCGGCCGTCAACCCGCCGCAGCCAGGCAGCTCGAGCAGTCGCGGCGCGGCCGCTGCGGTCTGCGCCTCGAGTTCGCGGTCGAGCTCGAGGATCGAGCGGGTGAGGCTGCGGCAGCGGGTGAGGAGCTCGCGTGCGATCCGCACCTGGATCGTCTGCTCGCGCCGGGCGAGCTGGCGGCTCAGTCGCTCGAGCCAGACGCCGCGGTCGAGGGCGCCAAGCGGAACCTGCAGCGAGGGGTCGAGCTCGTGTAGGTGCCAGCGCAGCCGCTGCTGACAGCGACGGCGCTCGCCGACGAGATCGTCGCGATGGTCGACCAGCAGCTTCAACTCGCGCAGCCGTCCCTCCTCGGGGCGTGGCGAGTCGAGCAGCGGCTCCCGTAAGGCGGCTCTCGCGATCGCGAGTGCGTCGATCAGGTCCGACTTGCCCCGCAGCCGGCCGCGCCGCCGCTCCGGCGCCGTCAACCGCGGCGGCACCCGCACCAGCCGCTGGCGCTCGCGTTGCAGCGCGTGCTCCAGGCCGCGCGTCACATGTCGGCAGTCCTCGAGCGCCCACAGGCGCCGCCGACCGACCCGCTTCGACCAGGCCACCAACGCCTCGCCGTCGCTCGTCTCCAAGCAATCGAGCTGACGACCGACCTCGTCAACAGCAACAGCAGACAGCGAGTGCTTGTGCACGTCCACCCCGATCACGATCATCTGCAGGGCCTCCTACCGTTGGGGGCGACCGGCGAGCGGACAGGCCTCACTCAAGGCAGCTGCCAAGCTCCTATCAGGTCACGCTCGGCGGTCTCGGGAAGGCGGCGGCGACACAACGCTGGCAAGTCAGCCAAAGGCGACGTTCGGGAATCGAGTCAGCCGCCGCCAACCCGAGTCTCTTGCTACCGCCGGACGCCACCGCATCCGCCACGATGACAGTGAGTTCGGGAATGTCTCGACGGGTTGGTGGGTTTGAGAGACTTTCCGTTCCTAACGGCACGTTGCGGGGAACGTCAGAGAGACCGTGGGGCTCCGAGTCGTTGCCTTGGTCATCTTTGCCGCTTTACCGGTCACCGGCGCGAGTGGCTGGGCTCAGGAGCCGGCGTATCCATCTGACCTTTGGCCGGCTTGGTCGCCAGCTGGGGGTCAGATCGCGTTCACCCGCTACCACCGACGAGACTTGAGCTCGGTTTACGTAGTCCGCGCCGACGGCATTCGTCTTCGTCGCGTGTACGCCTCGCGCGGCGAGGCAGGAGGGCCGGTGTGGTCGCCGGACGGGCGCTTGCTGGCCTTCTCGGAAATCATCGGCGCAGGACCTGGCGCGACCTCCCGCTTTCGAATCGCGCAGGCGCGGGGCGGGCTTCTTGGGAGACCGGTTGACGGCTACGCGCCGGCCTGGTCTCCGGATGGGAGGCGGATCGTGTTTGTTCGCGGCAAGGGTCTCGGCGTTCTCGACGTTCGGACGCGTCGGGTCTGGCGTATCCCGCTTGGTCGACCGCCAACTCCCTATGTGGGCTCGCCCGATTGGTCGCCCGACGGCCGCAGGCTCGCTGTTACGACGGGCGGCAATCGAGTGTCGGTCGTATCGGCCAAGGGCGGAGGGCTGCGGCTCCTGGGCCTTGGTCGCGGGCCGCGCTGGTCCCCCGACGGCCGCACCATCGCCGCCGCGTGCCTTTACAGCATGCGGGCCGTGTTCTTTGCGCCTGACGGCGAAGGCCAGGGCTGCTCTGGTGGAGCCATACACGCACAAGCCCACGGGCCCGAGTGGTCGCGAGACGGACGGCAGGTCGGATTCTCCGCGTGTTGGGATCCTGGTGGCGGCTGCGGAGTCGCCCTTCAGGAAAGGAACTCGACAACGCCGCGAAGGATCGCAAGTGGCGTAAACCCGTCGTGGGCACCCGATGGCCGCCGGCTTGTTTTCTCAAGCGCGCGGGACGGTGCGGTGCTCTACGTGATCAACGTAGACGGGACGCGGCTCAGGCGGCTGTTGCGTCGGTAACCCTCGGCAACGAGCCTGCCTGGGTACCACGCATAGGCACCCTCGGATGCGCCAGCGTTCGTGGGATGGTGTCCCCTGAACTCGCCCAGTAGCAGAGGGCCAGTGGCGCAGCACGAGTCACGCGCCTCGCCGGAACGTGACCCACCCCCATTCGCGGCGGCTCTAGTTCGAATCAACCCTCCTACTTGCCGACTAGCGAATAACGCCAGACCGCCCGGGGGAGTGTCCCGGAATGTCCCTTGAGCGCAGGGCTATACGACCTGAG
>JBQGCL010000238.1:0-3012 GCA_052038485.1 Thermoleophilaceae bacterium | reverse complement strand
CTTCCAGCGCAACGCCGAATTCGAGTTCGAGCGCAACCGCGAGCGCTACGCCTTCCTGCGCTGGGGCCAGACGGCCTTCGACAACTTCAGCGTCGTGCCGCCGAACACGGGCATCTGCCACCAGGTCAACCTCGAGTACCTCGCACGCGTGGTCGAGACGCGCGACGGGCAGGCGTTCCCCGACACGCTCGTCGGGACCGACTCGCACACGACGATGATCAACGGGCTCGGCGTGCTCGGCTGGGGCGTCGGCGGCATCGAGGCCGAGGCCGCGATGCTGGGCCAGCCCGTTTCGATGCTGATCCCACAGGTGGTCGGCTTCAGGCTGACGGGAGAGCTGCCCGAGGGCGCGACCGCGACCGACCTGGTGCTGACCGTGACCCAGCTGCTGCGCGAGCGCGGGGTGGTCGGCAAGTTCGTGGAGTTCTTCGGGCCGGGGCTGCAGCGGCTGCCGCTCGCCGACCGGGCCACGATCGGCAACATGTCGCCCGAGTACGGCGCGACCTGCGGGATCTTCCCGGTCGATGCCGAGACGCTGCGCTACCTGGAGTTCTCCGGCCGCCCGCCCGAGCGGGTCGAGCTGGTCGAGGCCTACTGCCGCGCGCAGGGGCTGTTCCACGACGAGGACTCCGAGGACGCCGTCTACTCGGACACCCTGGAGCTCGACCTGGGCGACGTCGTGCCGTCGCTCGCCGGGCCGAAGCGCCCGCAGGACCGGGTCGCGCTCACCGACGCGGCCGCGGACTTCGTGGTCGAGCTGGCCGAGATGACCGATCACCAGGTCGAGCTGTCGGGGTACGACGCGGCGGCCGCCGAGAGCTTCCCCGCCAGCGACCCGCCGACCGACAACGGCGGCGGCGCGCCGCCGCGTCCGGGGCACGACGAGCACGAGGCCTTCCACGCCGCGGTGGCCGAGCGCAGCGAAGGCCTCGATCACGGCGCGGTGGTGATCGCCGCGATCACGAGCTGCACGAACACGTCGAACCCGTCGGTGATGCTCGGCGCCGGTTTGCTGGCCAAGAAGGCCGTCGACGCCGGGCTGACGCGCCAGCCGTGGGTGAAGACCTCGCTCGCGCCCGGATCCAAGGTCGTCACCGAGTACCTCGAACGCGCGGGGCTGATCGAGCCGCTTTCGGCGCTCGGGTTCGACTTGGTCGGCTACGGCTGCACGACCTGCATCGGGAATTCGGGTCCGCTGCCGGAGGAGATCTCCGCCGAGATCGAGAAACGCGACCTCGTGGTGGCCTCGGTGCTGTCCGGCAACCGCAACTTCGAGGGACGCATTCACCCCGAGGTGCGGATGAACTACCTCGCCTCGCCGCCGCTCTGCGTGGCCTATGCGCTGGCCGGGCGGATGGACGTGGACCTGCTGACCGAGCCGGTCCAGGGCGACGTCTACCTGCGTGACCTGTGGCCCTCGCGCGAGGAGGTCAACGAGGTCATGGAGGCGGCGATCGAGTCGGACATGTTCCGCAAGAGCTACGGCGAGGTGTTCGAGGGCGACGAGAACTGGAACGGGCTCGAGGTGCCGTCGGGCGACCGCTACGCCTGGGACCCGGACTCCACGTACGTGCGGCGGCCGCCGTACTTCGAGGGGATGCCCGCTGATCCGCCGTCGGAGTTCGAGGAGATCCGCGACGCTCGCGTGCTGGCGGTGCTGGGCGACAGCGTGACGACCGACCACATCTCGCCGGCCGGGGCGATCAAGAAGGACTCGCCGGCGGGCGAGTACCTGCTCTCGCACGACGTCGAGCAGCGTGACTTCAACTCGTATGGGTCGCGGCGCGGCAACCACGAGGTGATGATGCGCGGCACGTTCGCCAACATCCGGCTGCGCAACCAGCTGGCGCCGGGTACCGAGGGCGGCTTCACCAAGAAGGACGGCGAGGTCACGACGATCTACCAGGCGGCGATGGAGTACGCCGACGCGGGCACGCCGTTGTGCGTGCTGGCTGGGAAGGAGTACGGCTCGGGGTCGTCACGCGACTGGGCCGCGAAGGGGCCCCGCCTGCTGGGCGTGAAGTTCGTGATCGCGGAGTCCTACGAGCGCATCCACCGTTCCAACCTGGTCGGGATGGGCGTGCTGCCGCTCCAGTTCCCGGACGGCGAGTCGGCCTCCTCGCTTGGGCTTTCCGGGGAGGAGACGTTCACGCTGGAGCCGCTGTCCGAGGGAGCGCAGACGCTCGGCGTCTCGACCGACAGCGGGGTCTCGTTCGAGGCGCGTGTCCGAATCGACACGCCGAACGAGTGGCAGTACTACCGCGGCGACGGAATCCTGCATTACGTGCTGCGCCACCTGCGGGGCTGAGGCCACCAAGCGCGCCACCCGCTTCACGCCGGCCACGCCCACGAGGTTGCAGTTAACCGCGCTATAGGGGGCTAAGTGCAACCTCGTCGCTCGACCGCCGTTTCGAGCGGTTGACAATTGATAGATCGATCAATAAACTGCCTGTCATGGCAGTCAAGGACAAGCGAGATGCCCGCCCTCGGAGCTCGTCGGACGAGCGGCGGGACCAGGTGATCCGGGCGGCGGTCAAGGAGTTCGCCGAGAACGGGTTTCATGCGACCAGCACGTCGGCGATTGCCAAGCGCGCGGGCATCTCGCAGCCCTACATCTATGCGCTGTTCCCGAACAAGCGGGAGCTGTTCCTAGCGGCTGACCGCTATGTGGTCGATCGCATCCGGAGCGCATTTCTCGAGGCGGTCCGGGGGCGGACGACGCCCGAAGAGCGGCTCGAGGCGATGGGGAATGCCTACATCGACCTGCTCCAGGACCGCGATGAGATCCGCTTTCAGATGCAGGCCCACGCCGCAGCCGGCGATCCCGAGCTCGGCGACGCCATCCGGCGCGAGTTCACCGGCCTGTGGGATGACGTCAAGCGCATGAGCGGCGTCTCCGACGAGGAGGTCGTCGGGTTCATGGCCAAGGGGATGCTGCTCAACGTGATCGCCTCGCTGGAGCTGGCCGACGACTTCCTGCCGGAGAAGGGGCACGCCTGATGGCGGCTCTCT
>JBQGCL010000237.1:0-18057 GCA_052038485.1 Thermoleophilaceae bacterium | reverse complement strand
TGGCCCCGCTCCTGCTCTACCTCGACCGCGAGCGGCTCGCCTACGACCTGACCACCGACCTGTCGCTCGCGCGCGGCGAGGGCCCGGCGCTCGGCACCGCGCCCGGTGCCGCGTTCGCCGGCAGCGCGCTGTGGGAGCCCGAGCCGCTGCTGTGCCGCCTGCGCGACGAGGTGCCGGCCGTGACCACCCGCATCTGGCGGCTGCTCGCCGAGGGTGCGCGGTAGGCCGAAGCGCCAGCTAGCCTGCCCCCGGTGACGAGACGACGCTTGCTTGTGAGCGCCGCGCTGCTCGCTGCCGTCGTGGCCGCGGCCGGGGTGTACGCGTACGAGAAGGAGAAGGAGCCGATCGAGAAGCGCGGCTCCGCGACCGAGGAGTTCGTGACCACGGAGGAGCAGAAGCCCACGCCGCCGCCGGTCAACCCGCGCCCGTGGCCGACCTACGCCTACGACAGCGCCCGCCGGCACATCTCCCCCTACGACCACCGGCCGCCCTTCCGCCGGCTCTGGAAGATCGACGCCCACGACACGCTCGAGTTCCCGCCCTCGGTGGGCTACGGGCGCGTCTACCTCGCCCAGCAGAAGGGACTCTTCTTCGCGCTCGACGCGAAGACCGGCAAGGTCGAATGGCGCAAGAGCTTGAGTCGCTGCGCCGCGTCGTCGCCGACGATCGGCAAGGGCGTCGTCTACCAGTCGTACATGCACCCCGTCGAATGCGTGCAGGACCAGGCCGGCGCGAACGGGTTCGTCGTGGCCTGGGATGCGGACACCGGCCGCGAGCGCTGGCGCTTCAAGACGGCGCCGATCGAGTCGTCGCCGCTCTTGAAGAACGGCCGCCTCTACATCGGTGCCTGGGACCACAAGGTGCACGCGCTGGACGCCGACACGGGCCGTCAGATCTGGAGCTTTCAGGCGGACGACCAGGTCAACACCTCGGCCGCCTACTGGCGCGGGCGCATCTTCATCGCGTCGGACGGCGGAACGCTCTACTCGCTCAGTGCGCGCACCGGCCGGCTGCTGTGGAGCGCGCAGTCGCAGTCGAAGTTCGGCTCGCGCGAGTTCTGGTACGCGACGCCGACGGTGGCCTACGGGCGCGTGTACATCGGCAACACCGACGGGACGATGTACGTGTACGGGGCGAAGAGCGGCAAGCTGCTCTGGGCCCGACCGCTCGGCACCTACATCTACGGGGCGGCCGCCGTCGAGAACCGGCGAGTGTTCGTCGGCACCTACGACGGCAAGTTCTACGCGTTGGACGCGGCCACCGGCGACACGATCTGGCAGATCGACGCGCACGGCGCCGTGCACGCCGCGCCGACGATCATGAACGGCCTCGTCTACTACGCGGTCTGCTCGAGCTGCGGCTCAGCGGCGGCCCGCGGCGTGGCCCGCGGCCCCGACTCGACCTACGCGGTGCGTGCGAGCGACGGCAAGACCGTCTGGCGCTTTCGCGACGGCAAGTACGCCAACCCGGTGGTGGCCGACGAGGAACGCATCTACATCACGGGCCGGTCGCACGAGTACGCGCTGCGGGTGCCGGGGGCGAAGCCAGAGCGGCAGCGCGAAAAACAGCAGCAATAAGGGCGCCCGGTACGGGCGGCGAGGCCACGAGGTTGTGGTTAACCGCGCTATACGGGGCTAATGACAACCTCGTGGGAAAGGCTGCAATTCGACCCACCCCTTATTGCCCGTCGTTCGCCCGAGCCCGAGCAGGCGCGACCGCCAAGAGCGCAGCGATGACCGCCCCCGTCATCGGCCAGACGAGGTAGTAGTTGTTGAAGGTCCGGCCGATGAACATCAGCCACAGGATCGAGATGGCGAAGCCGGCCGCCCCGATCCAGAGCTCCTGTGCCCTTCGCTGCGCCAGCAGCAGCCAGACCGTCAACGGCACCCAGGTCAGCAGAGCGATCAGCGCGAACGGGTAGGACCCGTCGCGGTCGCTCAGGATGTGCATCCGGATCAGGATCGCCGACAGTCCGTAGCCCACGATCCGGTAGGTCCCGGCGCCGTACTTGATCGTGTCCTCGTAGAACGCGACCGGGTCGGCGATCAGGAACGGCAGGATGCCCGCCGCGAGCACGCCGCCGAAGACGAGCGCCGCCCGCTTGAGCTCGTCGGGGTCGATCCTCCAGATCATCAGCGCCAGGAAGGGCGCGCCGACAAGCGCGAACTGCTTCAGCAGGATTGCCCCGGCGAGGCTCGCCGCCGCCCAGCCGAAGCGGCGCCGGCTGACCAGCGCGAACGCGAGCACGAGCAGCAGCAGGCTCGGTGCGTCGTTCTGGCCGAACCACGCCGAGCGGATCGCGATCGGGTTGCAGACGAGCAGCGCCCCCAGCGCCAGCCGCACGGACAGCGGCCCGCGGAACGCCAGCGCCGCCGCCAGCATCAGCAGGTTGCAGACCAGCATCAGCAGCCGGTAGTCGTCGAACGGGTTGGGCAGCAGCCGCCAGGCCGCGGACACGTAGATCGTGCCCGGGAAGTAGGCGAAGTGCTCGAGCGCGACCTCCTTCTCGCGCACGCGCTCGGACACGCTCCCGTCGCGCGTGTAGAAGCGCTCCAGCCCCGACTCGCGGTAGTCGTGGCCGTAGGGGTTGTCGAGGTCGAGCAGCAGATCGCCGCCCTGCTCGATCTGGTAGGTCGAGTCGTTGGTGAAGAACCAGGGTGCGGTGGCGTCGCGCAGGCCGAGCTGGAGCAGCGTCGCGGGCGCGGTGACCAGCAGGCCGACGGCGAGGATCAGCGCCACCGCGAGCGACTTCGACCAGGCGCGCGGGCGGGCGATCAGCAGCATCGCTCCGGCCCCGCAGAGCAGGGCCGCCACGAAGCAGGCGGCGCGCGGGATGCCGAGGTCCCACTCCTCGCCGGCCGCCCGAACGAGCGGCGCGAGCGGGCCCTGGGGGTCGACGGCGCCGGGGCGGAAGCGCCACGGGTCCGAGCCGAGCTCGGGCAGCGTGATCGCGATCAGGGCGAAGAGGACGCCGACAAGCGCCCAGGCACCGGCCGGCGAGAGGCGCTCGCTCATGCCGCCGCCCGCTCGGCCGACCGCTCCGCGGCGCCGCGCTCCGCTTCCCGCCATGCCAGCCAGCCGCCTCCCACCGCCAACACGAGCCAGGTGATCGGGTCCTCGAGGAACCCGCTGTAGAACAGCGCGTGCACGAACAGCGCGACGAACGAGGCCGCCAGCGCCAACCCCAGCGCCTGCTCGCGCCGCCGCACCAGCTCGATCAGCCGCGCCCCACCGGCGAGCAGCCAGACGTACAGCACCACCCCGATCGCGCCCAGCTCGGCCGCCACGGTCAGCGGCGTCGTGTGCGAGACGAAGTTGGGCGTCGGCCGGTCGCTGCCGACCAGCTCGCGACTCGCCCGCGGCTGTCCGCCGATCCCCACGCCCGCGACAGGGTTGTGCTCGACCACCCGCGCGGTGTCCTCCACTCGCTCGGTGCGGTCGCTCGTGATGTGGTTGAGCGACTCGCCGTCGATCAGCTCCACGGCCACGAACGCCACCGCGGCCAGCAGCGCCGCCGCCGCCAGCCCGCCGACGGCCAGCCGCACTCGCCGGTCGCCGGTGATCAGGCCGAGCACGAGTGTCACCACCAGCAACGCCGCCATGCTCGACTGCGAGTACGAGAACAGCAGCCCGGCCCACATCAGAGCGATGAGGCCGATCAGCGGCCAGGTGCGCCAGCGGTTGGCGGCCAGCAGCGACAGCGCGACCCCGATCCCCAGCACCACGTGCCGCCCGTACAGGCTCGGGTCGCCGAACAGCGAGGTCACGCGGAAGTAGTCCGTGTTCGCGTTCGACGTGGCGAGGTTGGGCGCGTAGAAGAACAGCTTGTGCGTGGCCACCTGCCACAGCCCGACCACCGCGAACAGCGACGCGAGTCCCAGTGCCACTCCCGCCAGCGCGCGCGGGACCCAATCCGGGTAGTCGGCGCGCGCGACCGTCGCCAGCAGGGCCGCGAACGGCAGAGTGAAGAACGCGAGCAGGTTGGTGCCGGCCTCGACGTCATCGGCCCACAGCAGCGACAGGAACGCGAACGCGAAGAAGGCCGCCGCCGGCAACGCGATCACCGTCGGCACCGCCCGCAGCTGTCGGCCGCGCAGCGCCCGCCAGCCGAGCGCCAGCACCGCCGCGGCGAGCACGAAGTAGAGCGGCAGCAGGCGACCGAGCCGCCCGTCCTCGGCGATCGAGACCAGGAACCTGTTGGAGCTCGAGAAGTCGAGCGGCGGACGGAACGGCGCCGCCGCCAGCACAGCCACCGACACCCAGGCGGGGCGCCAGGCGAGCAGCGCCGCCCCGGCGCCCAGTGCCACCAGCCCGGTCACGGCGGCGGCCGCCCCGGCCGCGCTGGTCAGCTTGTCGAGCGACGCGTCACCCAGCGAAAGGGCCAGTCCCGCCTCGGCGGCCGCCAGCACGACCAGACCCGCCAGCAGCGCGACCCGGCCGCGCGCGAGCAGCACGAGCACCGAGGCGATCGCACCACCGACCGCGGCCAGCTGGGCGGTGTCAGCGTGCTCCACGGCGGGGCACCTTAGTGCGGGGAGCCGCCGTCGGCCCGCTTGCGGTTGTACTCATCCGCCAGCTCGCGCAGCCCCTCGCCGTGTCCGGGGTTGAGCTGCTGGCGCGCGTGGATCAGGTAGCGGCGCGGGCTGTGGCCCGGCAGCACCGTCGCGGCGACCGCCCGCACGAGGTACGCCCAGGTCCAGCAGACGCGCCAGAGCGCACGCGCGACCGGCATCCGGTGCTTGCGGAAGTAGAGGTCGCGCCCGCGGTGGAACTCGACGATGCGGCGGCGCATCGCGTCGGCGTCGGTGGACAGCTGGTCGTGGTGCACCGCCTCGGCTTGGGGCACGAACAGGGTCCGCCAGCCGGCGTCGCGCAGCCGCTTGCAGAAGTCGGTCTCGTCGGAGTAGACGAAGAACGCGGGGTCGAGCCAGTCGACCTGCTCGGCGGCCTCGCGCCGCACGAGCATCGCGCTCGACTGCACCCAGCCGACGCGCCGCACCGAGTCGCCCCGGCTCTGCACCGCGTAGCTGTCGTGCAGGAACACGGCGCCGGCGAGCGCCCAGCCGGAGTTGGGCAGACGCCATGCGCACGCGGTCGGCTCGCCCTCGCTGGTCAGCAGCTGCGCGCCGGCCGCGGCCGCGCGGGGGTCGCCCTCGAGCGAGTCGAGCAGGGCGCGCGTGGCGTGCTCGCGCAGCTCGGTGTCCTCGTTGAGCAGCAGGCAGTAGGTGCCGCGCGCCTCGCGCAGCAGCCGCGTGTCGTTCTCGGCCTTGCCGGCGCGCCGCTCGAGCGCGATCAGGCGCGCGGCCGGGTACCCCTCGCGCACCGCCTGGGCCGAGCCATCGTCGGAGGCGTTGTCCAGCACGAGCAGCTCGTACGAGACGCCGGGCGGATGGGTGCGCTCGATCGCGTCGAGGCAGGCGAGCAGCCACTCGCGCCCGTTCGTGTTGACGACGCAGTAGGACAGCGCGGTCAGCGCGCGACCTCCTCGAGCACGTCCAGTACCCGGCCCGCGAGCAGGTCGCGGTCGAACTCGCGTTCCGCGAGCGCCCGCGCGTTGCGGCCCATGCGGGTGACCTCCTCCGGATGCGCCCGCAGCCAGAGGAGCTTCTGGGTGAGGTCGTCGGCGTCGCGCACGTAGAAGCCGGCGTCGTTGCTCTCGACCAGCTCGCGCATCCACCCGTCGGTGTTCACGATCGCCGGCCGGCCGGCGGCGAAGGTGTCGAACAGCTTGTTGGGCGAGTTGGTGGCGAGCACGGGCACGTCCTTGAAGAACGTCAGGCAGGCGCTCGACCGGGCCGCCAGCTCGGCGACCTCTCCCTTGTCCGCGGCGGAGCCGGGGAAGGACACGTTCGAAGGCGCCGAGCGCTCCAGCTCGGCGCGCCGCTTGCCGTCGCCCATCAGCACGAACGGCATGTCGGGCAGCTTGCGCGCGGCCTCGATCGCCAGCGTCAGGTCGTTGGCCTCGCCCATGGTCCCGAAGTAGCTGACCAGGAACTGGTCGGGCGGGTCGGCCGGCTGAAACAGGTCGAGGTCGGAAGCGTTGGGGACCAGCACGACCTTGCCGGGCGGCACGCCCGTCTCGACGATCCCCTCGCGGATGCCGGGCGACAGGGCGATCACCCGCCGCGCGCGCTTGTAGGCCTCGCGCTCGAGCGAGCGCGCCTGGCGCTGGATGCGCGGGTTGGCGAGCGCGCCCATCTGGATCGGCGCCTCCGGCCACAGGTCGCGCACCTCGAACACCAGTGGCGCTCGCCAGCGGGCGGCCGCGGCGAGCGCGGGGACTGCGATCGTGAGCGGGGGCGAGGTCGCGTAGATCACGTCGGGTCGCGGGCCGCGCACGGCGGCCGCGGACGCGCCCGCCGCAAAGCGCCCGAAAGCCAGCATCCGCTCACGGTCGGAGCTCGCCGTGGCGCTCATGTAGTCCGAGTAGGCGCCGGAGACGCCGACGACGTCGATGCCATCCACGGTGCTGTTCCCGTCGGCGGCGGTTACCATCCGCACCCGGTGCCCCCTCGCGACGAAGCGGCGCGCGAACTCGTACGAGCGCGTGCCACCCACTCCCGCGCGGGTGATGAAGAACTGGTGCAGGTAGAGGATCTGCATCGGTGAGGCGGAACGCTAGCCGCGCCCTGGACCTGCTGGTGGCCAGCCTGGCGCTGGTGCTTGGGTCGCCGCTGCTGGCGCTGGCGGCGATCCTGATCAAGCTGGAGAGCCGCGGTCCGGTGTTCTACCGCCAGCGCCGCGTGGGTCTCGGCGGCGAGCCGTTCGAGCTCTGGAAGCTGCGCACGATGGTGCCCGGCGCCGAGTCGATGGGCGCGGGCATCTACGTCGTCGAGGGCGATCCGCGCATCACCCGCACCGGCCGCCTGCTGCGCCGCTTCTCGCTCGACGAGCTGCCCAACCTGATCAACGTCCTGCGCGGGGAGATGGCAATCGTCGGCCCGCGCCCGACCGTGCAGGAGCAGGTCGACCGCTACACCGACCGCCAGCGCCGCCGGCTAGAGGTCAAGCCCGGCATCACCGGCTGGGCGCAGGTCAACGGCCGCACCTCGCTGCCGTGGCCAGAGCGCATCGAGCTCGACGTCTGGTACGTCGAGCACCGCTCGCTGAGGCTCGACCTGCGCATCCTCGCGCGCACCATCCGCCTGCTGGCCACCGGCCACGGCCTCTACTCGGACGACCTGCGGCAGGGGTGGTGATCAGCGCACCCGCAGCGTGCGCCAGCCGGTCGAGCCGCGGTCGGTGTCGTCGTCCGACTTGACCACCACCGCGTAGCGGTACAGCGCCCTGAAGGCGGGCACGAACGAGGACGAGAAGCGCCCGCGGCGAGTGCGCACGGCTCGGCTGCCGACGGTCTTGAAGCGCCCGCGGATGCGCTGCTGGAGCAGGACGTAGACGCGCGGCTTGCGCGGCCCCACAGTGCCCGACACCGGTACGCGCACACCGCGCCGCCCCGCCCGCGCCGGCCGGCGCAGCTCGATCACGGGGCGCAGGCGCAGCAGCAGGCGCGCCGAGGTCGCGCCCGGCACGCCGATCTGCCCGGGGAAGCGCAGCCGCACGTACATCCGCTTGCGCGGGCGCAGCTCGCCGGCGAAGGTCCCGTCGCCGGCGGTGGTCAGGGACTCGGAGGTGATCCAGCGCCCGTCGGCGTTGGTCTGAACCTCGACCGGCGCGCCCGCCAGCGCCAGCCCGTCGGGGCCGGTCAGCAGCCCGGTCACCGGCGCGATCTCGCCGAAGTCGATCGTGTGGTCAGCCAGCGTGCCGCTGACGTGAGCCGCCGGGATCGGGCTCGCGCCGCTCTCGACCATCGCGCGGAGCTCGTCGAGCTGGGCGTAGAACAGCTGGCCGGGGCAGGCGGTGCGGCCGACGTCGCGGTGGCCGATCACGCGGTCGACGCTCACCCGCGCTCCCGCGGCGTAGCGGCTCTCCGAGCCGCCCGCACTGGTCAGCGTCACCCTGCCGGTGAGCGGCTGGAGGTGCACGCCGAGCTTCCAGCGGATGTAGGCGGCGATCGCGCCGAGCGTCGCGGGGGTCGCCTCGACCGTCGTGTGGTCGGCGATGCTGGCGATCCCCGCGGTCTGCGCGTTGAAGCCCTGTGCCTGGGCGCCGATCACCGGCTGGTCGAGCCCGCCGGCGCGGCCCTCGTAGAGGGCGCCGTACTTGTCGACGAGCGCGTTGTAGCCGATGTCGTTCCAGCCGTTGGAGTTGCGGTGGTAGCGGCAGATCGCGAGCACGATCGCCGGCGCCTCCTCGGGCGTGTAGTCGTTCAGCGAGACCGTGTGGTGCACGACCACGGCCTTGACCGTCCCGTAGTCGGGCGCGGTGCGCGGACGACACTGGCCGGCTCCCCACTCGGAGCGGCTGACGAAGGCCGGCTCGCCCGCCTGCGCGACGTGCGCGGTCCTCCGGCGCGGGAACCGCCCGACGTTGACGAAGTGCAGCCGCAGGCCGCGCACGCGCCGGCTGAGCCGGTAGCGGACGGCGTTCGCCTTGCCGACCCAGAGCGGGTCGGAGGCGTGTCCGCGAGCGTGGAGCTCCGCCCAGCGGCTCCAGCCTCGACCGCGCCGGCGAACCTGGATGCGGATCTCGGGCTTGGCGTCGCCGCGCCACCGCATCCCGACGAGATTGAACGGGCGCGCGGTCTTCACGACGCTGCCCTGCGGGGCGATCTCGAAGTCGAAGGCCGCGCTCGCCGAGCCGGGGACGACGGCCAGGGCGCAGATCAGCGCCGCCGCTGTTGCGAGCAGCCTCACGAGACCTGCAACACGGTGCCAGCAGCGCCGATGCGGCGCTGCAAGATCGCGTGCAGGTTCGGCTAGGGAATGTCCTCGGGACCGTTCGAGCGGTGCTCGTCGCGGAAGGTGCGGAGCGCGTCGATCGTGCCGTCGCTCCAGTTCGGACAGGTCAGCAGGCGTCCGGTCCCGTTGGGCTCGGGGTCACGGTTCCAGGCGCTCGCCGCAACGTCGTCAGGCATGTCCGCGCGGCGAACAACGAGCAGCTGAAAACCGTCTTCGTCGAACAGCGCGCGGATCTGGGCGCGCTCATCGGCCCGCAGCGACGGGTTGACCCAGATGATCACCCGACCGTGCTCGAGCGAGTGCACGAGTGCGGTGTCCGGCGGAGGCGGGCCGTTGTAGAGGCCGTCCTCGGCGGGCACTTGGTAATGCTTGCCGCTGTCCGGGGGGTTCTGCGGATAGTTCACCTTCTGGTTTGGATCCTGGAGGTGATCGCGTGAAGCGGCCTTGTTCGACTTCAGCTCGCACCCCGCGGCCGCCGCGGCCTTCTCGAGGTCGAACTGCTTTTGCTTTGGAATCGAGCCGCCCTCGGGGAAGTTGTTGCCGGCCGACGCCGGATCCTCGCCGCCGCCGCCCGCCACGACCACGACGATCACCACCGCGACGATCGCGATCAGGACGGCGCCCCCGATTCCAATCAGCCGCTTGCGCTGCTCGGCCGCCTTGGCCTCGGCCTCGCGCCGCTCGCGCTCACGGCGCAGCGACTCCTTCTGGTCTCGCCGGTGGGACATCGCGGCGGAAGGCTAGCTGGCTCGGTGCGAGCCGCGGCGGGACGGCGCGGCCGTGCGGCGGCGTCCGCCGGAGCCGCGCGACTTCGGCTTGAAGACGCGCTCCACGAACTGCACGATCTCGCCGGTCAGGCGCTCGGGCGTCAGCCGCAGCTCCAACACGGAAGAGGCCTCCACGAGCCGCGCATTCGGCAGCTCGCGCACGAGCATGTCCGAGTCGGAGAAGGGGTGGATCGGGTCGCGATAGTGGCCGATCACGAGCGTCTCCTGCTTCAGCGCCTTGCGCTCCTCGGAGGGCGGCGCGACGCGCCCGAAGAAGAGTCCCTGGAGCACCGATGCCGACGGCTTGGGGTCCTGGCTGACCCAGTCGAGCATCATGTCCGGCAGGAGCGACCCGGTCCGCGGCGCCATACGTGCCGCTCGGCCCACGACCCGCGCCACCGGCGCGCCGAAGGTGAGCCCGGCCAGCAGCGGCGTGAACGCCAGCGCGCAGCCGAGCAGCGCGTTGTCGAGCACGGGCATCTCGATCAGCATGCCGCGCACCCGCTCCGGCGCCGCCGCGGCCGCCTCGAGCGTCGCGTTCGCGCCGAGCGAGGTACCGCCGATCACGGCCTGGTTCAGCTCGAGGTGATCGAGCAGCCCGATCGCCTGGCGCCCGAACGCGACCATCGGGTAGTTCGGCATCTCGGGCGGACGGTCGGAGTCGCCGTGGCCGAGCAGGTCGAGGCAGAGCACCCGGTGGCCGCGCTCCGCGAGCGTCGCGGCCAGCGGGCGGTGCATCTTGCGCGAGAACAGCAGGCCCGGCAGGAGCAGCACGACCCGCCGGCCCGAGCCGTACTCGTCGTAGACCAGCCGGTGGCCCTCGAAGTCAAAATCGCGAGTCCTGGGATCCATGATCAAGTCAGACTATCTGTCGGATTGCGTGGGGGATTAGCATCCCCGGTAGGAGAGGGCAACAGAGGGGAGAGGCCTATGGGTGCCACCGTTCGGATCGCGGTAACCGTCAACGGGAGCGTGCGCGAGTCTGAGGTCGAAGCCAGGACGCTGCTCGTCCACTGGCTACGTGACGAGCTCGGACTGACAGGCACCCATATAGGTTGCGACACCACCAACTGCGGCGCCTGCACCGTCCACCTCAACGGCGAGTCCGTGAAGAGCTGCACGGTCCTCGCGGCCCAGGCCGACGGCGCCACGGTCACGACGATCGAGGGGCTCGCCGGGGACAACGGCCTCCACCCTCTCCAAGAGGCCTTCTGGGAGAAGCACGGGCTCCAGTGCGGCTACTGCACGCCGGGGATGATCATGGCCGCGGCCGACCTCCTCCAGCGCAACCCGAACCCCTCCGAGGACGAGATCCGCCACGGCCTCGAGGGCAACCTCTGCCGCTGTACGGGCTACCACAACATCGTCGAAGCGGTGAAGTCCGCCGCCGCGAGCGGGGTGTCGGCATGAGCACGTACGTCGGCCAGGCGATGAAGCGCAGGGAGGACCCGCGGCTGATCACCGGGCGCGGCAACTACATCGACGACATCCAGCCGACCGGCACGCTCTGGGCGGCCTTCGTGCGCTCGCCCGAGGCCCACGCCAAGATCGTCTCGATCGACAAGTCGGCGGCCGAGCAGCGCGACGACGTGGTCGCCGTGTTCACCCACGAGGACCTCGCCGGCGACTGGGCAGCGCCGATGCCGATGATCTGGGCGCCGGCGGGAGTCGAGATCAAGACGCCCGAGCACTGGCCGCTGGCCACGGGCGAAGTCAAGCACGTGGGCGACCCCGTCGCGATGGTGATCGGGACCGACCGCTACAGCGTCAACGACGCCGCCGAGGACGTGGTCGTCGAGTACGACCCGCTGCCCGTGGTGGTCGAGCCCGAGGCCGCGCTCGAGGACGACTCGCCGCTGGTGTGGGAGTCGTTCGGCACCAACCAGACGCACGAGTGGTCGGTTGCCGGCGGTGACGTCGACGCCGCGTTCGCCGACGCCGACAAGGTCGTCTCGCAGCGCGTCGTCAACCACCGCACGGCGGGCGCCGCGATCGAGACGCGCGGCTGGGTCGCCGAGCCGCGCGGCGAGCACGTGACGCTCTACTCCGCGACCCAGATCCCGCACATCCTGCGGTTCGTGCTGTCGCTCTGCTGCGGCATACCCGAGGACAAGCTGCGCTGCGTGGCGCCGGACGTCGGCGGCGGCTTCGGCTCGAAGCTGAACGTGTTCGCCGAGGAGATCCTCGCCGTGCTGGTCGCCAAGCGGCTCCAGCGCCCGATCAAGTGGATCGAGACGCGCTCGGAGAACATGGCCGTGACCCACCACGGGCGCGACCAGATCTCGTACGTGGAGATGGCGGTCAAGAACGACGGCAAGGTCACGGGCCTGCGCGTGCGCTCGGTCTGCGACCTCGGCGCCTACTTCATGGCGCTCACGCCGTTCATCCCCGAGCTCGGCTTCCCGGTGGGCAACGGCGCCTACGACATCCCGGCGGTGTCGCTGACGTTCGTCGGCGTGTTCACGAACAAGTTCCCCACCGACGCGATCCGCGGGGCGGGGCGGCCCGAGGTCACGCACTGGATCGAGCTGACGATGGACAAGGTGGCGCGCGAGCTCGACATGGACCCGCTCGAGGTGCGCCGGCGCAACTTCATCGCGGCGGACGACTTCCCGCACGAGACGGCCCTGGGGATCGTCTACGACTCCGGCAACTACCAGGGCACGCTCGACAAGCTGCTCGAGCGCTTCGACGTCGAGGCGTTCCGGCGCGAGCAGGAGGAGCTGCGCGGCCAGGGCGTCTACCGCGGCGTGGGCTTCTCCACCTGGGTGGAGGTTTGCGGCCTGGCGCCGTCGCGCGTCGTCGGCCCGCAGGGGGTCGGCCTCCAGGGCGCGTTCTGGGAGTCCGGCATGGTGCGCGTGAGCGCCAGTGGCACGGCCACCGTGTACACCGGCACGTCGCCGCACGGCCAGGGCCACGACACCGGCTTCGCGCAGATCGTGGCCGACCGGATCGGGCTCGACCCGCAGAACGTCAACGTGATCCACGGCGATACCGACCAGGGGCCGTGGGGCTGGGACACCTACGGCTCGCGCACGCTCGCGGTGGGCGGCGAGGCCGTCGCCCGGGCCGCGCTGAAGGTCCAGGACAAGGCAAAGCGCATCTGCGCAGCGCTGCTGGAGGCGGCGCCGGAGGACATCGAGCTGGTCGACGGGAGCTACCAGGTCAAGGGCTCGCCGGACAAGTCGATGTCGATGGTCGAGATCGCGGGCGCGGCGCACATCCCGCCCCAGGAGCTGCCGCCCGACATCGAGCCCGGCCTCGAGGAGACCTCGTTCTACGACCCGGAGAACTTCGTCTTCCCGTTCGGCGCGCACGCGTGCGTCGTCGAGGTGGACGCCGAGACCGGCAAGGTCGAGGTCGTGCGCTACGTGGCCGTGGACGACTGCGGCCCGGCCATCAACCCGATGCTGATCGAGGGCCAGGTGCACGGCGGCGTCGTGCACGCGATCGGGCAGGCGCTCTACGAGCAGGTCGTCTACGACGAGAACGGCCAGCTCGTGACCGGCACGTTCGTCGACTACGCCCTGCCGACGGCGGCCGAGATCCCCAGTTTCGAGACCGACCGCACGGAGACCCCGTCGCCGACCAACGGCCTCGGGGTGAAGGGCATCGGCGAGGCGGGCACGATCGCCGCGTCGCCGGCGGTCACGGCCGCGGTGATGGACGCGCTGCGGCCGCTCGGAGTCGAGTGGATCGACATGCCACTGACGCCGCTGAGGGTCTGGCAAGCGATCCAGGAAGGAGGTGCGTCGTGATCACCGCCCCGTTCGACTACGAAGCGCCCGAGAGCCTCGAGGAGGCCGTGCGCATGCTGCACGAGAACGGCGAGGACGCCAAGCTGATCGCCGGCGGCCACTCGCTGGTGCCGCTGATGAAGCTGCGGCTGGCGGCGCCGACGCTGCTCGTCGACCTGCGCCGGGTGCCAGGGCTGCACGGCATCCAGCGCGACAACGGCAGCTGGCGGCTCGGTGCGATGACCAGGCACGCCGACGTCCAGGACGCGCCCGAGCTGGGTGTCGCCGCGAAGGCGGCCGGGCTGATCGCCGACCAGCAGGTGCGCAACCGCGGGACGATCGGCGGCTCGATCGCCCACGGCGACCCGGCCTCGGACATGCCGACCGTGCTGCTGGCGCTCGAGGGCGAGGTGAGCGCCCATGGACCGAACGGCCTGCGGACGATCGCGGCGGCCGACCTGTTCCAGGACTACCTGACAACCTCGCTCGCGCACGACGAGGTGATCACCGAGGTGCGCCTCCCCGCCACCGACGACTGGGGCTATGGGTACGAGAAGTTCACCCGGCGCGCCGAGGACTGGGCGATGGTCGGCGTCTGCGCCGTCGTCAAGCGGGCCGCCGACGGGTCGTGCGAGGACGTGCGCATCGGGCTCACCCACATGGGCTCGACGCCGCTGCGCGCGACCGCCGCCGAGGAGGCGCTGCGCGGCCAGGCGCTGGACGCCGGGTCGATCGGCGCGGCAGCGGAGCAGGCCGCGGAGGGCACGGACCCGCCCGGCGACCTGAACGCCACGCCGGATTACAAGCGGCACCTCGCGAGGGTGCTGACCCGGAGGGCTCTGGAGTCGGCTGCCGCGGCGTGAGCCTCGACACCCCCGCAGCCGTACGCGAGGCCCTGGCGGGCGAGCGTTACCTCGCCGATCGGGGCCTCTCGATTGCCGTTTGCCTGGCGGCCACCCTGGAGCAGCCGCTGCTGCTCGAGGGCGAGGCCGGAGTGGGCAAGACCGAGGTGGCCAAGGCGCTCGCCGGCGCGACCGGCGCCCGCCTGATCAGGCTTCAGTGCCACGAGGGCATCGACCTCCACAACGCCCTCTACGACTGGGACTACCCGCGCCAGCTGCTGCACCTGCGCGCCGAGGGCGAGGAGGAGCTCTACTCGGAGCGCTTCCTGCTGCGGCGGCCGCTGCTTGACGCGATCCAGGCCACCGAGCCGGTCGTGCTGCTGATCGACGAGGTCGACCGCTCCGACGACGAGTTCGAGGCCTTCCTGCTCGAGCTGCTGTCGGACTTCCAGGTCTCGATCCCCGAGCTCGGCACGGTCACGGCCGAGCGCCGGCCGCTGGTGGTGATCACCTCGAATCGCACGCGCGAGCTGCACGACGCGCTCAAGCGGCGCTGCCTCTACCACTGGATCGACTATCCGACCCCCGAGCGCGAGGCCGAGATCGTGCGCGCTCGGCTGCCGGGCGTGCCGGACGCGATCGCCGACCGCGTCTGCGCCGCCGTGGCGCGGCTGCGCGGCGAGGAGCTCTACAAGCTGCCGGGCGTCGGGGAGACGATCGACTGGGCGCGGGCGCTGCTCGCGCTTGACGAGCCCGACCTCGACGCGACGCTGGGCGTCGTGCTCAAGGTGAGGGAGGACATCGAGGCCGTGCGCGAGGGCGGGGTGCTTCAGGATGCCTGAGCGGCTCGGCGCGCGCATGACCGGCCGGCTGACCTTGTTGGCGGCGACGATGCGGGCGGCCGGGGTGCGTGTCGGCGTGGGCGAGCTGCTGTCGGCCCACCGGGCGCTGTCGGCCGTCGACCCCGTCGACCGCGAGGCGGCCTACTTCGCGCTGCGCGCGACGCTCTGCTCGCGCCACGAGGACCTGCCCGCCTTCGACGCCGCGTTCGCCGAGTGGTTCCTGCCGGCGCCGCCGCCCCCGCCCGAGCCGCCGGAGGCGCTCGACCCGCTGGCGCGGCTGGTGCTGCCGCGCGCTGCCGTGCCGGGCGCCGCCGCGTCTGCCGAGATCGAAGGCGACGCGGAGGTCGTGCCGTCGGCTTGGTCCGACGTGGAGCTGCTGCGCGACAAGGACTTCGCAGACTACACCGACGAGGAGCGCCGGCGCGCGCGCAGGGTGATGCGCAGGCTCGCCGAGTCGGTGCCCGCCCGCCCGAGCCGGCGCACGCGCCTGGCGCGCCGCCGCGGGGCCGCGCCGCCGGCCGGCCGGCTCGACCTGCGCGGGACGATCCGCGCCTCGATGCGCACCGTCGGCGACCCGTTCGAGCGGCACTGGCGCGAGCCCGGCGAGCGCCCGCGGCCGCTGGTGCTCGTCTGCGACGTGTCCGGCTCGATGGAGCCCTACGCGCGCATGCTGCTGGCCTACATGCAGGCCTGCGTGGCGGCGCGGCGGCGGGTCGAGGCGTTCGTGTTCGGCACCAGGCTCACGCGCGTGACCGCGGAGCTGCGCGGGCGCGATCCCGACGCGGCGCTCGAGCGCGCGGCCCATGCCGCCCGCGACTGGTCCGGGGGCACCCGGATCGGGGAGGCGCTGGCCACGCTCAACCGCGAGTACGGACGCCGTCTCGGGCGCGGGGCCGTGGTGGTCCTCCTGTCCGACGGCTGGGATCGGGGCGACCCCGACCAGCTCGAGCGCGAGGTCGCGCGGCTGGCGCGCTGCTCGCACCGGCTGATCTGGCTCAACCCGCTCAAGGCGCACCCCGACTACCAGCCGCTGACGCGCGGGATGCAGGCCGCACTGCCGCACGTGGACGAGTTCATGGCGGCCAACTCGCTGGCCTCGCTGGAGGAGCTGGCCGAGGCGTTGGATCGATTGTCGTTGGGAAGGTTGCGGAGAGAGGAGAGAGCGTGAAGGACGTCATCGACGACGTACGGACGTGGACCGACCGGGGGGAGCGCGTTGCGATAGCGACCGTGGTCGGGGTCAAGCGTTCCGCTCCGCGCCCGCCGGGCGCCAAGATGGCGGTCAACGAGCACGGCGAGGTGTCGGGCGCGGTCTCGGGAGGCTGCGTCGAGGGCGCGGTCGTCGAAGTCGCCGCCGAGGTGCTGCGCGACCGCGAGCCGCGGTTGCTCCACTTCGGCATCGCCGACTCCGAGGCCTGGGACGTCGGGTTGCCGTGCGGCGGCGAGATCGACGTCTTCGTCGAGGAATACACGGAGTGACGCCGCAGGGCGAGTTCGCGCGCATCGCCGCGGCCGACGGCCGTGCCGCGCTCGTGAGCGTGGTCGCGGGCGGCGACACCGGCGCGAAGCTGCTCGTCCGGCCCGACGGGGGCACGAGCGGGTCGCTCGGGGATCCAGAGCTCGATGGCGCGGCGCTGGAGGCCGCCCAGGAGCTGATGTGGGCCGAGCGCTCCGAGCTGCGCGAGGTCGGCGCGGTGTCGCTGTTCGTGGACGTGACCGCGCCCGCGCCGCGGCTGGTCGTCTTCGGGGCGGTGGACTACGCGGCCGCGTTGTGCCGGCTCGCGCGCGCGGCCGGCTGGCGCCCGTTCGTGTGCGACCCGCGCTCGCAGTTCGCGACGGCGGCGCGCTTCCCCGAGGCCGAGGAGGTGATCGCCGCCTGGCCGGAGGACGCCTTCGCGCGCATCGGCGGCATCGACCGCGCCACCTACATCGCGGTGCTCACGCACGACCCCAAGCTCGACGACGCCGCCCTGGAGCTGGCGCTGCGCTCCGACGCGCCGTACGTGGGCGCGATGGGAAGCCGGCGCGCGCAGGCGCAGCGGCGCGAGCGGCTGCTGGCGGCCGGGCTCGAGGAGGAGCTGCTGGAGCGGGTGGCCGCGCCGATCGGACTCGACCTGGGCGCCCTGACCCCGGAGGAGACCGCGCTCTCGATCATGGCCGAGGTCGTCGCCGTCCGGCACGGGCGCGACGGTGGGCGGCTGTCGACGGCGGGCGGGCGCATCCACGAGGTGGGCGCTTGATCGCCGGACTCGTGCTCGCGGCGGGCGCGGGAACGCGCTTCGGGCAGCCCAAGCAGCTCGCGCAGCTCGACGGCCGGCCGCTGCTCGAGCACGCGATTCGGGCGATGGCCGCGTCGCCCGTCGAGCGCGTCGTCGTTGTGCTCGGCGCGAGCGCCGACGAGGTGATGGCCGGCGTGGAGGCGCACGGCGCCGAGTTCATCGTCTGCGATCGCTGGGACGAGGGGCAGTCCGCCTCGCTCGCCTGCGGGCTCGCCGAGGTGTCCGCCGCCGACGCGGTCGTGATCACGCTCGGCGACCAGCCGCGCATGTCCTCGGAGGCAATCGAGCGCGTGATCGCCGGCCGCGGGGACGGCATCGACGCGGTGCGCGCCACCTACGGCGACAAGCCCGGTCACCCGGTACTGCTCGAGCGGCACCTGTTCGACCGGATGCGCGACGTGAGCGGCGACCACGGCGCGCGCAATCTGCTGCTGAGCGTGCACACGCGCGAGGTCGCCTGCGACGACCTGGGCGGCGGCGAGGACGTGGACACGCCCGCGCAGCTCGACGCGCTGCGAACGCGATGAAGCTCGAGCACTCGTTCGAGGTGACGGCCCCGCTCGAGCGCGTGTGGGCCAAGCTGATCGACGTCGAGCACGTGGCGCCGTGCCTGCCGGGGGCCGAGATCACCGAGGCGGGCGACGACGGCACCTACCACGGCACGTTCTCGGTCCGGCTCGGGCCGACCACGGCCGCCTACCGCGGTCAGCTGTCGATGGACGAGGTCGACGAGGCGGGCCACCGCGTCGTGATGCAGGCGAACGGCCAGGACAAGCGCGGCCAGGGCTCGGC
>JBQGCL010000236.1:0-4516 GCA_052038485.1 Thermoleophilaceae bacterium | reverse complement strand
GAGGCCCAGACCCGCAAGATCGAGTGCGAGCGGATCGGCCCCGACGCGTCGACCGCCGTCTGCAAGGGGCTCGCCGGGGTCACTGCGAAGCAGCTCGAGCCGGTCCCGGCCAACGTCGCCTGCACCCAGATCTACGGCGGGGACGCCGTCGCCCGCGTGGAGGGGACGCTGAACGGCGAGCGGGTCGACGCGCGCTTCGAGCTGAGCGACGGCTGCGAGATCGAACGCTGGGACCGCAACCGGGTGCTGCTCGACGACGCGCCGGCGGACTGATGTCCTGAGTCGTCAGTTCGGTCGCACCATCCTGGCCTCTGGACGCGCCTGCCGGCGCCCGTGGGGATCGCCGATGCTTTGGCATCGACTCACCCCACGTCCACCGTCAGCTACGCCCAGCCGCTCAGGAAGCTGACGCCGATCTTCCGCCTCAGGACACTAGGTCGCCCGCAGCAGCCCGCCGTCAACCGGCAGCGCGACGCCGGTGATGTAGCTCGCCGGCTCCGAGCAGAGGAACGCGGCGGCGGCGCCGATCTCCTCGATCGTGCCGAGCCGGCCGATCGGGACGTCCGCCTTGGCCGCCTCCTCGGCGGCCTCCACCGAGCCGTGCAGGTGCAGCAGGCGGTCGGTGCCGAAGCGGCCCGGCAGGATCGTGTTGAGCGTGATCCCGTCGGCGGCGAGCCGGCCCGCCATCAGCTTGAACGTCGCCAGCAGCCCGCTGCGGTGGGCGGTCGACAGCAGCAGCGCCGGGATCGGCTCGCGGGCAGAGCTCGATGACACGCTCAGGATGCGGCCGAACTTGCGCTCCCGCATGCCCGGCACGGCGTGCTCGATCAGCGCCAGCGGCGACAGCACGAGCTCGCGGTAGGCGTCCTCCCACTGGTCGCGCGTGAACTCGAGCGGGTCGCCGCCGGGCGGGCCGCCGGTGTTGGTGACGAGGATCGAGAGCGGCCCGAGGTCCGCCTCGACCGCGTCGATCAGCGCGGGTGCGGCATCGAGGTCCATCGAGTCGAACACGTAGGGGCGCGCGCCGATCTTCGCGGCGGCGGCCTCGATGCGCTCGCGCGAGCGGGAGCTGACGGCCACGGTGGCGCCTTCGGCGGCCAGCGCCTGCGCGATCCCGAAGCCGATTCCGCTCGATGCGGCGGTTACCAGCGCGACCTTGCCCTCAATCCCCAGATCCATCGGGGGCGGAGCGTAGTCTGCGAAGGCATGTCCCGTCGCTTGCTCGCGCGCTCGGCGCCGTTCGTGCTCGGTGCGGTCGCAGCGGGGCTGTGGCTGCACCACCGCCGGCCGCAACGGCCGCAGCTGCGCGAGGTCAGCGGGGAGCTGCCGCCGCCGGTGCCGCCGGCCCGGCGCCGCATCCCCACCCGCATTCCGAAGCGATTCGTGCGCCGCCCGATCGACATCGTCACGGTCGTCGACGACCTGCTCGGCGCGGCGCGCTAGCCGCAGCGCCGCGCGCTCGCCGCAGCGCTGCGACCTCCGCCGAGTGGGGCGCGACCTCTCGATCGCGGATCTGCTTGTATACCAATTTGCCAATTTGATTTTGCCGAGCGCTCGCCATCCCGATGGCGGGCGGCGGGGGAACCACCAGCGGCCCTAGGCCGCCGGGGCGAATCGCAGCAGTGCAGCCCATGCGTAGCGCCACTTTCCGGCGCGAGCCCGTCAGCTCACCCCGTAGGCATCGGAAAGGGGAACGAGGACGTTGCATGCCGCCGTGGATGCTGTGCGCCGCTCGCTGGTCGCGGGCGTGCTGGCCGTGCTCGCGCTGACCTGCGCGGCGGCCGGCGCTTCGGCCGACACGGGCGGTGGTGGCGCGGTGGCGCCCAGCGGCGGCGGGAAGCAATCCGCCGGCGAGCAGCGGCCCGCCAAGCAGACCACCGACGTCGTGGTCAAGCGCGGCGACCGCGGCACGGCCGTCCGCAAGGTGCAGGCCGCCCTCGGCATCGCCGTGGACGGAGTCTTCGGCGCCCAGACCGAGCGCGCGGTCAGGCGCTTCCAGCAGCGCAAGGGGATCACGGTCGACGGCGTCGTCGGCCCCGAGACGCGCGACGCGCTCGGGCTCGAGCCGTTCGCGCGCAGCTCGGTCAAGCGAGGCTCGACCGGCGTCAAGCTGCCGCGCATCCTGCGCCAGATCGCCGAGTGCGAGTCCGGCGGCGACCCGACGGCTGTATCGCCGGGCGGTCAGTACCGCGGCAAGTACCAGTTCAGCGTGAGCACCTGGCGCAACCTCGGCGGGAAGGGCGACCCGGCCGAGGCGTCCGAGGCCGAGCAGGACCGGATCGCGCTCAGGCTGTACCGGCGCTCCGGGACGGCTCCCTGGCCGAACTGCCCATAACGAGCACGCCCACGAGGGTCACCGCGCAGGCGGCGCCCAGCAGCCCGTAGACGAGCGCGTCCGAGGTCGCGTCCGCAAGCGCCCCGCCGGCGCCGCCGCCGAGCACGTGACCGAGCGCCCAAGCCAGGTTGGCGATCGAGAACGCAAGCGCCTGGTCGAGGCCGGCCGACTCGGACGCGTCGGACAGCAGCGCCATCGCCGGTGCCCAGAACGTCCCCAGCGCGCACACCACGACCACCAGCGCGGCCGCCAGCAGCACCACGACGTCGGGCAGCGGGAGCAGCACTGCCATCACGACCGCGCCGGCGAGGCCCACGCGGATCGGGGCGAGCCGGCCGTGCCGGTCCGACAGCCGCCCCGCCAGCGGGCTGATCATGGCCTCGAACGCGGCGGCGATCAGGAAGATCGCGCCGATGGCCGTGCCGCTGGCGCCGAGCACGTCGAGCCGCAGCGGGATCAGCACCTCGAGCGCGCCGGCGAAGACCGCCGGCAGCGAGAACAGCCAGAAGCCGGCCAGCACGTCGCGCCGGGTCAGGGAGCGCAGCATCGCCGGGACCCCGGGGCTCGGCTCGGGCGGGACACCGGGGGTGTTCCAGGCCCACACGGCGAGCCCGGCCGCCACGACCGAGACGCCGCTGAACACGACCTCGTGCCCGACGACCGTCGCGGCGCCGCCGAGCACCGGGCCGAACAGCACGCCGATGATCGCGGCGGCCAGCGCCGACCCGATCAGCTCGCCGCGGCGGTCGGCCGGCGCCGCGTTCACGAGCCAGGCCATGCCGGCCGCCCACATGCAGGCGCCGCCGATGCCCTGGACGAAGCGGGCGGCGTCGAGCAGCACGATCGTGTCGGCGAACGCGAACACGAGGCTGGTGGTGCCGAGCAGCGAGAGCCCGAGCAGCAGCGTCGGCTTGACGCCCCAGCGCGCGGCGAGCCAGCCGCCCGGCAGGGCGCCTGCGAAGGTGCCCGCCGGGTAGGCCGCCGTCAGCACGCCCGCGGCGGTCTTCGACAGGTTGAGCTCGTCGGAGAACGTCGGCAGCAGCGGCGCGACCGCGGCGAAGAACATGGTGTCCACGAGGACCACCGCCGAGACGAGCAGGAACAGGCGCCGCATCACGAAGACTCTACGATCCAGCCGTGCCCACCCTGCGCGAGGAGCTCGACGACTGGCTGCGGATCCCCTCGGTCTCGACCGGTGAGGGGGAGCCCGCCGAGCTCGCGCGGGCGTGCGATTGGGTGTGCGAGCGGATCGAGGCCGCCGGCGGCACCGCCGAGGCGGTCAGCGTCGACGGCAGCCACCCGATGGCGGTCGGCGAGCTGCGCGCGAGCAACGCGGACGCGCCGACGGTGCTCTCCTACGGCCACTACGACGTGCAGGCGCCCGGCCCGCTCGAGCTGTGGGACACGCCGCCGTTCGAGCCGACCGAGCGCGACGGCCGGCTCTACGCGCGCGGTGCGGCCGACGACAAGGGCAACTTCCTGCCGCTGCTCCACGTGGCGTGCGAGCTGGCCCGCGCCGGCGAGCTGCCCGTGAACGTGCGCTTCCTCGTCGAGGGCGAGGAGGAGGTGGGCAGCAAGGCGGTGCTCGAGCGCCTGGAGAGCGGGGAGGACGAGGCCGACTGCGCGATCGTGTTCGACTCGCTGATGGTCGACGAGGCCACGCCGGCGATCACGCTCGGCACGCGCGGAATGGTGGCGGCGAGCATCGAGGTGCGGACGGCACGCCGCGACCTGCACTCGGGGATCTACGGGGGCGCCGTGCTCAACTCGGCGCACGTGCTGATGGCGATGCTGGGGGAGGTTGCGCCGGACGCCGAGGGCCGGGTTCGGTCCGAGCTCGCCACGGGCGTGGCGCCCGTGTCGCCGGAGGAGCGCGAGTGGTGGGAGCGCCTGCCGGAGGGGGCGCGCGCGATCGCCGACGTGGGCGGAATGGAGGTGACCGACGGCGCGGGCGACGAGTACTACGAGCGCACGGGCGCGGCCACCTCGGTGGACGTGAACATGATCGGGGTCGGCGAGCCGCGCACGATCGTGCCGGCCCTGGCGCGCGGACACGTGAGCGTGCGGACGGCTCCGGGCCAGGACTCGGACGAGATCGCGGCCGAGCTGGAGCGTCTGCTGCGCGCGGCTGCGCCGCCGGGGGTGGAGGTGTCGATCGCGCTCGAGGTATCCGCTCCGTCG
>JBQGCL010000235.1:0-13227 GCA_052038485.1 Thermoleophilaceae bacterium | reverse complement strand
TGAAGAACTCGCCCGGCGGCATGTCGATGTCGATGCCGTCGACCGCTACGAAGTCCTCGAACTTCTTGCACAGCTCCTCGAGGTGGATCTCCCCCTCCATCAGACCTCCATTGTGGCGAGCGACGTTGCCTCGTCGCGGCTTGCGAAGCGGCGGTAGACGAGGTAGGCGAAGAGCAGCGTCAGCAGCGTGATCACCAGGTTGACCGTTGCGATGGCGTTCAGCGCCGGGGTCGGGGCACCGCGCGCGCTCGAATAGAGCAGCATCGACACCGTCGTGGTGCCGGCGTCGCTCGACAGGTACTGAGTGACCACGAAGTCGTCGATCGACGTGGCGAAGGCCACCGCCGCGCTGGCGACGATCGCCGGCGCGAGCAGCGGCAACAGCACGCGGAAGAACTGATCGCGCCGCGGGGCGCCCAGGTCGGCTGCGGCCTCCTCGAACTCCGGTCCGATCGAGACCAGCCGGCCGCGCACGATCACGACCACGTACGAGAGCGTGAACGTGATCTGGCCGATCGCCTGCGCGTCCGTGCCCAGCCCGATGCCGCCGAACAGGTTCAGGAACAGCAACAGCAGCGCGACGCCCATGACGATCTCGGGAGTCACGAGCGGCAGCAGCATGAGCGTGTTGACCGTGCCGCTGCCGCGCCCGCGCCAGCGCTGAAGGCCGATCGCCAGCGCCACGCCGAGCGGGGTTGCGACCGCGACGCAGATCACGGCCAGCAGCAGCGTGTGCCCGAGCGCGTCACGCAGGGCCGGGTCGTGCATCACGCTGCCGGTCTCGCCGGTGAACCAGCGGGTCGAGAACCCCTGCCAGGTCGTCCGCGAGCGTCCGTCGTTGAAGGCGAACATGATCGCGATCAGCACCGGGAGCACCGCCCAGACGACGTAGGCGCCGGTGATCAGTGCCAGGAAGCGCGGCTGGCCCCAGGGGTTGCGCAGCCGGCTCATGCGTCCGCGGTCTGGGCGCTCGTGCCCGCCCGGCGGGTCGTGCGCAGGTAGTAGAACATCAGCACCAGCAGGAACGCCGAAAGCAGCAGGGTCAGCGCCGCGCCCGTCACCTTCTCCGACCCCTGCCGCATGAACTCGTCGATCTGGTTGCCGATCATGTTCGTCTGGGTCGAGGCCGAGACGAGGTCGGCGGTGTAGTAGTCGCCGAACATCGGCAGCGCGATCAACACCGAGCCGGCGAGGATGCCCGGCACCGACAGCGGCAGCGTCACCCGGAAGAACGCGCTGGCCGGGCTCGCGCCGAGGTCGCGCGCGGCGTCGATCTGGCGCCGGTCGATTCGGTCGATCGCGACGAACAGCGGCAGGATGAAGAACGGGATGTAGCCGTAGAGGAGCGCCAGGACGACCGTGATCGGCTGCCCGTTGAGCCAGCCGCCCGGCTCGTCCAGCAGCCCGATGTTGAGGAACAGCTGCTCGATCCCGACCGACGCCAGCATGTCCGAGCCGATCCCGTCCGGGGCCAGCAGGTTGATCCAGGCCAGCATGCGCATCAGGTAGTTGATCCAGAGCGGAAGGATCAGCGCGAGCAGGATCACGCCCTTCCAGCGGCCGGCGTGGCGAGCCGTGAAGTAGGCCACCGGGTAGCCGATCAGGAGCGAGAGGGCGACGGCGAGCGCGACGAACTCGACCGTCCGCAGCGACACCGTCCAGAACGGGCCGCCGCTGAAGAAGTTGTCGAGCATGTCGAGGACGTAGCCGACGTTCCAATCGAGCGGGTTCCAGTACGGCACCGGCTGGGACAGCGTGTCCTGATTGCCGAACGCGACGGCGAGCACCGCGTAGAACGCGCACAGGAAGAAGACCGACAGCCAGACGACGCCCGGGAGGGCAACCAGGCGCCAGGTCCAGCGCCCGCCCATCAGCCGGCCTTGAACTTCGACCAGGCGTCGTCCCAGAGCCGCTGACCTTCGACGCTCAGCTGGAGCAGCTCCTGGTTGGCCGCGAACTGATCGGGCCGCACGATCGTCTGCTCGAGGCTCTTGGGGATCAGGTCCTGCTTGAGCAGCGCGTCGGCGTCGATGTTCTTCTGCGGTGGCGTGTAGCCGGTGAAGTTGACGAAGTTGTCGTACGCGTTCTTCTCGTCGAGCATGAAGTTGATGAACTCGTGCGCGAGCGCCGGCGAGCTCGACGTGCGCCCGACGCAGAAGTAGTCGTTCTGGACGACGCCGTTCTGCTCCGGCCCCCAGAACGACAGCACGTTGGGTGAGACGCCCTTCGGCATGTAGTAGAAGGCCCCGCCCAGCAGGTCGCCCGACCAGGAGTGGTGCAGGACCGTCTTGCCTTCGGGCAGCGTCTGGTAGTCGGTGATCGCGACCTTCGGGTTGCAGATCGCGCTGAGCGCGGAGAGGTCCTGCTGCGCCTTGTTGATCAGGTCGGCTTCCTCGGTGTTCAGATCCGGCCGGACGCCGTCGCGCATCGCGTCGCGCTGCATCGGCATGCTGAGCGCGTCGCGCCGGTCGTCGAGGATGCCGACCTTGCCGCGGTAGGCCTGCGCGTGCCAGAAGATGTCCCACGGGACATCCATGGCCGCGATGTCCTCCTTGACCTTGTCGTTGCGGTAGCCGATTCCGTCCATCCAGACGACGTAGGGGACCGTGTAGCGGGCGCCGCGGTCGTAGAAGGGGTCGGCCAGCTCCGGCCAGATGTTCTTCTCGAGGTTGGGCAGGTAGGAGTGGTTGAGCGGCTTGAGCAGCTCGTGCGCGATCAGGTCGACGATGTTCGAGCCGCTCAGCCCGACGATCACGTCGAACGAGACCGAGCCGGACGCCAGCTTCGCGATCGCCTCGTCCGCCGAGTTGTAGGTCGCGACCTCGACCTTGGTGTTGAACTGCTTCTGGAAGCGCTTGAGCGTGATCGGGTCGAGGTAGTCGGCGTAGTTGTAGACCCGAAGCGGTCCGGACTCGGCCTTCTGCCCGTCCTTGATCGGCTTGTTCTCGTCGGTGATCGCCCAGGTCACCGAGTTGTCCGTGCGCGGCAGCGGCAGCCCGCCGGGACCGGTCGGCTTCTGCACGACGAGCTTCGCGGCGGCGCCGGTGGGACCGGCTCCCTCGGCGCCGACGGGGGTCGTCGTGTTCTCGCAGGCCGCCAGCCCTCCGACGACGCCGGCCCCCGCGACCGCGCCGACGGCACCGCGGGCGAACTGTCGTCTGCTGATGCCGGGGCGGTCCTTTGGGTGCGCCATGTCAGGACTCTATGGCGCTGACGAGGTCCGTCAGCAATGGCCGGAGGCGTTCTTGCAGGAAATCGTCGGTTGGCGTCGTGACGTGGTTCAGCAGGGCGCCCTCTACGAAGTTCGTGACGATCTCGGTCGCCTGCTCAGGCAGGCCCGCGCTGCGCACCAGGCCCTCGAAGCCGTCCATGTAGGCGATCGTCCAGCGCCGCGCCAGTGGGCGCAGGTACTCCTCGCGGCCGGCCTCGAGCATCAGCTCGTACTGGGCGAGCAGGAAGGCGGCCGGGTCGTTGATCTGCTGGTCCGCGAAGCCCACGACGCGATCGATCAGTTCCTCGAGCGAGATCTCGGGCGGACACGCGGTGAAGCGGCGGACCGCCTCGATCGAGCGCGCGATCGCCAGCTCCAGCGCCTCCTCGATGAGCGCGCCCTTCGAGTCGAAGTAGTAGGTCGTCGAGGCGAGCGCGACGTTCGCCTCCTGGGCGACGGCGCGGTGGGTGACGCTCTTGACTCCGCCCTCGCCGATCACGCGCAGCGTCGCCTCGAGGATCTCCCTCCTGCGCGGGTTCAATCGCTTGCTGTTGACCGGAGCGCTCATGCCGGGCGGGTCAAATGTAAAGTACATTTGTACACCTCTCAATGGCCGAGCGCTATGACGTGATCGTCGTCGGGGGTGGATTCGCGGGTGTCACAGCCGCTCGGGAGTGCGCGCTGCGGGGCCGGCGTACGGTGCTGCTGGAGGCGCGTGACCGGCTCGGCGGGCGGACTTGGAGCTCGAGCTGGAACGGTTTTCAGATCGAGTACGGTGGCGCCTGGGTGCACTGGCACCAGCCGCACACCTTCTCCGAGCTGACCCGCGCCGGGCTCGAGGTGGCCGTCAGCGAGGACACCGGGCGCGCCCACTGGCACGTCGGTGAGGAGCGCCGGACCGGCACGATCGCGGAGCGCGACGCGATCGCGCGCCGCGGCTGGGACCGGTTCGTCGAGGGTGTGCGGGAGGCACTGCCGCAGCCGCACGCGCCGCTCGCGGCCCTGGACGAATTGGCGCGATTCGACCGGCTCTCGATCGCCGACCGGATCGCCGAGCTCGACCTCGACGACGAGGAGCGCGACGTGCTGGCCGCGGAGGTCGAGTCCGTCGCGCACGGCCCGCTGACGGAGGCCGGGGCCGTCTCGATCCTGCGCTGGCACGCCCTGTCCGGCTACAGCCTGGCGCTGACCCAGTTCACCGGAGGACGGGTGACGATCGTCGAGGGCACAGGCGCGCTGCTCGCTTCGATCGCCGGCGGCGCCGACTTCGAGTCGCGCCTGTCCACGCCGGTCGCGTCGGTGGCGAGCGCCAACGGAGGGGTCGAGGTGGAGACCCGCGCCGGGGAGACGCTCAGCGCCGGTGCCGTGGTGGTGGCCGTGCCGCTCAACGCGCTCGGCGCGATCGAGTTCAGCCCGGAGCTACCCGAGGACAAGCGCCGCGCGATCGAGCTCGGCCAGGCCAGCCGCGGGGTGAAGATCATGATCCACGCGCGCGGCGAGGACGTGAACCAGAACACGATCCGCGACCTGCATCCGATCGGCTATCTGAGCAGCGAGATCCTGCTCGACGACGGCACGCAGCTCCTGATCGGGTTCGGCTACGACGCCGAGCGGTGCGACGTGGGGGATCTCCAGGGCGTGCAGGCCGATCTCGACACGACGCTGCCCGGCTACGAGGTGCTGGACGCCACGTCGCACGACTGGCTGGCCGACGAGTTCTCACGCGGCACCTGGTGCATCCACCGCCCGGGCTGGTACGAGCACCACCACGCGGCCATGCGCCGCCCCGAGGGCAACCTCATCCTGGCGGGGTCCGACATCGCAAACGGCTGGGCCGGCTTCATCGACGGTGCGATCGAGTCGGGTCTTCGGGCGGGTGCGTGGGCCACCGCCCGTACACCCTCCACGCGTTGAGCAGCCAGGCCGTTCCGACCGACGCGATCAGAACCAGAAGCCCGAACGAGATCGCGTTGTAGACCTCGAGCTCTTGGCCGGTGGGCAGACCGACCCAGTCTTCGGTCCTGGGCCAGTCGAGCGTCCACCCATAGCCCAGGATGCCCTCGGTGAACGTGATCGACCAGCCGTTCGACGCGTCCCAGAATGCGTGCAGGACGATCACGCCGATGTAGGTGAGGACGAGCCTGCGAGTGAGGTGGGTGCGGCCGCCGCGATAGGCGGAGAACAGCGCCCCGCCCAGCAGGGCCGTCCACATGATGTGCCCGAACGGCGCCGACACGGCACGGATGGCCTCGGTGCCGACGATGTTCAGCACGCCGTGGTCGTCGCTGTTCTCGAGAAACGCCCTGAGCGCGTAGCCCGAGCTCTCGAACGCGGCGAAGCCGGCGCCCACACACGCGCCCAAGATCATCCCCTCGCGGGGCTCACGCGTGGACAACTCGCGGGCGGCGGCGAGCAGGACGATCGCCTTCGCGGTCTCCTCGATCAGCCCGACGCCGAAGAACGTGCCGTAGGCCGACGGCAAGATGTAGACCTCGGTCAGCGCAGCGAAGCACAGCCCGATCGTCCCGCCGCCGAGAAAGCCCAGCGCGACGACCTCGAGCGTGAGGTGGTTGGCGCGCGGCCGCGACAGGGCGAAGGCGACCATCGTGACCGGCACGAGAAAGCTGCCGAGCAGCACGACGGTGGGCAGCAGGATCGTGTCCTCCGTGATGCCCGTGATGACGGCGGCGACGATCCAGATCGGCGCGCCGACCACGAGGAGCAGGAGCCAGAGCCGCCTCGGCGTGGTCGCGGGAATCCCCGCGGAGCTATCCGCCACCGGCGGATCCTAATGCTCTAGGGCGGCCCGCCGGGCGGCGCTGGCGTTGGCCAGCAGGGTCTCCGGGCCGTCGCCCCCTGACGAGACGGCGATGCCCGCCGTGGCGGCCACGCGGACCTCCTCGTCGCCGATCACGATCGGCTGCTTCAGCGCGAGCAGCGCGCGGTCGGCGATCGCGACCGCCTCCAGGTCGTTGCCAAGCCGCTCGGCGCAGATCACGAAGTCGTTGCCGCCGACGCGCGCCACGGTGTCGGACGCGCGCGCCACACGGCGCAGGCGGTCCGCGACCTCCACGACCAGCTCGTCGGGCGTGTCGTCATCGAGGTCGGGATCGACGTAGATCAGCCCGACCGAGTCGCCGTAGCGGCCGGCGCCCTGAAGCGCGTGCGCCACCCGTTCCAGCAACATCGTCCGGTTGGCGAGCCCGGTGAGCCGGTCGCGCGGCTCGTCGAACTGGCGCGAGACCGCGACCAGTCCGGCGTCGCAGCGGTCGGCCAGCACGATCCGCACCTGCTCGAGCACCCCCGGGTCGGCGCCGGATGCCTCCAGCAGCTCGATCGCCGTGCCGCGCCACATCAGGTGTGCGTTCACGAGCACGGACGGCGCTACGCGCCCGGCGAGCGCGCCGAGGTCGGCGAGCGTCTGCGGCTCGCCTTCGGCGAAGCCCTCCACGTCGGTCAGCCAGCGGCCCACCTCGTAGGTGGCCGCCCGGTCCACGCGGCCGACCAGGTCGAGGACGTCGGCCGCCGTCGTATCGAGGCTCATACGTCCAGTAATCGACAGTTTGGGCGGGGAGGCTTAGCCCAATTTGCCCGGCAGGCGCTACGCGCCTCGCGGCACCGTGTCTTCGAGCACCACTCGCATCAGGTCCCGGATCGAGAGCATGCCGACGATGTCGCCGCCCTCCGTCACCGGCAGGTGGCGGAAGCCGCCGTGGATCATCAGCACGGCGGCGTGCTCGATCGACTCGTCCGACTCGAGCGTCTCGGGGTCGCGCGTCATCCAGTCGGCGACGGTGGTGCTCGGCTCGATTCCGCGCGCGACCGCACGCAGCACGTCGCGCTCGGTGAGGATCCCGACGAGCTCCTTTCCCTCGGTCACGAGCACCGCGCCCACGTCCTTGGCGACCATGCGCTGGGCGACCTCGGTCAGGGGCAGCGTGGGCTCCACGGAGAGGAGGTCCCGCGACATGTGCCGGCGAGCCTGCGGCATGTGCAGCGAACTGTACGGACTACGCGATGCCGATGGTGGCGAGGGCGGCTGCCGCGATGCGATCCTCGTTCGGCATCGCGGCGTGCTCGAGGCTCTTCGCGTACGGCAGCGGCACCTCGGCCATCCCGACCCGCTCGACCGGGGCGTCCAGCTCGTCGAAGCACGCCTTCTGGATGCGCGCCGTCAGCTCGGCGGTCACGCCGTAGCTCGCCCAGCCCTCCTCGACGCAGAGCGCCCGGCTGGTGCGGGCCACCGAGCCCACCACGGTCTCCATGTCGAGCGGGCGCAGCGAGCGCAGGTCGATCACCTCGATCGACACGCCGTGCGACGCCTCCAGCCGCGCGGCGACCGCGAGCGCCCGGACGACCGCGTACGAGTGGGCCACGATCGTCAGGTCGCTGCCGCGCCGGGCGACCCGCGCCCGCCCGATCGGCGTCACGAAGTCCGGGTCGAGCGGGACCTCGCCCTTCTGCTTGTAGATCGGCAGGTTCTCGATCACGAGCACCGGGTCGTCGTCGCGAATGGCGGCCTTCAGCAGCCCCTTGGCGTCCGCCGGCGTTGCGGGCGCCACCACCTTGAGCCCGGGCGTGCCGGCGAACCAGCCGTCGAAGGACTGCGAGTGCTGTGCCGTGAGCTGGTTGCCCGCTCCGTTGGGCGTCCGGATCACGAGCGGGCAGCGCACCTCGCCGCCGAACATCGCACCGACCTTGGCGGCGTGGTTGATCACCTGGTCCATCGCGACCAGGAGGAAGTTGATCGTCATGATCTCGACGACCGGCCGCTCGCCGAGCATCGCGGCGCCGACGCCGGCGCCCACGAAGCCCTCCTCGGAGATCGGCGTGTCGCGGATGCGGTCGGGCCCGAAGGCCTCCATCAGCCCCGCAGTCACCTTGTAGGAGCCGTCGAACAGGCCGACCTCCTCGCCCATCACGAAGACGCGGTCGTCGCGCGCGAGCTCCTCGGACAGGGCCAGTCGCAGCGCCTCGCGGTAGGTCATGACCTCGGTGCGCTCCGCGACGGCGCTCATTCGCCCAGCCCCGCGTCGAAGGTCAGCTCCTCCTCGCCGAACGGGCTGCCGAACCGCATCGGGGCGAACTGGGCCGCGCTGCCGGCCGCGTGCATCCCGGCGGCCAGTTCGCCGGCGTCCGGCTCGGGGCTGGCGAGCGCGTACTCGACGGCCGCGTCGACGCGCGCCACCGCGGCGTCGTCGAGGTCGTCCAGTTCGTCCTCGCTCAGGCCCTCCGTCAGCAGCTGCGCGCGCACGCGCGCGATCGGATCGAGCGCTTGGCGCGCCTCGATCTCGTCCCTGGTGCGGTAGGCGAGCCCCGCGTCGGCGACCGAGTGGCCGCGGTAGCGGTACGTGATCGCCTCGAGCACCGCCGGGCGGCGGTCCTCCCGGGCCGCGCGCATGAGGCGGTCGGCGGCCTCGAGCACGACGTCGAGGTCGTCGCCGTCGATGCGCTCGCCATGCATGCGGTGGGCGCCCGCGCGACGCCACAGCTCGGGCTCGGCGGATGCGCGGCCCACGGACGTGCCCATCCCGTACTCGTTGTTGACGACCAGGAAGACGATCGGCAGCTCCCAGAGCGCCGCGAGGTTGAGCGCCTCGTGCCAGGCGCCCATGTTCACGGCGCCGTCGCCGAGCTCGCAGAGCACCGCCTGCGGCCGCCCCTGGCGGACCAGTGCGAGGGCCAGCCCGGTGGCCACCGGAAGCTGGCCGGCGACGATGCCCCAGCCGCCGTAGAAGCCGTGCTCCACGTCGAGCAGGTGCATCGACCCGCCGCGTCCGTGGGCGCACCCGCCGGCGCGGCCGAACAGCTCGGCCATCGCCGCCTCCGGCGACACCCCGCGCGCGAGCGCGAAGCCGTGGCAGCGGTAGCCGGTCACGAGCAGGTCCTCCGGCTCGAGCGCGTGGACCGCGCCGACCGTGGTCGCCTCCTGACCGGAGGACAGGTGGCAGTAGCCCCCGATGCGCGCCGCCTTGTACTGGCGCTCCGCCTCGGTCTCGAAGACCCGGCTGAGCACCATCAGCTCGTAGAGCTCGCGGCGGACCGCGGGGGGTACTCGAACCGGGGCGGCCTCGCTAACCGCCATCGGTTGCCTCCTCGAAGTAGTCGGGGTGCGCGGCCCGGATGCTCGGCAGGCTCGACAGGACCATGCGCAGGTGGTGGCGCAGCGCGGTCTCGGCGGCGTCCGGGTCGTGGTCGGCAACGGCCGCCACGACGGCGCGGTGCTCGGCGACCATCTCGCCCAGATAGCCGGGCTCCGGCAGACTGAGCCGGCGGACCCGGTCGAGGTGACCGTTGGCGCGGCGGCTGAGCGACCAGGCGATCTCGCGGCCACTGAGCTCGCAGAGCGTGCGGTGCAGCGCCTCGTCGAGGCGGTCGAAGGCCTCGGTGTCGCCGGTCTCCTCGGCGCGGTCCTGCGCCGCGAGGTTGGCCTGGAGCTCCTCGAGCTCGCGGTCGGTCGCGCGTTCGGTGGCCAGGCGGATGGCGCTGCACTCGAGCGCCTCGCGGACGAAGGCGGCGTCGGCGACCGCGTCGGTGCTGATCAGCGTCACGAACGTGCCGAGCTGGGGCACGATCGCCACCAGCCGCTCGTCGCGCAGGCGCACGAGCGCCTCGCGCACGGGGGTGCGGCTGACGCCGAGCGCCTCGGCCAGCTCGTTCTCGGACAACCGGCGGCCGGGCTCCAGCTCGGCGGAGACGATTCCCTCCCGCAGCGCGACGTAGACCTGATCCCGGGCCGACCCACCGCTGGCTCGATCACTGAGGTGGATGCGCATGTCGACTAGCATACAAGCAGGTTGGGAGAGCGTCACGGCGTTCCGGGCGAGGTCTGGCAAGATCCCCGCATGGCAGACGACACCGCCTTGACGACGGCCGAGCTGGGCTCACTCGACGGGCGAATCGCGCCCGCCGAGGAGCTCACGATCCCCGCCACCGACGAGGGGCTGCTGCGCGGCGACGGGGTGTTCGAGGTGATCCGCGTCTACGACGGCACCGCCTTCGCGCTGGCCGACCACCTCGACCGCCTGGAGCGTTCGGGGGCGAACCTTCGCCTGCCCGACGTCTTCCGAAGCGAGCTGGAGAGCGAAATACCGGAGCTGCTGGCCAGCCGCGGCGGAAGCGAGTTCGACGGCTCGCTGCGGATCGTGATCACCCGCGGTGGCCGCCGACTGCTGCTGACCGAGCCGGCCCCGCCAAAGCCCGCGGGGGTGCGGCTCGGGATCGTGACCTACGCCCCAACGCGCGTGCTCGACGGCGTCAAGTCGCTCTCCTACGGGGCGAACATGCTCACCACGCGCCTGGCTCAGGAGCGCGGCTTCGACGAGGCGCTGCTGGTCACGCCGCACGGCCGCGCGCTCGAGGCACCGACCTCGTCGCTGTTCTGGGTCGACGCCGACGGCGCGCTCTGCACGCCTCCGCTGGACGAGCACATCCTCGCCTCGATCACACGCGACCGGCTGATGGTGCTGGTCGAGGCGGTCGAGCGGCCCTGCCCGCTCGAGGCGCTGATGCAGGCGAGCGAGGCGTTCCTGGCGTCCACGATCCGCGAGGTGCAGTCGATCGGGGCGATCGAGGACACGGAGTTCGAGGAGGGACCGCGCACCCGCGAGGCCGCCGCGGCGTTCCGCGCCCACGTGGAAGCGGAGCTGGAGCGGGTCCGCTAGCCGTCGCGCTCGCGCGGGCTCGGCTGAACCTGATGCTGGACGAACCAGGCCACGTGGCGGGCGACGTCCGCCGCCAATCCGAGCGCGCCTTCGAGCACCTTGGTCATACGAATGTCCATCCTACGCGCGATTCATGAATTCGGTGCGAATTGTCACGATCGTCGGTAACCGGCCGCAGTTCGTGAAGGCCGCCGCGGTCTCGCGCCTGCTCCGAGAGCGCCACGAGGAGCTGCTGGTGCACACCGGGCAGCACTACGACGACGAGCTCTCCCGGGTGTTCTTCGACGAGCTGGGGATCCCTGCGCCCGACCGCGAGCTGGGCGCCGGCTCGGGCTCCAACACGGCGCAGACGGCCCGCATGCTGGCGGCGCTCGAGTCGGTGCTGGCGGAGCTCGAGCCCCAGCTCGTGCTCGTCTACGGCGACACCAACACGACGCTCGCGGGCGCGCTCGCGGCCGCGCAGGCCGGCGTTCCGGTCGGTCACGTGGAGGCGGGCATGCGCTCGTTCGACCGGGCCATGCCCGAGGAGCTCAACCGCGTCCTGACCGACCATGCAAGCAGCCTGCTGCTGTGCTCGACCCAGACCGCCCTGGACAACCTCGCGCGCGAGGGCGTGGGCGGGGAGGCGCACCTGGTCGGCGACGTCATGGCCGACGTGTCGCTGGCCTTCCGCGAGATCGCCGCCGCCCGCTCGACGATCGTCGCCGACCAGGGCCTCGAGCCGGGCTCGTACGTGGTCGTGACCGCCCACCGGGCCGGCAACGTGGACGATCCCGAACGGCTCGAGCGGCTGGTGGCGCTGGTGGAGGCGCTGCCGGGGCCGGTGGTGTTCCCGGTCCACCCGCGCACGCGCGCCCGGCTCGGGGCGGCCGGGCTGCTCGACCGGCTGGCCGGCGTGAAGCTCGCGGCGCCGCTCGGCTACCTCGACTTCCTCGAGCTGGCCCGCCACGCGCGCGCGATCGTGACCGACTCCGGCGGCGTGCAGAAGGAGGCCTACCTGCTCGGCGTCCCCTGCGTGACGCTAAGGGATACGACCGAATGGGTCGAGACAGTCGAGATGGGCTGGAACGTCTTGGTCGATCTCGACGCCGAAGCCGCCACGGCTGCGGTGGAGCGCACGCCTCCCGCGGAGCGCCCCGAGCTGTACGGCGGCGGGCGGGCGGCCGAGCGAGTCCGCGACGCGGTCTCGGCCTACACTGCGCGCCTATGAAGATCGGGGTAATCGGGCTGGGGTACGTGGGTCTGCCGCTCGTCGTCGCGTTTGCGGAGGCGGGCCACGACGTGGTTGGCGTGGACGTCAACGCGCGAGTGGTCGGCACGCTGAACCAGGGCAAGTCGCACATCGAGGACGTGCCGGACGAGACGCTCACGGCGATCTCGGAGCGCTTCCACGCCTCCCCGCGCTACGCCGACCTCGCCAAGGTCGACGCGGTGATCGTGGCGGTGCCGACCCCGTTGACCGCGAACCGCGAGCCTGACCTCCAGCCGCTGATCGACAGCGGCACCGCCCTGGCCAACGTGCTGCAGGGGGGTCAGCTGGTCGTGCTCGAGTCGACGACCTACCCGGGCACCACGCGCGAGCGCTTCGGCCCGCTGCTCGAGGAGTCCGGCCTGGCGGCCGGGCGCGACTTCAACCTGGCGTTCTCGCCCGAGCGCATCGACCCCGGCCGCACCGACTACACGCTGCGCACTACGCCCAAGATCGTGGGCGGGCTGACCGACGAGTGCCGCCGCCGCGCGGTCGACCTCTACGCCGAGGTCTGTGACCAGGTGGTCGAGGTGTCCACGCCCGAGTCGGCCGAGCTGACGAAGCTGCTCGAGAACATCTTCCGGTCGGTGAACATCGCGCTCGTCAACGAGCTGGCGATCCTGTGCGACCGGATGGGGATCGACGTGTGGGAGGTGATCGAGGCCGCTGCCACGAAGCCGTACGGCTTCATGTCCTTCCAGCCCGGGCCCGGGATGGGCGGCCACTGTCTGCCCGTCGACCCGTTCTACCTGGCGTGGCGGGCGCGCGAGTTCGAGATGCAGACCGAGTTCGTCGAGCTCGCCGGCGAGGTCAACCAGCGCATGCCCTACTTCTGCGTGGACCGGATCGCGCGGGCGCTCAACGACCATGCCAAGGCGGTGAAGGGGTCGCGGGTCGCGATCGTCGGCGTGTCCTACAAGCCGGGCGTGGGCGACCTGCGCGAGTCGCCCGCGCTGAAGATACTGCGGCTGCTGCGCGAGAGCGGCGCCGAGGTCTCCTACCACGACGACTTCGTCCCCGAGCTGCCCGACTTCGGCCTGCGCAGCGAGTGGCCCGAGGACCCCGACTGCGTGGCGATCGTGACCGCGCACCCCGGCCTGGAC
>JBQGCL010000234.1:0-3173 GCA_052038485.1 Thermoleophilaceae bacterium | reverse complement strand
CTTCCGCCGGATCGCCGATCGTGCGATCGGCGGGCTGCGAAAGGCGGTCGGCGCCCAAGCGGAGGGGTAGCCCGCGGGCGCATCCCGCCCGCGGCAAGCGGGTCGTCTGGCACTACTGCATGCCGGGCGGGTGGCAGGATGGGTGGGTGCAGCAGGGTGGCGTGGATGAGACTCGGGCCGAGACCGTGCGGCGGCGGCTGCGCACGATCCCGCCGCTCGTGCTGGGTCTCGTGCTGGTCACCGCGCTGCTACCGGCGCTGCTGGTCGTCGGCCTGCTGATCGACGCGGCGCGCCGGGTGATGTTCGGCGTGCCGCCGACGGCCGCGCGGCTTGTCTTGTGCCTGTGGGTCTACCTCGCGGCGGAGGTGGTGGGTCTAGCCGCGCTGGCGGCGGTCTGGATCTTGAGTCTCGGCGGTCGGCGCGGCGCGTGGCTGCGCGAGGTGACCTGGCGCCTCCAACAGCTATGGGCCGGCTCGCTGCTCGGCGCGGTGCGCGTGCTGTTCCGCCTGCGGCTCGAGGTGGCGGGCGACGAGGTCGTTGCGCCGGGGCCCGTGATCGTGCTGATGCGCCATGCGAGCCTCGTCGACACCCTGCTGCCGGCGAACCTCGTCGCCGGCCCGCACGGGATCCGGCTCCGGTACGTGCTCAAGCGCGAGCTGCTGGCGGATCCCTGCCTCGACGTCGCCGGGCGACGGCTCCCGAACTACTTCGTGCGCCGGGGGACCGGCGAGGCGCAGGAGGTGGAGCGGGTGCGCGAGCTCGCGCACGGCCTCGGGCCGGGCGACGGCGTGCTGATCTACCCGGAGGGCACCCGCTTCACCCCGGAGCGTCGCGCCCGCGCGATTGGGCGCATCGCCGAACGCGACCCCCGTCTGGCCGCGCGGGCGGACCGGCTCCGGCATCTGCTGCCGCCTCGGCTCGGCGGGGTGGGCGCGCTGCTCGATGGCGCACCGCACGCCGATGTCGTGGTCGTCGCACACCACGGCTTCGACGGGCTGCGGCTGATCTCGGACATCTGGCGTGGTGACCTCGTCGGGCTCGTGGTCCGCGTCCGGGTGACGCGGGTGCCGCGGTCCACGGTGCCCGAAGCGGGTGCCGCGCGGGCGGACTGGCTCTACGACCTGTGGCAGGACGTCGACGACTGGCTCGAGCAGCGATTCGCCGGCGCGCCCACCCGGACGGCAGCGTGAGCACCGCGGGCCTGCTGGCGCTCGAGGCGGGTCTGATACTCGCGCTCGTCACGGCGCTGTGGGCGGTCAGCGTCGCGATCCGGGACAGCTCGATCGTCGACGTCTTCTGGGGCAGCGGCTTCGTCGTGGTCGCATGGGCAGGCTTTGCGGTGGCGGACGGGAGCCCCGACCGTCGGCTGCTGCTGGCAGCGCTGGTGACGGCCTGGGGCCTGCGCCTGACCGTCCATCTGGCCCGCCGCAACCTCGGGAAGGGCGAGGACTACCGCTACGCAGCGATGCGCCGCCGCCACGGCGACCGCTGGCCGCTGCGCAGCCTGGTCGTAGTGTTCTGGCTGCAGGGCGCCTTGATGTGGATCGTCTCGCTCCCGGTCCAGGTGGCGATGACCGATCCCACGCCTCCTGGCCTCGGCGGGCTCGACTTCGCCGGCGTCGCACTGTGGGCAGTGGGGCTCGCGTTCGAGGCCGTCGGTGACCAACAGCTCGCGCGCTTCAAGGCCGATCCGGCGAACCGCGGGAAGGTCATGGACCGGGGCCTGTGGCGGTACACGCGTCATCCGAACTACTTCGGCGACTTCTGCGTCTGGTGGGGAATCTGGCTCGTCGCGCTGGCTACCGGCAGCGCCTGGTGGACGATTGTCGGCCCGGCAGTCATGTCCTTCCTGCTGATACGAGTCAGCGGCGCCGCGCGGCTCGAGCGCTCGCTGAGCCAGCGGCGCGAGGGCTATGCGGACTACATCGCCCGCACAAGCGCGTTCTTCCCATGGCCGCCGCGCCGCCGCTGAGCCGGGGGGCCGTGAATTGGGCAATCTGTGCGGCATGGATGAGTCGACGGTCAGGGCGATGCTCGAGCAGCAATTCGAGTACGCCAACAGCGATCCCGACATCGCTCACGAGATGTACCACGACGATGCTGTTCTCGAGTTCCCACAGTCCGGCGAGCGCTTCGTCGGAGTTGAGAACTTCCGCGAATGGAGGAGCAACTATCCGGCGTCTACGACCTTCGAGTTCCGGGAGATCAGAGGCCGCGATGATCTGTGGGTCGCGGAGATCTCGATCAGCTACGACCAGGGTCCTTGGAACCTCGGGGTCAGCATCCTCGAGTTTCGAGGGGACAAGATCGTGCGTGAGTCGATCTACGTCACCCAGGGCTGGGAGGCACCGGAGTGGCGAGCTCAATGGCGGGCCGCGCCATAGCGCATCGAGATCCGACGCTCGGCTAAGGCGGGTTGGAGCCGGCCGCAGCATGGCTGCGGCCGACGGTCATGACCGAGCCCGGCTCGCGATGACCATGGCGGGTCAGTCGAGCCGGATCCGGGGCAGGCGACGCTCCAGGAACCCGGGCAGCCACCAGTTGGCGTCCCCCGCGAACTTCATGATCGCCGGCACCAGCAGCAGCCGGACGAGGGTCGCGTCCAGGATCACGGCGATCGCGAGGGCGAAGCCGAACTCCTTCAGCTCGAGCACGTCGGCGACGAGGAAGCAGCCGAAGACCGCAGCCATGATCGCCGCCGCCGCGAGGATCGGCCGCGCCGTGTGCGCGATCCCGGTTGCGACCGCGTCGTCGTTGTCCCCCGTCTTCAGGTACTCCTCCTGCATCCGGCGGATCAGGAACACCTCGTAGTCCATCGACAGGCCGAAGAGCACCGCGAAGACGATGATCGGCAGGTAGTCCTGAAGGAAGCCGACGCTGGTGAACCCGAACAGGCCCTCGAGGTGGCCCTCCTGGAAGACCCAGGTCGTCAGCCCGAAGGCGGCGGCGGTGGCGAGCAGGTTCATCAGCACCGCCTTCACCGGGATCAGCAGCGAGCGGAAGATCACCAGCAGGTACAAGAACGAGAGCCCGAGGACGATCGTGAAGACGAGCGGCAGCTTCCCGAGGCTCTCGCTGCCGAGGTCGTCGAACTGGGCGGTCGCCCCGCCGACGAGCATCTCCGGGCCGCCGGCGGCGGCGTAGGAGGGGATGATCTCGTCGCGGAGGTCGTC
>JBQGCL010000233.1:0-7559 GCA_052038485.1 Thermoleophilaceae bacterium | reverse complement strand
ACGAGATCCTCGGCACGACGCTCAGGCTCGACCCCCGCTAGGCACACGCTCGGCCAGACGCGGGTAGCGCACGACGAAGCCGTCGTCGTCGAGCTCGAGGTCGGCGGTGAAGTCGCTGTCGAGCCCGACGTAGCGCACCTGGTGCTCGTCGATGCGCTCGTAGCGCTGCTCCGAGCGGCGCACCGCGAGGTCCGGGAGCGAGACCCAGGCCATCACGTGGTCGGCCGCGCCGGCGCTGAGGCGCCGCGCCGGCATGAAGTTGGTCAGCGGCGAGAAGGCGAGGTCGCAGTCGAGCGCGCCATCCACGTGGGGCTGCGAGGCGCCGTTGGCGGTCCACGTGCCGTCCGCGTGGCGTACCAGCTCGAGCGTACGCCCCGCGCAGGTCACGGCAAGGCGCTCGGTGACCCAGTCCGGGCCGGTGGTGAGCTCGTAGTCGGCCCGGTAGGGATGCGGCTCGGCGCCGAGCTGCACCCCGCGCGCCTGCAGGCGGTCGCCGTCGAGGGTGACATCGCACGCCTCGGCGAGCCATTCCTCCAGTCCGCGCCAGACGAGCAGCGTCACCGCGCGTAGTCGGTCGCCCGGCTCTCCCGGATGACGGTCACCTTGATCTGGCCGGGGTACTCGAGCTGGCGTTCGACCTCGCGGGCGATCTCGTGCGACAGGTGCGCCGCCGCGTCGTCGTCGATCTCGTCCGGGTGGACGATCACGCGGATCTCGCGGCCGGCGTGCATCGCGTAGACCTTGTCGACGCCGGTGTGGCGCGCCGCGATCGCCTCGAGCTCGTGCAGGCGCTTGACGTAGTGCTCGAGCGACTCGCCGCGCGCGCCCGGGCGGGCACCCGAGAGGGCATCGACGATCTGCACGATCACGGCCTCGACGGTCTGTAGCTCGACCTCGTTGTGATGGGCCTCCATGGCGTGCGCGACCGCCTCCGACTCCTTGTAGCGCCGCGCCAGCTCGCCGCCGACGAGCGCGTGCGGGCCCTCGGCCTCGTGCGAGACCCCCTTTCCGATGTCGTGCAGCAGCGCCGCCCGGGCCGCGACGCGTGGGTCACCGCCCAGCTCGGCGGCCAGCATCGACGCCAGCCGCGCACACTCGATCGAGTGGGCCAGGACGTTCTGGCCGTAGCTGGTGCGGAAGCGCAGCTTGCCGAGCAGCTTGACCAGCTCGGGGTGGAGCGAGCCGACGTTCGCCTCGAAGACCGCCTGCTCGCCGACCTCGACGACGTGCTGGTCGATCTCGGACTTGGCCTGGTGGAAGGCCTCCTCGATGCGGGCCGGGTGGATGCGGCCGTCCTGGAGCAGGCGCTCGAGCGTCAGCCGGGCGATCTCACGGCGGACGCCGTCGAAGCCCGACAGCAGCACCGCGCCGGGCGTGTCGTCGATGATGAAGTCGATCCCCGTGAGTGTCTCGAGCGTGCGGATGTTGCGGCCCTCGCGGCCGATGATGCGGCCCTTGAGCTCGTCGGACCTGAGCTCCACGACCGAGACGGTGGTCTCCATCGCGTGGCTCGACGCCACGCGCTGCATGACGGCCGAGAGGATGCTGCGGGCGCGCCGGTCGGCGTCGCGCCGGGTCTCCTCCTCGACCTGGCGGATCAGGCGAGCGCTGTCGTGGCGCAGCTCGTCCTCGAGCTCGCGCATCATCATCTGCTTGGCCTGGCCGGCGCTCAGCCCCGCCAGCCGCTCGAGCTCGCGCAGGTGGTCGCGCTTGGCGGTCTTCAGCTCCTCGCGGGCGTGGTCGACGTTGCGCTGGCGGTCGTCGAGTGCCCGCTCGCGCTCGTCCAGCTGCTGAGCCTGGAGCACGAGCGACCCCTCCTTGGCGCGCAGTCGCTCCTCGAGCCGGGTCAGCTCCGAGCGGCGGACGCGGAGCTCATCCTCGAGATCCTCGGGACGCCCGGTGGATCCGGCGCCGGCCGGCGCGAGTCCCGTGTGATCGGCTGGCGCGGGGCCGCCGTTGGCGGGCTGGGCCGTACGCGGGCGCTGCACCAAGAGCGCCACGGACACGGCGACCGCCGCCGCAACCAGCGCCGCCAACACGATCTCCATTCGGTGTCTCCCTTTGTCCCGGCGCAGCCCGCGCCGGCCTCGTCAGTTTCGAGCGGTTGCGCTCGGCGCCGCGAGACACCAGTACGACCTCCAAAAGCGGCGCGCGCGCCTCGGCCGGCGCGCGCGATTCAGCTCTAGGGACCCTCCCGGACACTCCCTCCAAGTCGGTCAGGTGTGGTCATTCTCCGCATAAAAGAAGGTGATTTGCTGGTGATTCACTCTCACGGCGGCCTCAGCGACCGCGTTGATACGAGGTTAGCCCCGTGTGGGGTCAGTGACAACCCCAACTCGGGTCAGGGGCGGCCGGCCGTCAGGCCCACAACCTGCGGCAACCAGGGAAGGGGCTCGGAGGCTTGTCGAGTTTCCGGCCTATAGGGGGTAGAACTCGACAAGGTTCGGACCCAATCCCTTGTCGCCGCCGTTCGCCCGCGCCGGAGCCTCAGGCGGCGCGTTGCTGGCCGCCGCCGCGCCCGTGGCGCCGGACCGCCTCGTAGGCCAGCTCGGCCTCGTAGCCGCGCCGCACCAGCAGTCGCCAGGCGCGGTCGCGCTCGCGGTCGTCGTCGACCGACGGGGCCCGCTGCTGGAGCAGGATCAGCGCCGTCTGCAGCTCGGCTTCGCGGTTGCGGTCGGCCACGGCGGCCTCGATCAGCTCGTCGGGGATCCCGCGGCGATGCAGCTCCCGGGCGATCCGCTCCGATCCCCAGCGGTCCAGCTCGCGCTTGTCCGCGGCGAACCGCTGGGCGTACCTCGCGTCGTCGAGCAGGCCGGCCTCCGTCAGCTCCGCCACGGCGTCGTCGATCGCCGCCGGCTCGACCCGCTTGCGCTCGAGGGACGTGCGCAGCTCGGCCACGGTGCGCTCCCGGTGGCCGACCGCCCGGTAGGCGAAGCGCAGCGCCCGCTCCCGCTCCTTGGTCAGGTCGTCCATGACCCTCGCCCCCCGGCTCCGCTAGGCCGCCTGCTCCTCGGCGGGGGCCTCCTCGGCAGCCGGTTCGGCCTGGGCCTCCTCGGGCGGCGGGACCGCCGCCAGCGGCGCCGTGGCCGGCTCGGCGCCGACCGCCTCGTAGATCTTGCGCTCGATCTCGGCGGCGACCTCGGGCTGCTCGCGCAGGTATCCCTTCACGTTGTTGCGGCCCTGCCCCATCCGCTCGTCCCCGTAGGAGAAGAACGAGCCCGACTTCTGGACGATCCCGTGCTCGATGCCGAGGTCGAGGATGCAGCCCTGGCTCGAGATCCCGATTCCGTACTCGATGTCGAACTCGGCCTGCTTGAACGGAGCGGCCACCTTGTTCTTGACGACCTTCACCCGAACCCTGTTCCCAACCGCTTCGGTGCCCTCCTTGAGCGTCTCGATGCGGCGGATGTCGAGCCGCTGGGAGGCGTAGAACTTGAGCGCGCGGCCGCCGGGCTGGGTCTCGGGCGAGCCGAACATCACGCCGACCTTCTCGCGGATCTGGTTGGTCAGCAGGCAGAGCGTGTTGGCGCGGTTCAGGTTGCCCGCGAGCTTGCGCATCGCCTGGGACATCATGCGCGCCTGGAGGCCGACGGACTGGTCGCCCATCGCGCCCTCGAGCTCGACCTTGGGCGTGAGCGCCGCGACCGAGTCGATCGCCACCACGTCGACCGCTCCGGAACGGATCAGCATGTCGGCGATCTCGAGGGCCTGCTCGCCGTGATCGGGCTGGGACACGAGCAGCTCGTCGACGTCTACGCCGATGCGCTTGGCGTAGGCGGGGTCCATGGCGTGCTCGGCGTCGATGAACGCGCAGATGCCGCCCATCTTCTGGGCGTTGGCGAGCACGTGGTAGAGCAGCGTCGTCTTACCGGAGGACTCCGGACCGAAGACCTCGACGATGCGCCCGCGCGGCAACCCGCCGACGCCGAGCGCGAGGTCGAGCGACAGGGCACCGGTGGGAATCGCCTGAACCCGCACCGCAGCGGCCTCGTCCCCCATCTTCATGATCGATCCCTGCCCGAACTGCCGCTCGATCTGGCCGAGCGCGTTCTTCAACGCGGACTCGCGCGCCTGAGCGGCCTTCTGCTGCTCCTTGTCCATGTCCGCCATGTCCGTCCTCTCGAAAGCTCTGGAAGTCGTAGAAGCTAGGAGGCGGATCGGACAGATGTTCGCCCCCGTTCAGCGTGGGGCCACGGTCTCGTAGCTGGCCAGGAAATGCCCGTCCGGGCCGTCGCTGCCCACATGCGGTACGACGCTCGCCTCGAATGCCAGCGCGTGCACGGCATCGGGCTCCAGCAACTCCGCCCGCGCGTCCGCCGCGAGGCCCGCCGGGAGACGGATGGGCAGTCGGACCAGCCTCACGAGCGCCGGCATAGCTGTACCTCGGTCCGGTACGGCACCGTGACGGTGCCCGATCCCGCGATCGCTCTCACGTCGCCCAGGATGCGGGCGCGTTCGGGCGGGTCCAGCGCGGCGATGAAGCTGATCGAAGCGACGCGAGCCTCCAGCCCGTCGGCGTCGAGCCGCTGGGCGTTGTCGAAGACGCGCTCCTCTAGCGGCCCGAACAGCGGCGTGCGCTCGAAAGCCGCACGCCAGCGGTCGCCGCGGTGGGTCGGCACATCGCCGCGGTGGGGGTCGACGATCGCGTCGATCGCCCGGTTCACCGGGTCGTACTCCACGCGGCGGTTCCAGAACAGAGCGAGTAGCCCATCGGTGTGGAGAACCCGCGCGATCTCCGCCAGCGCGGCGTCGCCGTCGAACCAGTGGAACGCCTGGCCGACGGTCACCGCCGACAAGGAGCCGCTCTCGACCGGGATCCCCTCCGCGGTGCCGTCGAGGGCCCGCGCGGCCGCGGGCAGCCCCTCGCGCATCTCCTTCACCGGCTCCACGGCGACCACGTCCAGGCCCGCCTCCAGCAGCGGCCTCGTCAGCTTGCCGGTTCCGGCAGCCAGGTCGAGCACGGTGGCGCCCCGCGGCAGCCGGTCGACCACGAAGCCGATCGCCTCGTCCGGGTATCCGGGCCGCCCGCGCTCGTAGGCGTCGGCGGAGCGGGCAAAGCCCTGCGCGGCGGCGCGGTGGACGCGACTCACATGAGCTCCAGGCGCGCCAGCGGCTCGTACAGCGCGCCCTGGGGGCGCAACGTGGAGCGGTAGAGCGTCAATGCGGCGGCCGGGAAGGAGTCCGGTGGCGGCTCGGGGGTGTCCGGCAGCGGCGGGACGCGACGTGCGTTTCGCTTCACGCGCGCGAGCGTGATGTGCGGCCAGAACGGGCGCTTCTCGGGGCGGTACCAGCGGCCGGCCTCGAGCGCGTCCGAGACGCGCCCCTGGAGCGCTGTCGCCCGCCCCTCGAAGTCGCGGAGGTCGAGCGCGAACAGGCGTGGGTTGCGTGGCGGAAGCGGCCGCACGCCCGCGGGCGTCAAGCGGGGCGCGGCTAACGGCGTGGTCGGCGAAGCGGCCGCCCCGCCGAAGGCCGCCTCGGCGATCGCTTCGGCCGCCCCCTCGTCCTGCCAGCCCAGGAACACGAGGGTGACGTGCAGTGCCTGCTCCGGGACCGGCCGGAGGTCGGTGCGGCCGTGGATCAGCGCGTCGCGCCACGCGGCCAGCTCGGAGCGCTCCAGCGGGGGCAGGTCGAGTGCCACGAACATGCGCGCGCGGGGCCCGCTCAGATGTCGAAGTCCTCCCCGCGCAGCGCCCGCCGCAGCAGGTGCATGCCGACGGTCGTAGAGCGGTCGCGAACCTCGGCGCGGTCGCCCGGCAGCCGCGCGTCGCGGACCAGCTTCGACCCGTCGGCCAGCTTGACCGCCCAGCACACGTATCCGACCGGCTTGGCCTCGGTCCCGCCGCCCGGCCCGGCCACGCCCGTGATCGCCACCGCGGTGTCGGCCTCGAAGCGCGCCAGCGCCCCGTCAGCCATCGCCTCGGCAACCTCGAGCGACACCGCACCGTGCCGCTCGATCAGCCCCGGGTCGACGCCCAGCAACCCCGCCTTCGCCTCGTTCGAGTAGCTCGTGACCCCGCCGGCGAAGTACTCCGACGATCCCGGCCGCTCCGTCAGCCGGGCCGCCATCAGCCCGCCCGTGCACGACTCGGCCACCGCGGCCCAGCGCCCCGCCAGCAGCCCGGCGACCTGCTCGTCGACAGTCGACCCGTCCTCCGAGAACAGCGTGCGCGCGTGGCGCTCCTCGATCAGCCCGCGCACCGCGTCCCAGGCGGGCTGCGCGTCCGGCTCCCAGCGGGTGACGATCTCGATCTCGGCCCGCCGCATGCAGGTGGTGATCTCCAGCCCCGAGAACCCCTTCACCGAGCCCTCCGCAACGCGCAGCGTCTCCGCGATCTCCGACTCCGGTATCCCGAACAGCCGCAGCGTCTGCTGCTGATACTCGGTCCGGCCGCCGATCGCCTCCTGGAACGCCTCGGTCTCGACCGCCTGCGGCCACATCGCGTGCAGCTCACGTGGCGGGCCGGGCAGCACCACGATCGTCGGCTCGCCCGGCACCACGAGCCCCGGTGCCGTCCCGGCCGGGTCGATCACGTGCGCCCCTTCGGGCACCAGCGCCTGCTTGCGGTTGGCGGCCCGCACCGCGTCGAAGTCGAGGTGCCGGAACCGCTTCATCAGCGGCCGCAGGATCTCAGCGATGCGCTCCTCGAGCGCCTCGTCGAGGAACAGCCGGCGCCCGGCGAACTCGGCGACCGTCTCGATCGTCAGGTCGTCCGCGGTCGGCCCGAGCCCGCCGCTCGTGACGACGAGGTCGACGCCCTGGTCGCGCATGAACGCGAGCTGCGCGGTCATGTCGCCCGGGCGGTCGCCGCAGATCGTGATGTGGGCCAGCTCGACGCCCAGCTCCAGCAGCCGGTCGGACAGCCAGGGGCCGTTGCGGTCGCGCACGCGGCCGGTCAGCACCTCGGTGCCGGTCACGACTATGCCCGCGCGGGCGCCCACTAGGCGCAGGGACGGTCGCCCAGGGGGATGGGCTTGGTCGAGCTCGGCGTGAACGCGAAGCCGACCGCCTCGGGGCCCGGCTCGATCTGCACGGGTTTCCCGTTCTTGGTGACCTGCACGTCGGTCTTGCCCAGGTTCACCCGCAGCCTGCGCCCGCGGAAGGTCTGCGGGTCGGAGATGATGCCGTTGAAGCGAATCTCCGTGCCCGGGCCGCTGTCGACGCACACGTAGACCTCGTTGGCCGGCACGATCCGCAGCACCACCCGCTTCGGCGGCGCCGGCTTCTCCTGCTGCGTCTCGGTCTTCGGCGTCGTCTCCTCGGTGGTCGTCCCGGAGGCCTGCTCGCCGTCGCCTCCCCCGCCCTCCTCGTCGCCTCCAACCAGGCCGATCACGAGCAGCGCACCCACCACCGCCAGGACCGCCAGGCCGATCACGAGCCAGGGGCCGCGTGGCGGCCCGGGCCCGCGCCGCCGGTCACGGGCGACCGCGGTGGGCCCCAGCGGCTGGAGCTGCTCGACCTCCTCGCGCGACTCGTACGTGGCGCGGTAGTCCTCGACCAGGACCTGCGGATCGAGGCCGAGGGCCTCCGCATAGGTGCGCAGGAAGGTCTTGACGAACGT
>JBQGCL010000232.1:0-1664 GCA_052038485.1 Thermoleophilaceae bacterium | reverse complement strand
ACACAGGCATCGATGATCTCCTTCGCCTCGCCGAGCGTCAGTCGCGCCTCGTCGGTGCCGCCCCGCGCCGCGAGCACGTCGGTCAGGGCCAGCAGCACCTGGACCACGAGCACCGGCTCCGAGCCCGTGCGCATGCGGTCGATCCCGAAGGTCAGCAGCCGCTCGCCCTCGTCCCGGTCCGCGCCTCGAGCGAGCACGGCGCCAAAGGTGGCTGCGGCCCAGGCCCCCGTCGCCGTGTCGGCGAGGCTCTGCGAGTCGACGACCTCCATCGCCCGCCGTGCCCATCGCTCGGCCGACCGGACATCGCCGTCCTCGAGGTCGACGTACGCGAGGAGGCAGTCGGCCCCCACGGCGTTGAGCCACTGCTCGGTGCGGGGGGCCAGGACCGCCCCCCGCTCGAGCAGGGGACGGGCCTCGTCGAAGTGGCCGGCGAGCGCGAGCGCCCAGCCGAGCTGGACGTGGACGGTCACGCGCCACATGGACTCGCGGTGGCCCTCCAGCTCGAAGGCGCGCCGCGCCGCCGTCAACATCTCGCCGACGTTGCCCCAGGGAAACCCGGCGCGCAGCAGCGCGGCCGTCGCCTCGATGGAGCTCGTGCCGTCGGGGAGCGGGCCCTCGTAGCCGGCATCGAGGGCGTTCTCGAGTGCGGCCTGGGCGGCGTCACGGCGGCGTTGGAAGCTCGCCACCCAGGCCTCGACGACAGACAGCCGCGCGTCGCCCGCGACCACGCGGCGGGGGAACGCCTCGAGCCATCGCGCCACCGTGGCGTACCCGCCCCACTCGATGGTCGACAGGTAGTTCTCGACAACGAGTCGGGCGGCCGTCTCGATCTCGCCGGCCTCGACCGCGTGGCGGATCGCCTCGCCCACGCGCCCTGCGTCGCCGAGCCAGGCGAACGCGTTGCGGTGGAGCTCCCGGCGCCGCTCGACCGGGCGCCGCTGGAGCTCGGCGCGCAGCAGGTCCGCGAACAGGTGGTGATAGCGGTACCACTCGCGATGATCGTCCAGCGCCGTCAGGAACAGGTTCCCGCGCTCGAGCTCGATCAGCAGCTCGGCGGAACCGCTGCGACCGATGGTGGCGTCGCAGACCGGGCCGGACATCCGCTCGAGGATCGACGTCTCGACGAGGAAGTCGCGCACGGGTGGCGCCAGCGCATCGAGCGCGACCTCCTTGAAGTAGTCGCTGACGTGGCGCGTGGAGCCACCGAAGCCGGCCACCGCGCGCTCGCGATCGCCCTCGTCCCGCAGCGAGAGGTACGCGAGGTAGAGCCCGGCGGGCCACCCCTCCGTGTGCTCGTGCAGGGCCGAGGCGGCGCGGGGCGACAGCCCCAGTCGGAGGGAGTCGTTTAGAAACCGCCTGGTCTACAGGGCCAAGAAAGCGAGGTCGGCCTCACGCAGCTCGAGCAGCTCGCCCCGAGCGCGCAGCGTGCCGAGCGGGAACGGCGGGTCGACGCGACTCGAGACGACGATGTGGACGTTGGCGGGCTCCCGGGTCAGGAACAGCTCGACCGACCGGTGGCACGTCGAGCTGGTGATCACGTGGTAGTCGTCCAGAACCAGCACGACGTCGCTCTCGAGCGACGCCAGCTCGTTGAGCAGCCGGGGGACGATCGCATCGACGAAGTCCTGCTCCCCGAGGATGCCCGCCGGCGGCGTCAGCGGGAC
>JBQGCL010000231.1:0-2629 GCA_052038485.1 Thermoleophilaceae bacterium | reverse complement strand
CGGCACACCTCGACGCCGTCGAGGCGGGGCAGGCCGAGGTCGAGCACCACGGCATCCGGCTCGAACACGCCGGCCTCCGCGATGGCGGCCTCGCCGTCGCCGGCCAGCCGCACGTCGTAGCCCTCCTTGTCGAGCGAGCGGCGCAGCACGCCGGCGATGTCCGTGTCGTCCTCGACGACCAGCACTCGTGGGCGCCCCGACATGCCCCTCAGGATAGGGAGGGCAGAGGCCTCCTCCGTCGAAATCCCCTTGGATGGCAAGCCGTCGCCGTAAGCGCCGCCGATCGCGAGGGTCCTGGCCGCCCTTCGAGTTGCCGCACCTGGAGCAGAACCAGTGGGACGTGATCGGCCTGGGTCTGGTCGCCTCCGCGGCCTTCTTCGCGTGCGTGTTCTACTTCGACTGGGCCGGCGGCGAGGTCGGCGAGGCGATGGCGGACGGGATCCTGTTCCTGTTCGGCGGCGCCGGCTACCTGGCGCCGGTGGCCCTGTTCGCCGCGGGGGCCGCGATCGTGATCCGGCCGATGCTGCCGGCGGTGCACCCGCTCAAGACCGGCGCGCTCTGCCTCGCGGCGGCGCTGACGCTCGGGCTGGCGGCCGGCTCGCTGGGGCTCGGCCCCGGCGACACCCCGCGCGACGGCTTCCTCGACGCCGCCTACCTGCGCGAGCACGGAGGCCTGGTCGGCGAGTCGCTCTTCTGGGTCTCGTCCAAGCTCTTCTCCGAGGCCGGCTCGCACATCCTGTTCGTGTTCCTGCTGCTGGCCGGAGTGCTGCTCGTGACAGGCGCGTCGATCGCGGGCGTGGTGCAGGCCACGCGCGACGCCGCCGCCACGACGACCCAGCGCGTGCGAGGCGTCTCGACGGTCGCCACCGCGCCGCTCCCCGGCGACCCGATCCCGCCGCCGGAGCCGGTCGAGCCGCCCGAGCCCGAGAACCAGGAGCCGGTCGTGCGCGCGACGCATGTGGAGGCCCCGGCGCTCGACGGCGAGGAGCGTTACCCGGACCTGTTCGAGGACGAGCCCGAGCCCGAACCGGAGCCCGAGGACGAGCCCTGGCCCGAGCCCGAAGCCGAGCCACAGCCCGAGCCGGTCGCCGAGGCCGACGCGCAGCCCGAGCAGGAGGAGCTCACGCCGATGGGCAACCGCCGCTCGAACGTCACCGAGGCCGACGACTACGAGTACCGGCTGCCCAAGCCGTCGTTCCTGAAGCGCTCCAACGGCGCACAGAAGGTCGACACCAAGAGCATCGAGCGCGTCGGCGCCGCGCTGACCGAGGCGCTCAGCCACTTCAACGTCGAGGCGCGCGTGATCGGCACTGTGACCGGTCCCCACGTGACCCGCTACGAGCTGCGCCTGGCGCCGGGCATCAAGATGTCGAAGGTCGCCCAGCTCAAGGACGACCTCGCCTACGCGCTGGCCGCCGAGCAGGTGCGCATCCTCGCGCCGATCCCCGGCAAGCAGGCCGTTGGCGTGGAGGTGCCCAACCGGGTGCGCAAGATGGTCCACCTCGGCGACGTCTTCCAGGAGGCGCCCAAGGGCTGGTCGCCGCTGTCGGTCTGGCTCGGCAAGGACATCGCGGGCAAGGCGATCGGCACCGATCTGGCCAAGCAGCCGCACATCCTGATCGCGGGCACCACCGGCTCCGGTAAGTCGGGCTGCGTGAACGCGATGCTGTCGTCGCTGCTGCTGCGCGCCGACCCCAACGAGGTCCGGCTGGTGCTGGTCGACCCGAAGCGCGTCGAGCTCAACCACTACGAGGGCATCCCGCACCTGCTGACGCCGGTCGTCACCTCGCCGCGCCTGGCGGCCAACGTGCTCGCCAACCTGATCAAGGAGATGGAGGAGCGCTACGGCGTGATGAGCAAGGCCAAGACGCGCAGCCTGGTCGAGCTCAACCGGGTGCGCGCCCAGCAGGGCGAGCGCCCGCTGCCGTACATCCTCTGCGTGATCGACGAGCTGGCCGACCTGATGATGGTCGCCCCGGCCGACGTGGAGGACTCGATCATCCGGCTCGCGCAGAAGTCGCGCGCGGTCGGCATCCACCTGGTGCTGGCGACCCAGCGCCCGAGCGCCGACGTGATCACCGGCATGATCAAGGCGAACGTGCCGGCCCGGATCGCGTTCGCGGTGTCGTCGCAGACCGACTCGCGCGTGATCCTCGACCAGAACGGCGCCGAGTCGCTGCTCGGCCAGGGCGACATGCTGTTCCGGCCGTCGGGCGAGTCGCGCTCGGCGCGCATCCAGGGCGCGTTCATCGCCGAGGAGGAGATCGAGAAGCTGACCGAGCACTGGCGCCGCCAGGGCGAGCCGGAGCTGCACGAGGAGCTGCTCGAGGCTGTCGAGAGCGAGGCCGACGGCGACGGGCCCGAGGGCGACTTCGACCCCGACCAGGACGACCTGCTGGCCGACGCGATCGCCACCGTGATCCAGATGGGCACGGCCTCGACGTCGATGCTCCAGCGCCGTCTGAGGGTCGGCTACACGCGCGCGGGCCGGCTGATCGACATGATGGAGCGGCGCGGCGTGATCTCCGGCTACGAGGGCTCCAAGGCCCGTCAGGTGCTGATCACCGAGGCCGATCTGCCGCGCGTGCTGGAGCAGCTGGCTGAACCGGCTGTTGCGTCGCGCGCCGAC
>JBQGCL010000230.1:0-2084 GCA_052038485.1 Thermoleophilaceae bacterium | reverse complement strand
GAGGCGCCCGAGGCGGTGCTGGCGAGCGATCGGGCGGGGGCGCTGGCGGAGCGGGCCCGGGCGCGCGACCCACGCCGGCTGCGCGAGGCGGCCGAGCGCTGCGAGGAGGCGCGCCAGGCGCTGGAGCTGAACGTGAGCGAGGACCTGGCGCTGAGCGCGCTGGGGCTCAGGCTGGCGGCGCTGGCGGGCTCACCGGGCTAGCGCTTCCAGCGCTTCCGGCCACGACGCGACGTATTCCATCCGCACTATCACGCCGTCGCTGAAGGTGGCGACCTGGTGGTACAGCTCGGTATCGAGCTCGATGCCGCTCTTGCTGCGACCGTGATGGCGCAGCCGCGTGGCGACCAGGTCGCCCCCGTCGACGTACTCCTGGTCCTCCAGCCAGAGGTCGTCGAACGTCTCCTCGATGTCCTCGAAGAAGCGCAGCACGGCGGCCGTGCCGCGGCCCGAGTCCGAGCTCTGCCGGTCCGGCAGCACCCAGTCGATCTCCGGATCGAAGTCCCTCAGCGCGGCGTCGAAGTCACGCCGGTTGTAGGCCTCGATGAAGTTGCGGGCCTTGTCGACGTTCTCCTGCGACATCGGGCGGGATGGTACGCCTACGGTCGCGGATCGAACGGGTGTCGTCTGCGTCCTCAGATAGGGTCCTCGCCCTCAAATGGGGCAAGCCGTCGAGCAGTCACCGCAACAGCGCCAAAGGGCCCGTATCGCCGGCTGGCTGATGGCCTCGACGTTCTTCACGTCCATCCCCGCCGCGCTCATTCTGTACGACCCGGTGCTCAACGACACCGGCTACATCCTCGGCGCCGGCGACGACACCCGAATCACGCTGGGCGCCCTGCTCGAGATCTTCCTGATGATCGGCAACGTCGGCACGGCGGTCGTGATGTTTCCGATCCTGAGGCGATACAGCGAAACGCTCTCGCTCAGCTACGTCGCCTCGCGCACAATCGAGGCGACCATCATCGGGGTCGGGGCGATCAGCCTGCTCTCCGTCGTCACTCTGCGCGACGACCTTGCGGCGTCCATCGGCGCCGACGGAACTTCGCTCGACGTCGCGGGGCGGACCCTGGTCGCGATCCACGACTGGACGTTCCTGCTCGGGCCCGGGTTCTGCGTCGGCGTCAACGGCATCCTGCTCGGGTGGCTGATGTACCGCACCGGGTTGATGCCGCCACGACTCGCGATGCTCGGCGTCATCGGCGGTCCGCTGATCTTCTTGTCGGCGATCGCGGTCCTGTTCGATGTCTACGAGCAGGACGGTCTGCACGCCCTCTTCTCGGTGCCCGAGGGCGCCTTCGAGGCGGCGTTCGCGATCTACCTGATCGTCAAGGGCTTCCGGGCGTCCCCGATCCTCGCCGACGCGGCTCCCGCGTAATCAGAGCGTCGGTTCGGCCACCAGGTAGTAGAACGCCAGCGCCATCAGCGCCGTCACGGTGCCCCAGAGGACGACCCAGCCGACTCGCTCGCGCGGCTCCATCTGGGGGCGCGCGAGGCCGAAGATCACGGCCAGCTCGAAGATCACGCACGCCGCGACGAACACGCCCACGTTCCAGATGCCGGTGATCGCCATGACGATGTAGAGGGGCACCTGGGTGCCGGCCGCGGCGCCGCCGGCGGACAGGACCAGGACGAAGTACTCGTTGTAGGTGTCCCGGTAGATCGGGACGCGCGGGTTGAGCGCGGCCGCGAAGCGGTTGCGCTGGGGTTCGGCCATGGCGGGCATTCTTCCAGCTTCGAGGACGGCGACGGCCGCTCGGCACGAGCGCACTCGCCAGGGCGGGACCGCCTCGTCGACCCTGAGGGGCCGGCCGTCGCGATCCAGCCAGACGAGGTCCAGCGGGAACCGCATGCCGAATGTGTGCACGCTTCGGCAGCGCGGCAGGAGCAGCGCGTAGGCGGGCGGCCGCCCGCGCAGGGCGAGGCCGAGCAGCCGGCGCAGGGGGGAGCGGGCCACGACGATCCGCATACCTGGGTAAGGCCGGGCGGGCTATCGTTGAGCCCTGCCCTGCCGCCATAGCTCAGCTGGTAGAGCACATCTCTCGTAAAGATGGGGTCCCCGGTTCGAGTCCGGGTGGCGGCTTAAC
>JBQGCL010000229.1:0-10184 GCA_052038485.1 Thermoleophilaceae bacterium | reverse complement strand
CCGCCTGATGCTGGGCGAGCGGCTGGCCGACATCCCGCTCGACATCCCGCGCGCGCCCCGTCACGTGTCGGTCAAGGAGGCTGTGCTGCCGTTCGGACGCTTCCCGGGCGCCGACGCGCTGCTCAGCCCCGAGATGAAGTCGACCGGCGAGGTGATGGGCGTCGCGGCCGACTACCCCACGGCGTTCGGCAAGGCTCAGGCGGCGGCCGGCGCCGAGCTGCCGCGCTCGGGATCGGTGTTCATCAGCGTCACCGATGGCGACAAGTCGGCGGCCACGCAGATCGCCGGCGCCTTCCACGACATGGGCTTCCGCGTGCTCGCGACCGGTGGGACGGCGCAGGCGATCCGGCGCATGGGGGTGCCGGTCGAGCGGCTGATGAAGGTGTCCGAGGGATCGCCCAACGTGGTCGACCGGATCGAGTCGGGCGAGGTGGACATGGTGATCAACACGCCGACCGGGTCCGGTGCGCGCGCCGACGGATACGAGATCCGCCGAGCCGCCGTGGCGCGCGGGATCCCCTGCATCACGACGCTGTCGGGTGCCAGCGCGGCGCAGCGCGCGATCCGCGCCAGCCGCAGCGGCGAGACCGGCGTGATCTCGCTCCAGGAGCTGCACGACGGCGCCGGCGCTAGCGCTCCGAGCGGCCGCTTCGCGCGGGAGGCCGATCGCACTGAGATCGACTGAGCCGCGGACGCTCGCGCCGCCCGCGCGGCGCACCGCCCACGTCACGGGCGTCGAACGGCTGGGCGCCTACCACGTGGTCCGCGCGCTGGACAGCGGCGGACCGGCGGACCCGCGGCCGGGACAGTTCTACATGCTCAGCACCGCCACGCGGTGGGGCGGCGGCGCGGACGAGCGGCCCTATCTCCCGCGCGCCTTCTCCTACGCGCGCGTACAGGAGGGCGAGCTCAGCTTCCTGCTGGAGGTCGTGGGCCCGGGCACCGCGAGGCTGGCCGAGCTGAGGCCGGGGGAGGGGCTCGAGCTGGTCGGACCGCTCGGGATCGGCTGGCGGCCCCCGCGCGAGGGGACGCGCCCGCTGCTGGTGGGCGGCGGGATCGGCACGGCGCCGCTGCTGTGCCTGCAGGACGAGCTGGGCGGGGAGGCGCCCGTCCTGCTCGGCTTCCGCTCCGCGGCGCATGCCCAGGCGGCGGCGCTGTTCGGGGGCGAGCCGGCGGTGGCGACCGACGACGGCTCGGCCGGGCGCCAGGCGCTCGTGACCGACCTGCTGCGCGAGCAGCTCGACGCCGACCCCGCGGCCACCGTGTTCGCGTGCGGCCCGCCGGCGATGCTCGAGGCGGTGCTGCTGGCCTGCGCCGAGCGCGCCGCGCCGGCCCAGCTCGCGCTCGAGTCGGGCATGGCCTGCGGCTTCGGGGCGTGCTTCGGCTGCGTGGTGCCGACGCGCGACGGCTACGTGCGCCTGTGTGTCGACGGCCCCGTGCTGGACGCCGACGTGCTGGAGAGCGCGCTGTGATCGACCTCTGCGGCGTGCCGCTCGCCGGCCCGATCCTCAACGGCTCCGGCACGTTCGACGCGATCGCAGCGAGGCGCGCCTTCGGCGACGCCCTGCTCGAGCGCTTCCCCTTCCACGCGTTCGTGTCGAAGACGATCACGCTCGCGCCGCGCCAGGGCAACCCGCCGCCGCGGCTGTGGGAGACGCCCGCCGGCCTGATCAACTCGATCGGGCTGCCCAACAAGGGCCTCGACGGCTTTCTCGCGCACGACCTCCCCGAGCTGGCCGAGTTGCCGGTGCCGCTGATCGTGTCGGTGATGGGCTTCAGCCGCGACGAGCTCGCCGAGCTGGTGCAGCGGGTCGGCGAGCGCGACGAGGTCGCCCTGCTCGAGCTGAACGTGTCGTGCCCGAACGTCGAGACCGGGCTCGTGATGGGCGCCGACCCGGCCGAGACCGCCCGCGCCGTCGAGCGCGTCCGGCCGCTGACCGACAGGCCGCTGATCGTGAAGCTGACGCCCAATGCGAACGATCCCGCCGCGGTCGCGGCGGCCGCGGAGGAGGCCGGCGCCGACGCGGTCTCCCTGATCAACACGCTCAAGGGCATGGCGCTCGACCCGCGCACGCGCCGGCCCTGGCTGGGCGGAACCACCGGCGGCGTCTCCGGCCCGGCGGTCCGTGCGGTCGCGCTCGAGCAGGTCGCTGCCGTCGCCGCGGCTGTCGAGATCCCCGCGATCGGCATGGGCGGCGTCGCCGGCGGGCGGCACGCGAGCGATTTCCTGTCCGCCGGGGCGGTCTGCGTCGCCGTCGGGACCGAGAACTTCCGCGACCCGGCCGCCGGCCTGCGGATCGCCGCCGAGTTGGGCGAGCTCTCGGTCGCCTGAGACTCGTTATCGCGGCTCCGTCCCCAGCGGGACGGGTGAGCGACCCCATCCGGGGGACCGACTACCGTCCTTTCCCCGGAAGATGCGGGGAGATCTCGGGTACTTCGCAATTACGACAATGGTGCCTTACCGAAAACCCCTGCAAAGCAAGACAATACGCTCAAGTCCCCCGAACCACCCTGAAGCTTAGGTGGAGGTCCAGCTGAATTCGCGGATTTTTTGCGTCTGGAGCGTGGACTGTCGGGCGCGAGCGTGTACTATCGCCGCCCATGCCGGCCGCCCCCCAGACGCCCGCCAAGACTCAAACGGCGGGGTTGGCTCCAGAACGCTCTCTCACCCAGAGAATGGACGCTCTGAAGCGCGCCAACGAGATCCGCACCCAGCGTGCGCGCCTGAAGCGCGACCTGAAGGCGGGGCGCGCCCAGATCCACGGCTTGCTGCTGGATCCGCCCGATTACCTGCTCACCGCCAAGGTCTTCGACCTGCTGCTGGCGGTGCCGAAGTACGGGCGCGTGAAGGTGAATCGCATCCTCACGCACTGCCGGATCTCGCCGAGCAAGACCATCGGCGGGCTGTCCGAGCGCCAGCGCAACGAGCTCGTTTCGTTCCTGCGCCGCTAGCGCCGCGGGGCGGATGAGCACACCGATCCTGGTCATCACCGGTCCGTCCGGCGTGGGCAAGGGCACGCTCATCAAGGGCCTGCTGGAGCGCGTGTCCGGGCTCGAGCTGGCCGTGTCGGCGACGACGCGCGAGCCGCGCGCAGGGGAGACCAACGGGGTCGACTACCACTTTCTGAGCGCGGAGGACTTCGATCGCAGGGTCGCCGCGGGCGAGTTCGTCGAGCACGCCGAATACGCCGGAAACCGCTATGGAACGCTGAAAAGCGAGCTTTCGAGGCCGGCGCGGGGGATCGTCCTCGAGATCGACGTCCAGGGGGCGCGGCAGGTGCGCGAGGCGCTGCCGGACGCGAAACTCGTCTTCATCGAGCCGCCGTCGTTCGAGGATCTCCAGCGGCGCCTGACCGGTCGCGCCTCAGATCAGCCCGAGCAGATCGAGCGCCGCCTCGCGGCCGCCCGCGAGGAGCTGGCGGCCGCCGGCGAGTTCGACCACCGGATCGTCAACGACGACGTGCAGCGCGCCGTGCAGGAGCTCAGCGAAGTTGCCGCTACCATGTCTTCGCTGTGATCAAACCGCGCCTCGACAAGCTGCTCGACCAGGTCGACTCGCACTACGCGTGCGTCCTCGTTGCCGCCAAGCGGGCCCGGCAGATCAACTCCTACTACCACAACCTCGGCGAGGGGACCTTCGACGAGTACCCGCCTCCGATGGTCGAGACGGGCTCGAAGAACTACCTCAAGATCTCGCTCGAGGAAGTCGCAGCCGGGAAGATCAAGTACCGGTACCGCTAGAAGGGCGGTGAGCGCGTGGCCCGAGTCCTGGTCGGCGTTTCCGGCGGGATCGCCGCGTACAAGGCAGTGGAGCTGGTCCGCCTCGCCACCGGCGCCGGCCACGCCGTGCGCGTGGTGCAGACCCCTGCCAGCCTCCAGTTCGTAGGCCGGGCGACCTTCGAGGGCGTCACCGGCGCGCCGGTGCTCGTCGACGAGTTCGAGCGCGACCCGGCCCGCGGCGCCTACCCGGGCGAGCCAGTGCCCTCGCACGACCCGATCTCCCACCTCGAGCTGGTGCGGCGCGCCGACCTGTTCTGCGTGGCGCCCGCCTCGGCGAACACGCTCGCCAAGCTCGCCAACGGGCTCGCCGACAACCTGCTGACCAGCGCCGCGCTGGCCTGCACGGCGCCGCTCGTGGTCGCGCCGGCGATGAACAACCACATGTACGAGCATCCCGCCACGCAGGCCAACCTCGAGCTGCTGCGCGGCCGCGGCGCGACGATCGTCGAGCCCGACACGGGCCGGCTGGCGTCACGCGGCGAGTGGGGGGTGGGCCGGCTGGCCGAACCGGCGCGCATCCTCGAGACCGTCGAGGGCCTGCTCGGCAAGGCCGGCGGCCCGATGGACGGGCTGCGGGTGCTGGTGACCGCAGGCGGCACGCGTGAGCCGATCGACTCGGTGCGTTACGTCGGGAACCGCTCGTCCGGGCGCATGGGCGTGGCGCTGGCGGCCGAGGCCGCCAGCCGCGGTGCGTCGGTGACGCTGGTGGCCGCGAACGTGTCGCTGCCCGCGCCGCCGGGTGTCGAGGTCGTCGCGGTGGAGACCGCGGCGCAGCTGCTCGACGCCGCCCGCGCGGCGTTTGCCGACGCGCACGTGCTGCTGATGGCCGCCGCGGTGGCCGACTTCCGGCCCGGCGCGGCGCTGGACGACAAGATCGCGAAGACCGGACGCGACGGCCTGGCGCTGGCGCTCGAGCCGACCGAGGACGTGCTGGCCACGCTGTCCGGGGCGCGCGAGCCGGGCCAGACGCTGGTCGGCTTTGCGGCCGAGCACGGCGACGGCGCGCTGGAGCGCGGCCGCGCCAAGCTCGAGCGCAAGGGGCTGGACGCGGTGGTCGTCAACGACATCTCGCGTGCCGAGATCGGCTTCGACGCGCCCGACAACGAGGTCACGATCGTCACCGTTGCCGGCGAGCGCCACGTTCCGCTGGGCTCGAAGGAGTCCGTCGCGGCCGCCATCCTGGACGAGGTGGAGGCGCTTCGCACGCACGCGAGTACCGTGGAAGGCGAACGATGAGCACCGAAGGGGCCTACGAGCTGTTCAAGAAGGGCAGCGAGCTGCTCGAGGCGGGCGACTTCATGGCCGCCTCGATCCCGCTCGAGCGCGCCCGCGAGCTCGAGCCCGACAAGAGCTCGATTCGCGAGGCTCTCGGGCGTGCCTACTTCCGCTCGGCTCGCTTCGAGCAGGCCGCCGAGGAGTTCGCGGCTGTCGTCGAGCGCCACCCGGTGAACGACTACGCGCACTTCTGCCTGGGGCGCGCGCTCGCCAACACGGGGCGCACGGCCGCGGCCCGCCGGCACGCCGCGCTGGCGGCCAACATGCGGCCCGACCGCAAGGACTACCAGGCGTTCAGCCGGCGCCTGCGGGCTGCCTGAGCCCGCGCACGCTGAGCGCCGCCTCCACGACAAGGCCGAGCAGCCGGTCGACACCGCGCTCGTCGAGTCCCTGCGCGGGCACGTCCGCGTGCACCCAGATGTCGCGCGAGCGGGTGCAGCCGAAGCGCACCAGCCGTGTCTGGCGGTTCCACCAGAGCAGCATCCACGGATCGAGGTCGGCGCCCCCGTGCAGGGCAACCGCCTGTGCCCGCATCAGGCCGTCGGCCAGGCGCAGGCCCACGTCGAGCGGCTCGCCGTCGAGCTGCTCGCCCGGCACGGTGAGGCCCCACTCGCCTCGAGCGAGCCGCCGGGCGCGTAGGCCCGGCAGCCCGCTCAGGTAGGAGTCGATTGCGTCCGCCGCCGCCATCGGCGGCATCGTCGCAGCTAGGCGCCCTCGCGCTCGACGGCGAGCTCCGGCTCACGCGACCGCAGCAGGCGCACGCCGGTCAGGGCCGTCACCAGGCCCAGCGCCGCGATTGCGGTCACGACCGCGATCGCCGGCTGGAACCCGTCCATCAGCGCCGCGCCCTGCGTGGCGCCGCCGGTGTTGGCGCTGATCACCGCGGTGGAGACCGCCAGCCCGAGCGCGCCGCCGACCTGGAGCGAGGTGTTGACCAGGCCGGAGGCGAGCCCCTGCTCCTCGTTGGCGATGCCGGCCGTGGCCTGCATGTTGAACGCCGGGAAGGAGAGGCCGAAGCCGATCCCGATCAGCAGCATCGTCGGCAGGAATACGCCGGCGTATGTGAACGAGTCGCCGATCCGCAGGAACAGCGCGTAGCCGACCAGGAACGCCACCGCGCCGGCGAGGATGATCCGCTCGGTGCCGAAACGGTCGACCAGCGGCCCCAGGCGGGGCGAGCCGAACGCCACCAGCAGGCCGCCCGGCAGGAACGCCAGCGCCGTCTCGACGGGCGACCAGCCGAGCACCGACTGGAGGTAGAGCGTGCCCACGAACTGGAACCCGATGTAGGCCCCGAACATGGTCATCATCCCGAGGTTGGCCCGCACCAGCGAGGCCGACCGAAGGATGCCGAGCCGCACGAGCGGGTTCGAGGAGCGCAGCTCGATGCCGACGAACGTCGCCAGCAGCGCCGCGGCGATCGCGAGCCCGCCGAACGTCGCGGGGTCGCCCCAGCCGGTGTCGGGGGCCTCGACGATCGTGCGAACCAGCAGCAGCATGCCCGTCGTCAGCGTGACCGCCCCGGCGAAGTCGAAGCTGCGCCGTACGCCGGGCGCGATCGGACCGTCCTTGGCCAGCACGCGCGGCGCGGCGATCAACAGCGCGATCGCCACCGGCACGGGCAGCAGGAAGGTCCAGCGCCAGCCGATCTCGGTCATCAGGCCGCCGAAGACGAGACCGAGCGAGAAGCCGCTCGCGCCGACCGCCGTGTAGATGCTGAGGGCGCGGTTGCGCGCCGGGCCCTCGGGGAACGTCGTCGTGATGATCGAGAGGCTGGCCGGCGCCGTGAAGGCGGCGGCGGCTCCCTTGAGGAAGCGCGTCGCGACCAGCAGCGTCCCGTCGCTGACCAGGCCGCCCAGGATCGAGGCGCCTGTGAAGACGGCCAGCGCACCGAGCAGCACGCGGCGACGGCCGAGCAGGTCGGCGAAGCGGCCGCCGAGCAGCAGCAGCCCGCCGTAGCCGAGCACGTAGCCGGACACGACCCACTGCAGGGCGGAGGGGGACAGGTCGAGGTCTTCGCCGATCGAGGGAAGCGCGACGCCGACCATCGAGACGTCGAGCCCGTCCAGGAAGAGCACACCGCAGAGGACGACGAGCGCGCCCCACCGGCGCGCGTCCCAGTGGAGGCTTGCGTTGGAGGACGTGGAAGGTGTGGGAACTGACATGAAAGCTAGACTACATGCACGTGCAAGCTTTTCATGTGCATCTTTTGTTAAGCGCAAAAGTTTCTGAGGCCTGCTAAAATGGCCACGGCCATGAGTGCGTCGGAGACAGCGCTTGTCGAGAGCTGGCGCGAGCTGGCTGATCGCCACGCGCGGGTCAGCTGCGCGCTCGAGCGGGAGCTCCAGGAGGAGCACGGCCTCGGTGTCAGCGAGTTCGAGGTGCTCGAGCGGCTCGCCGTCGGCGACAAGGAGCAGCGCCGCATGCAGGACCTGGCCGAGTCGGTCTACCTGAGCCAGAGCGCGCTCTCGCGTCTGATCGGACGGCTCGAGAGCGAGGGGCTCGTCACGCGCGCGATCTGCTCCGAGGACCGGCGCGGCATCTTCGCCTGCCTCACGCCCGAGGGGCGCGCCCGCTACGAGGCGGCGCGGCCCACCCAGCGCAAGGTGCTGGCCGAGTCGCTCGGCTAGTGCGCGCGCTCGTCCAGCGGGTCAGCCGGGCGGCGGTCGACGTCGATGGGGAGGAGGTCGCCGCGATCGGCCCGGGCTTGCTCGTGCTGCTCGGCGTGCGCGTCGGCGACGACGAAGCGGGGGCCGACCGGATCGCCGGGAAGATCGAGCGCCTGCGCGTGTTCGAGGACGCCGAGGGCAAGATGAACCTGTCCGTCCGCGACGTGGGCGGCGAGATCCTGTGCGTCTCGCAGTTCACGCTCTACGGGGATGCGCGCAAGGGCAACCGGCCGAGCTTCGTCGAGGCGGCGCCGCCGGAGGTCGCGGAGCCGCTGTACGAGCGGGTGCGGGCGGCGCTCGGCGCCGAGGGTGGCGCGTTCGGCGCCCACATGCGCGTGTCGCTGGTCAACGACGGCCCGGTGACGCTTCTGCTGGAGGCGTGAGCGGTCCGCCTGCTTGACAGGGTCGGGCTGCGGAGTAGCTTCGAGGGCCGCATCCAGCGTGGACGGCAAAGGAGCTGCGAATGGCTGACGCCGAGCACCACCAACCCCGCGGGGAACGGCAGCCCGGACGGCTGATCACCCGGCGCCGTCTGCTGGAGGCCGGAGCGGGGACGGGGGCCGGCTTGATGCTGTGGCGCCTGGGCGGGGGCCGAGCATGGGCGCAGCCGGGACCGGGTGGAGTGCTGGACGCGCGGGCGATCCCGAAGTACGTCACAGCTCTGGTCGTCCCGCCCGCGATGCCGCTGTCGGCGAGCCCGCCGCCGTTGAGGGGCGCCGGGGTCGACTACTACGAGCTTGCGGTTCGGCAGTTCGACCAGCAGATCCTGCCGAGCGGCATGGGCATTGGGACCACGACCGTCTGGAGCTACGGCTCGGCCGACCGCCCAGGCACGTTCAACTACCCGGCCTTCACGATCGAGGCGCGCTGGCGCAGGCCCGTGCGCGTGAAGTGGATCAACGGCCTCGTCGACGCGCACGGCGACTTCCTGCCCCACCTGCTGCCGATCGATCAGACGCTCCATTGGGCCAACCCGCCCGGTGGTGCACACGGCCGCGACGACCACGGGAGCGACCAAGCGCCCTACCGCGGCCCCGTCCCGATCGTGACCCACCTGCACGGTGGCCACAGCAGCGAGGACAGCGACGGCTACCCCGAGGCCTGGTACCTGCCCAAGGCGCGCGACATCCCGCCCGGATACGCCCGCACGGGTTCGTTCTACCAGGCGTTTCGCGCGCAGGCTCAGAGCCGGCTCCACCAGGCCTGGACGCCCGGCAGCGCGGTGTTCCAGTACGACAACGACCAGCGCGCCGCCACGATGTGGTACCACGACCACACGCTCGGCATGACCCGTGCGAACGTCTACGCGGGGCCGGCGGGCTTCTACCTGCTGCGCGGCGGACCGGACGACGTCCCCGACCTCGGCTACGTCGAGATCCCGATCGCGATCCAGGACCGCACCTTCACCGAGGAGGGCCGGCTGTTCTACCCCGACAGCCGCGCGTTCTTCGAAGGGCTGGACACGTCCCAGCTGCGGATCCCATTCATGCCCGCCGCCGCCTGTGGCGGGCCCAGCGACGTCGCCCCGATCTGGAACCCGGAGTTCTTCGGCACCGCGATGGTGGTCAACGGCCGCACCTGGCCCTCGCTCGACGTGGAGCAGCGCCGCTACCGGCTCCGCTTCCTGAACGGCTGCAACTCGCGCTTCCTGATCCTGCGGCTCTCGGACGGGCAGCCGTTCTGGCAGATCGGCAACGAGGGCGGCTTCCTACCCGCGCCCACCCAGCAGAGCGAGCTGCTGCTGGGGCCGGCCGAGCGCGCCGACGTGGTCGTGGACTTCACCACGATCCCGGCCGGCACGGAGATCGTCCTGCAGAACCTGGGGCCGGACGAGCCCTTCGGCGGAGGGGAGCCGGGGGTCGACTTCGAGCCGGCCGATCCGCAAACCACCGGGCAGGTGATGCGCTTTCGCGTGGTCGCGGCCACGACGACCGATCCCAGTACCCCGCCCGACCGGCTGGCGCTCCCGGCGATCGCTCCGCTGGGCCCCGCGAGCGGCATGCGTCGGGTCTCGCTCAACGAGCAGGAGTCCGCGACCGTTCGGGTGAGCACGGACCGCGCCGGCAACGTGGTGCTCGACTGCGCCGGCGGGGAGCCCTTCGCGCCCGCCGAGGCCGACCTGGGCACGCTCGATCCAGACGGGCGCGGCGTCGCGCTCGGCTGGGACGAGCCGATCACCGAGCACCCGGCCGTCGGAGCGGTCGAGGTCTGGGAGATCCACAACTTCACCGCGGACGCGCATCCCATCCACATCCACGAGGTCACCTTCGAAGTCGTCGGCCGCCAGCTGATCGGCGATGACGGTATGCGACCGGCCGAGAGCTGGGAGCGCGGCCGCAAGGACACCGTGATCGCGTACCCGAACGAGATCACGCGCGTCAAGGCGTTGTTCGACCGGGCCGGGCTCTTCGTGTGGCATTGCCACATCGTCGAGCACGAGGACAACGAGATGATGAGGCC
>JBQGCL010000228.1:0-9302 GCA_052038485.1 Thermoleophilaceae bacterium | reverse complement strand
GGTGCCTCGTAGCCGCGCCCGGCGAGGTTGAGCCTCAGCTGCGGGGCGTCCTTCCAGACGCGCGGCATGACCTGATCGAGCAGCCAGTCGAGGCCCTCGCGGTTGGGCGCGTAGCCGAAGTTGCCCACCAGCAGCGCCTCGGGCGGGTCGGCCGGCTCGCGCCGAGCGTCGATCGCCGCCACGTCCACGACGTTCGGGACGTAGCGCAGCGCCGCCGTCGGGACGAGCTGGCGCGCCCCCTCGAAGTCGGCGCGGCTGGGCATCCAGGTCTCGGCCGCGCAGTTGAGCAGGTCTCGCTCGAATGCCTCGAGCCGGCGGCGCGAGCCCCAGTCCGGGTCGCGGCCGGGGCGGAACGCCGACTCGAGGTTGTTCGCGCTGTAGATGACCGGGCGCCGGCGCGCCAGCCGCCGCAGCGCGACCGCGGCCATCGCGTCCTCCGCGATCACGCGGCTGCGACCCGGAGCATCCGCCAGCCGCTCCGCCGCGGCGGCCAGCTCGGGCGATACCCCGCGCGCGACCGCACGCGGCACGCCCGACGCGCGCGAGCGCGCCCAGGTCAGTGCCCGCCGCGCACCGCGCGAGTTCGCGACCGGGTGCAGGCTCACGCTCTCGAGCGCCTCGTAGGCCGGGTCGGGCGTCTCGGCGCCGAAGCCGGTGTGGAGCAGGTCGACCGGTCCGCAGGCGGCGAGCGCGCGGACGATCCCGTAGGTGCGCGCGGCGCGCCCGCTGGAGCGGGTTGGCATGTAGGAGGAGACGATCAGCGTGCTCACGTCGGCCCGGGAGCCTAGGCGGTCGCTCGCCCGACGTTGCACTGGCGTCGGGGCCCGGATCGCGATTATGGTCGCCAAATACTCAAGGCGATGCGCGTTTCCATAACTCGCGCCGCCGGCCTTGCCGTTGCGGCGGGGCTGGCGGCGGCCACGATGTCCCCCGACGCTCAGCGCAGCGCGCGCCTGATCTTTGCGGAGGAGCTGCGCGCGGGCCGGGTGCTCGAGCGCGACCTGGACCGGCCCGAGGTGGCGCGCGCGGTGGCCACCCGATCCGTGCCGCCGGCGCCGGTGCGCCGGCTCCAGCGGCTCGCGATGAAGCGCGGCGTCTTCGACTTCGAGCGCCGCAACCTCGGCCCGCTGAGCGCGGCCCGTCGGGCGGTGCTCGGCGCCGATGCGGCCGGCCCGCCGAGCTTCCTCGTGCGCGTCGACGAGTTCCCGCTCGCCGGGGCCTACGAGCAGAGCGACCGGCGCGACGCCGACTTCGCCCGCTTCCACTCGATCCTCACCGAGGCGGGCATCCCCTACCTGATCGCGGTCAGCCCCGGCGTCGCCCGCGACTACCTCGACCCAGGCGGGACCGAGAGCCGGCGGCTGTCCGACCGCGAGCTGGAGACGCTCGCCGGCCTGTGCGGCGACGGGGTCGAGTTCGCCCTGCACGGCTTCGACCACCGCACGCACGACGCGCGCGCCCGGCACCGCTCCGAGCTGGTCGGCCTGGACGACGACGCCCTGCGCGAGCTGCTCGACCTGGGGGGCGAGCGACTGGCGGAGGCGGGCATCCGGCCGCGCGTGTTCGCTCCGCCCTTCAACCGCTTCGAGGCCCGCCAGTACGAGATCCTGGCGCGGCGCTACGAGGTCGTCTGCGGCGGGCCGGAGAGCGTGCCGTTGTTCGGCTTCCACCGCACGCCGCTGTGTCGCGGCCCGGCGATCTACATGCCGGCCTACGCGCCGTTCTACGGGCGCTCGCCGGAGGTCGCGGCGGCCGCCGAGCGGGCGATCGCCGCCGAAGTCGCGCTGCCGATTCCGATCGTGCTGCACTGGTCGTGGGAGGCCAGCGGCGACTGGAGCGACCTGCGCGCGCTGGTGCGGCGGCTGACCGGCCATGCGCACCACTGGGACGAACTGGTGCGCGCCTAGGCGCGCGCGAACAGCCCGTCGAGCTCCATCAGCAGGCCGTCGTCGTCGAGCAGGATCGGCTCCAGGCAGACGGGGCGAAAGCCGCGCTCGGCCAGCAGCGGCAGCATCTCGGTCAGGCTCGGCTGGCCCTCGTAGAGCGGCGTCACGCTCAGCTCCATCTCGATCGCCTCGAAGCGGGCGAGCGCCGCTCCGGCGCCGTCGAGCACCTGGCGCTCGTAGCCCTGGACGTCGAGCTTGAGGTAGGCGCGCTCGTTCGGGTGCAGTAGCTCCCCGAGCATCCCGTCGAGCCTGCGCGCCGCCACACCGCGGCTCTCCTTGGGCGCCCAGCCCGGCTTGTCCGAGAAGCGCTCGTTGCGGGGGAGCACCGAGCTGCTGCGCGAGTCCCCGGTGATGTTGAGCGTGATCTCGCCGTCGGCGTCCGACGCCGCCACCCGGACGGCCTCCCAGGCGCCGTCGGCCTCGGCGCGACGCTCCAGCTCGGCAAACGCCTCGGCCACCGGTTCGAGCGAGACGAGCCGGCCGCGGAAGCCGAGCTCGCGGAGTCCTTGCCCGTACTGGCCGGCGTTGGCGCCCACGTCGAGCACGACGTCGATGCCCTCGAGCAGGCGCTCGCGAGCGGCCGCCGGCGAGCGCAGCGGCGTGTACTGGCGCACCTCGTAGCCCAGCCTGCGGGCCAGACGGCGGATGGGGTCACGCGCGGGCAACGCCGGAGAGGTAGGAGTCGATCTCGGCCAGGCGGGTGTCCCACGAGTTCTCGCGCACCGCCGCCGAGCGGGCACGGCGCGCGGCCTGTCCGTCGTCGGCCAGCGCGCGCTCCACCGCCGCAATCGTCGCGGGGGCGTCGGCGGCCACGAGCACTCCCGTGGCCTCGGCGAGCGCCGGCAGCGGGGTCGTCACGACCGGCAGCCCGGCGGCCAGGTACTCGTAGACCTTCATCGGGAACACCGAGCGGGTCAGGTCGTTGATCGCGTACGGCACGAGCGCGACGTCGGCGCCGCGCAGCACCTCGGGTAGCGCGACGTACGGCCGGGGGCCGAGCAGGTGCACGTTCGGCAGCCCTTCGAGCGCGGATATGTCGGTGAGCGGGTCGCCGGCGCCCACCGGACCGACCAGCGCGATCGTCCAATCCGGCCTCGCGCGTGCAACCCCCTCGAGCAGCTCGAGGTCGAGCTTGGTGGCAACCACCGCCCCGGTGAACACCAGCCGCGGCCCGGGCAGCACCGCCATCGCGGGGTCGACGAAGCCGACCTCGAGGGCCTTGGCGAACTGCTCCGTGTCCGCCACGTTGGGCGCGTAGAAGACGTTCTCGTTCAGCTCGCGCATGCGCTCGGCGAGCGCGGGCGCCGAGGCGAGCACGAGGTCGGCGCGGGCGGCGAAGCGGGACTCCGCCTCCCGGAAGGCGGCGGCGGCGACGCCCTTCTGCGCGGCGATGTCGTCCACGCAGTGGTAGACGATCGCCGAGGGCCGGAGCGTGTCGACGAGCCAGTCGGCCTGCGGAACGTAGCTCCACAAGAGCGGCCGCTCGAACCCGAGCGCCTTGACCGTGTGCCCGACCTGGGCGCGCAGCAGCCGCGCGTTGAGCGTCCTGATCCGCGGGCGCCCGTGGATCGGGACCACCAGCGGCGACTGCACGTGCAGCCCGTCGACGGCTCGCGCCCCGGACACGGCTCGTCCGGCGCGGCGCGCCATCCGGCGCAGGTCGGTTCCGGCCAGCCGGGGCTGGCGCAGCCCGAGCGACTCGAGGAACAGCACGCGGTTGCGCTCCGCCAGGCGCGACATCAGATGCTGCTGGTTCGTCCACAGCTCGGCGTCCCACTCGCCGAAGCCGAGACAGACGATGTCGCGTCCCTCGAGGCTCATCGCGTGGCCGCCCGCACCAGCCGCTCAGCCTCGACCGGGTCGGTGCTCGGATCCACGAACGGGTGAGGGGCCCGTAGGTCGGGCGGCAACAGCTTCGCGAGTCGCCGCTCACGCGGCCCCCACGGGACCAGCGCGTCGACTCCGCGCAGCTGGAACTCGGCGTCGAGCGCGCGGATGAGCCGCAAGGGCGTGAGCCGCTCCAGCTCCCGCAGGTGCAGGCCGTGCGAGGCATCGGGCGGGGCGTCCGTGACCAGCCCGACATCCGCGCCCGCCTCCTGCGCGCCCATCAGCCAGCGCGCCACGCCGAGCCGGTTGTGGTCGCCGGAGGCGATCACCAGCAGGCGCACCGGCCCGCGCCGCACGCGCTCCTGGGCATAGTGGGCCGGAGCCGGCTTGTCCGCGCCGCCGCGCGCGAACACCCAGACGAGCGCGTCGGCCCAGCAGTCGAGGCCGATCTTCGCGAACCCGCGCCAGCCGTCGCGCCAGCCGCCGTCCACGACCAGGCGGTAGGCGAGCTTCGCGAGCGGCCGCAGCGCGATCCCGCGGATGCGGGCCCCTGCGCCCGGTGCTCCGCCGAGCTGCTGGGCCTCGAGGCGCGCGTAGGCGGCGGCGTCGCGGATGGCCTCCGGGAGCGTGTCGGCGAGCACGTGCTCGAGGTCGCCCTCGAACGCGTGGGTCGGCCCCCACGCCCACAGTCCCTCGTGGACCGCGAGCGTCTCGTCGTGGCGGTAGACGCCCCGCCGGAACAGGCGCAGCCGGTACTTGGGGTACTTCGAGGAGGGCCCGAGCCGCCCGCCCAGGAACAGGTCGCGGCACGGGACGGCGCAGATGTCCACGCCGGCGGGCGGGGAGTCCAGGAAGGCCTCGATCTCGGCGCGCAGCCGCGGGGTGACGCGCTCGTCGGCGTCGATCTCGAGGATCCAGTCGCTGGTCGCGGCGTCGATCGCGACGTTGCGCTGGGTGCCGAAGCCGCGCCAGGGGTGCTCTACCACGCGCGCGCCGGCCGCCCGGGCGAGGTCCATCGTGCGGTCGCGCGAGCCCGAGTCGACGAGGACCAGCTCGTCGCAGAACGCCACGCTCGCGAGCGCGGCGGGCAGCCGCTGCTCCTCGTTGCGGGCGATGATGCAGGCGCACACGGTCGCGCGCCCCGGTCGGGCCGTCATGCGATCAGCGTACGTCGAGTGCGGCCCGTTCCGCCTCTTCGAGCAGCTCGCGCGCGCCCGCGGCGACCAAGCGCTCGGCCACCGCACGCCCCAGTGCGGCCGGCTCGGAGGCGTCCCCGTCGAGCTCGTCGCGGATCCAGTGGGAGCCGTCCGGGAGGCCGACGAAGGCGGTCAGGCGAAGGCCGCCCTTCGCGTGCGCGTCCGCTTCGCCGACACTCCACGCCTGCGCGCCGATGGGCGTGTTGCAGGTCGCGTCCAGCGAGGCGACGAGCGCCCGCTCCGCCGTCAGCGCGGTGAGCGCCTCGCGGTCGGTCAGGGCGGCGGCCGCCGCCGCGACGGCCTGGTCCTCGGCGCGCGCCTCCAGCGCCAGGCAGCCCTGGCCCGGCGCCGGCACCAGCTCCTCCAGCGGCTCGCCCTCGCTGCCGCGGCCGAGCCGGCCGAGTCCCGCGCTCGCGAGCACGATCGCGTCGAAGTCACCGGCGGCGAGGCGCTTCAGGCGGGTGTCCACGTTCCCGTGCAGCTCGCGCACGTCGAGGTCGGGCCGCGCCGCCAGCAGCTGCGCCTTGCGGCGCACGCTCGCCGTGCCCACGACCGCGCCGTCGGCCAGCTCCCGAAGGGTCGTCGCGCCGCACAGCGCGTCGGACGGGTCGGCCCGCTCGGGCACGCCCACGATCGCCAGCCCGGACGGCAGCTCGCCCGGCACGTCCTTGGCCGAGTGCACCGCCAGGTCCACCTCGCCCGCGAACAGCCCCTCCTCGATCGCCTTCACGAAGCGGGACTTGTCGCCAACCGCGCCCTGGGTGCTGATCTCGACCAGCTCGACCTCGCCCTCCAGGCGCTCCGCGACCCAGGTCGCCTGTGCGAGCGCCAGCGCGCTGGCGCGCGTCCCGACCCGAATCACGCGCCGCGGCGGCGCCGCGCGTCCAGCGCGGTGACCTCGGCGGCGGGAGCCTCCTCCGCCGCGAGCGGATCGAGTCCGAAAAGCTCGCGCAGCGTGTGCAGGTAGTGGTAGGAGCCGCGGTCCTTGAGCCGGACGGTCGGCTCGTGCAGCAGCCGCGACACCACCGCGCGCGCCATGACCTCGACGCGCTCGCGGTCGGACTCCGAAAGCGACTCCCAGCGCTGCTCGTTCTCGTCGAGCACCTGGCGCACGACCTCGTCGGCGCGACGGCGCAGCGCCGAGATCGTCGGCACCACGTCGAGGCTGGCGATCCACTCGTCGAAGCGCTCGACCTCCTGGCGGACGATCGCAAGCGCCTCCTCGGCTTCGGCCTCGCGGGCGTCCAGGTTGCGGGCCACGGCGCGTTGGAGGTCGTCCATGTCGTAGAGCGCGATGCCGGGGCAGTCGCGGACGCCCGGCTCGATGTCGCGCGGCACGGCCAGGTCGATCATCACGAGCGGGCGGCCCATGCGCGAGGCCGCCACGAACTCGAGCTCCTCGCGCCCGACGATCTGATGGGGCGCGCCGGTCGAGGTGACGACGATGTCGGCCTTCTCCAGCTGGTGCGGCATCTCGTCGAAGGTGATGGCCTGCCCGCCGAACCGCTGCGCCAGGCCGAGCGCCCGGTCGTAGCGGCGGTTGGCGACGAACAGCGTCTCCACGCCGCGATCGCGCAGCGCCCGCGCGGTCAGCTCGGCGTTCTCGCCGGCCCCGATCACGAGCACGCGGCGCTCGGCCAGCTCGCCGAGGAACTCGGCGGCCAGCTGCACCGCCACCGTCGAGATCGACACGTTCGAGCGCGCGACCCCGGTTTCGGTGCGCACCCGCTTGCCGGCGGCGAGCGCGTCGCGGAAGAGCCGGTTCGAGACCGGACCGCTGACGCCCTCGACCAGCGCCATCTCGTAGGCGCGCTTGACCTGGCCCTGGATCTCGGCCTCGCCGACGATCATCGAGTCGAGCCCCGAGGTGACCGAGAACAGATGCTCGACCGCCTCGCGGCCGCGCAGCGAGTAGAGCGAACCGAACAACTCGGTGGGGCGCAGCTCGGCCTGGCGGGACAGGATCGCGAGCGTCGCGTTCTCGGCCTCGAGCGCGTCGTCGGTGACGAGGTAGAGCTCGGTCCGGTTGCAGGTGAACAGGGCGACGGCCTCGTGCACGCCGTCGTGGTCGGTCAACTCGGCCAGCACGCGGGCCGCGCGCCCCGTCGGCAGCGCCAGCTTCTCGCGCAGCTCGAGCGCAGCGGTCTTGTGCGACGCCCCCAGCGCGAGCAGCTCGCCGGTCACTGGTCCTCCTCCGCGAGCTCGGTCAGCTCGCGGTCGATGCGCACCAGCTTGGTGGCCATGATCGCCACGTAGATCAGGATCAGCGCGAGGAAGACCACGTAGGCGGCGGCCACGTACTTGCCGGCCTCGTCGAGCGGCAGCGCGGGTGCGGCCAGCCAGGTCACGCCGCCACCGCCTCGCGGCGCTCGGCGCGCCGGCGGCGCAGCCGCTTGAGCTGCATCGAGGCGTGCTTTGCGGTCAGCTCGAGCTTCCAGAGGGTCACGAACAGCAGGGTCATCCCCGCCAGCGTGACAAAGAAGGTGAGTCGCATCTCGCCCGGCAGGTCGCCGCCCGTCTGCGACAGCACGCGCGGGTGGGTGAAGGCCTCCGCCATCCGCACGGCGGCGAAGTTGAGCGGCACGAAGGCGCCGGCGGCGATCGCGAACACCGACGAGTAGCGCGCCTGGCGCTCCGGGTCCTCGATCGCGAAGCGCAGCGGGAAGTAGACGCAGTAGAGCAGGACGACGACCAGGAACGAGACCAGCACCGGCTCGTCCCAGACCCAGTAGTGACCCCAGGAGGCCTTGGCCCAGATCGCGCCGGTCACGAGCACGCCCAGGCCCAGGATGATCGACAGGTGGATGGCGACGTAGGAGCGCAGGTCCCAGGACGAGTCGCCGGAGCGCAGGTGCCGGATTCCGAAGATGCCGCCGGCGACGAAGCCGCCCAGCGCCACGATCGCCATCGGCACGTGTATGTAGAAGATCTTCTGGATGAAGCCCTGGTCGGCGTCCAGCGGCGCGTAGAAGAAGACGAGCGTGAACGCCGCCGTGAGGGTCACGACGGTGGCTATTGCGAGCGGGGCGAGGCCCTTGGAATACATCAGTCCTCGAGCAGGAAATCGAAGACGGCGACCGAGACAAGCACGAATACGACATCGTAAAGCGTGAGCAGCCCCAGCCAGCGGGCGAGGTCCTCGGGCGCCTGGTCGGAGCGCATCAGCGGCTCGGTGGCCTGCGCGCACGAAATCAGCAGCGGCACGAGCAGCGGCAGCAGCATCAGCGGCACGATCAGCTCGCGCGTGCGCGTCTCGGCCGCGAGCGCGGCCACCAGCGCGCCGACGGCGGCGACGCCGACGTTGCCGAGCAGCAGGATCAGGGGCAGCTCGGGCAGCGTGCCGCCCAGTCCGGGGCCGAGCAGTAGCAGGTCGTAGGCGGGGATCGCGACCAGCTCGACCGCGACCAGGAACAGGAACAGCGCGGTCGCCTTGGCGACGAACAGCGCGGTGCGGTCGACCGGCGCGAGCAGCAGCCCGTCGATGCCGCCCTGCTCGCGCTCGACGGCGAACAGGCGGGTCACGCCGATCACGGCGGCGAGCAGCAGCGTCACCCAGAGCACGCCCGAAGCGAGCTCGCCGTCGAGCGAGTTGCGGTCGAGACCGAAGTGGAAGAGCACGTAGACGGTCAGCGTGAACAGCGTCATCGCCGGCACCGCCTCCTTGGTGCGCAGCTCGAGCAGCAGGTCCTTGCGCAGGATGGTGCTTGCGGTGCGCAGCATCAGGCGTACAGCTCCTCGTCCGCCTCGACGGCCCGTCCGCGCTTCAGGCGCAGCACCGCGTCCGCTTCCGCGAGCGCTCCCTGGACGTCGTGGCTGACCAGCACGCGTGTGCGCCCCGAGGCACGGCCGATCAGGGGCTCGAGCAGCTCGGCCGCGGCGGGGTCGAGGTTGGCGCGCGGCTCGTCGAGCAGGAGCAGCGGCGGCTCGTGCAGCACCGCGCGGGCGACAGCAATCCGCTGCACCATGCCGCGCGACAGCTCCCGCACGGGGTCGTCGGCGCGCCGCTCCATGCCCACCTGGCCGAGCAGCTCGACCACCCGCTCCTCGGGCACGCCGTGCAGGCGGGCGTGGTAGCGCAGGTTCTCGCGGCCGCTCAGGTCGCGGTAGAGCAGCGGCTCGTGGCCGAGGTAGCCGACCTTGCCGGGCAGCTGCCAGCGCTCCTCGGGCAGCTCGGCGCCGAGCACGCGCGCGCTGCCCCCGTGCGGACGCAGCAGGCCGGCGAGCACGCGCAGCAGCGTGGTCTTCCCGGCCCCGTTGCCACCGAGCACCGCCAGCGTCTGCCCGGCCTCGACACGTGCGCTGACGCCGGCGAGCGCGACCCGCTCGCCGTACC